>JBGSOR010000327.1:0-3663 GCA_041738985.1 Chromatiaceae bacterium | reverse complement strand
AACCCTGGGTCGGCCGCCTCGGCCCGG
Source organism: Chromatiaceae bacterium (assembly GCA_041738985.1). Taxonomy (GTDB): domain Bacteria; phylum Pseudomonadota; class Gammaproteobacteria; order Chromatiales; family Chromatiaceae; genus Thiodictyon. Next base: position 3,636 of record JBGSOR010000327.1, on the reverse strand, counting down.
CCACGGGCGCTGTTGGCGTTGCGCGCCCCATCCCCTCCGCGCGGATCGCTTGCCGATGTCCCGGGGAGGGCACACAATCTCCTCGCCCACCCGCTTCCACTGAGTCCCCGCGCTTTGGGGGTCGATCCAGGCGCGCAGGCGGGTATTGGCTCCGATATTCCAAAGCTATCGCGCGCGTCGTCCCCTGGGTCGGTGCGGTCGCGCCGCTTCCGACGCCCCCGAGGGGAACATGCCCGAGCCAATACCCGAGGACATCCTGGCCCACTACCCCGAATACTCCGATCCAGGAACGGACAGTCTCCGGGTCCCGCCCCATAACATCCACGCGGAGCAATCCCTGCTGGGCGGTCTCATGCTGGATAACAGCACCTGGGACCGCATCGCGGACCAAGTGGTGGAGCGCGACCTCTACCGGCGCGAGCACCGGCTGGTCTTTCGCGCCATCGCCAAGCTCGCGGAGAACGACCAGCCCTTCGACGCGGTCACCCTGGCGGAGACCTTGGAGCGCACGGAGCAGCTGGACGCCGCGGGCGGACTCTCGTATCTCGGGACCCTGGTCAAAGAGACCCCCAGCGCCGCCAACATCAAGGCCTACGCCAAGATCGTCCGGGAGACCTCGGTGCTGCGGCAAATGATTGCCGCGGGCACCGATATCGCGGACAACGCCTACAACCCTCAGGGTCGGGACGCAAGCGAGCTCCTGGACGCCGCCGAGCGCCGGGTCTTCGAGATCGCCGAGCAGGAGCAGCGGGGCGGCGGCGGCTTCCAGCCCATCAAGACACTGCTGACCAAGGCAGTGGAGCGCATCGACGACCTCTACCGCCGCGACGAGCCCATCACGGGGCTCGCCACCGGCTTCACCGACTTCGACATGATGACCTCCGGGCTCCAGCCCTCGGACCTGATCGTCGTAGCCGGTCGCCCGAGCATGGGCAAGACCAGCTTCGCGATGAACTTGGCCGAGCACGCGGCCATCCAGGGCCGACGCCCGGTGGCGGTATTCAGCATGGAGATGCCGGGCGATGCGCTCGCGATGCGCATGATGGCGTCTCTGGGGCGGATCGACTCCCACCGAGTACGTACCGGCAAGCTGGAGGACGACGAATGGCCGCGGCTCACCTCCGCGGTCAACATCCTGGCCAACGCCTCGCTGTTCATCGACGACACGCCGGCCCTCTCTCCGACCGAGCTGCGCGCCCGGGCGCGACGCCTCAAGCGCGAGCAGGCCGATCTGGGCCTGATCGTGGTGGACTATCTCCAGCTCATGCAGGCCCCGGGGTCAGGAGACAACCGCACCGCCGAGATTTCGGTCATCTCCCGCTCCCTCAAGGCCCTGGCCAAGGAGCTCGCGGTCCCGGTGATCGCGCTCTCACAGCTCAACCGCAGCCTGGAGCAGCGGCCCAATAAGCGGCCGGTGATGTCGGATCTGCGCGAATGCGTCACCGGAGACACCCTGGTCGTGCTGGCGGACGGGCGCCGGGAGCCGATCCGGGACTTGGTAGGGCGTCGGGAACGGGTAGTCTCGGTGGACGCCCAGGGGCGCCTGATTCATGCCGAGTCCGACTGCATCTGGCGGGTAGGCAGACGGTCGGTTCATCGCGTGCAGCTCGCGAGCGGCCGGTCGATCCGAGCGACCGCGGAGCATCGGTTGCTTACGGCCAGCGGGTGGGCGACGGTGGGCGAGCTGGGGCCGGGCTCGCGGCTGGCATTCGCGCGCTATCTGCCAGAGCCCGAATCGCCGGACGCTTGGCCGGGGCACGAGATAATCCTGCTGGCCCATCTAATGGGCGACGGCAGCTATCTGAGCGGCCAACCGCTGCGATACACCACAGCGTCCGAGGACAACAGCCGTGCGGTCGCCGAATGCGCCCGCGAAGGCTTCGGCGTCCAGGTCAATCGCCATGAGGGCCGCGGCGCCTGGCACCAACTGGTGCTCAGCGGCAATGGGGACCGCTGGCACCCGGCCGGGGTCAATGCCTGGCTGCGGGGACTGGGTATCTTCAATCAACGATCCCACGAAAAGCGGGTGCCGACCGATTTGTTTCGGCTCGCCAACGCCCAAATTGCCCTGTTTCTGCGGCACCTGTGGGCGACCGACGGCACCATCTCGGCCCGCAAGCCCGGACAGCGCGGCAGTCATGGGATTCATCTCAGCACCAGCAGCCGGGGTCTGGCCGACGACGTAGCGGCCCTTCTGCTCCGTCTGGATATAGTGGCACGCATTCAGGCGGTGGAAAGCGCGGCCCACCGAACGACCTACATGGTTTGGGTCCATGGAGCAGAGCAGCAGCGCCGTTTCTTGGACCGGGTAGGCGCGTTCGGCCCACGCGTTGCCCAGGCAGAACGGCTCTCCGGACTGATCCGGGACACCCGCTCCAACACCAATGTGGACACCCTGCCGAGCGAGGTCTTCGACGAGGTTCGGCGCGTCATGGGCGAGCGGGGCGTCAGCCAGCGCCAGATGGCGCGTCTGCGCGGCACCAGCTACGGCGGCAGCGCCCACTTCAACTTCAGCCCCTCGCGGGCCACGCTGGGCGGATACGCGGAGCTACTCGATGACCCTGGTCTGCGCGAGCAGGCTGAAAGCGATCTCTTTTGGGACCGGGTGCTGGCCGTAGAGCCGGACGGCGAGGACGATGTCTACGACCTCACAGTCCCCGGCCCCGCGAGCTGGCTGGCAGACGGCATCGTCAGCCACAACTCAGGCGCCATCGAGCAGGATGCAGACCTCATCGTCTTCATCTACCGGGACGAGGTCTACAACCAGGAGAGCAAGGACAAGGGGATCGCCGAGATCATCATCGGCAAGCAGCGCAACGGACCGATCGGTACGGTGAGGCTCACCTTCCTCGGCAAGTACACCAAGTTCGAGAACTACATCGATACCTTCTACGGCGAGGACATCCACTAAGGTCCTGCGTCGGGCGAGCACGGAAGGATTCTCTAGGTCAGTGGCTTAGGCGAACGCGGAAAGACCGGAGCTTCTATAAGCCGCGGGATTAGAGCACGGGATGAGACGGCCATCCGCATCGACCGGCGAATGTCCTTTCATAGACACTGGACTTGCCCATTGCGAGGGAACCGGCCCCGGCCGTGCTCAGAACCCGCTCTCGCGAATGAGCGCCGCGAGAAGGCCACGACCGAGGCTCGCCAGCGGGCTGCGGCGCTCTCCCTCGATGACGACCGTCCCCGGCGCCTCGCGGGACTCGGCCAACGGCTCGGCCAGCGCAACCCGCACCCGGTAGCGGGGCTCGGCCGGCACGCTGGCGTCCCCGGTGCTGGCAACCGAGATAGGCCCGCCGAAGCGCGTACCGAGCATCGGATGAGCCAGCCGTGCGGCCTGGGTCGTGTCGATCACGGTTACGATTCCACGGAGCACTGTCGGCTCGCCCTCGCGGTAGAAACGCGCCGCGGCGCCGACGGCGAGACGTTCCACGTCGCCTTGGTGCACATAGACATCGACCACCCAGCGCGCCGGATCGAAGAGCACGCCCAGCGCATTGCCCGTCCCGACCCAGGACCCCGGTGCCACCAAGGGATCTAGGTCCCGCCAAGTGCCATCGAACCCGGCCCGCAGCGTCAACCGGCCAATCTCGTCGCGCGTGGAGCGCGCCTCGGCGAGGTGCTCGCCCAAGC
>JBGSOR010000283.1:0-3368 GCA_041738985.1 Chromatiaceae bacterium | reverse complement strand
GGCCGCGTGGCCGCTCGCCTCTCGGTCGCACCAGGCACCTCGCGCAGTTTCGAGCAATCAGTCTGCTGACCGGGGCTCGTCGGCACGGCCAACCCCCGGTCGGCGGTAGACGAGGGGAGGGCGAACGCCCGGCCTCTGGATCGGTCGCCGATCCGCCTCTTAGATCCGAAATTCCAGTCCCTGTCGGCATCGGCGTTTAAAATGCGAACGGGTCGCATTATATACTTCCTGGGCGCATCGCCGCGCGGTCGTCCTTCGCCCTGAAACCCTTTGTGCCGATGGAGCTCAACCCCGTGAATTTCCGGTCCCGTATCCTTGCCGTCGCCGCGGCATTCGCCATGGGCCTGCTCGGCCTGCCATCCTTCGTGCCCGAGGCCCTCGCCGCAGACGAGGTCAATGTCTATTCGTCCCGCAAGGAGGAGCTGATCAAACCCCTGTTGGATCGCTTCAAGGCGCAGACCGGGATCGCGGTCAATCTAGTCACCGGCAAGGAGGACGCGCTCCTCCAGCGGCTCAAGAGCGAGGGCGCCAACTCCCCCGCGGACTTGCTGGTGACCACGGACGCGGGTAATCTGCACCGCGCGAAGGTAGCCGGGGTGACCCAGCCGTTCGTCTCGGACACCTTAAGCTCCGCGATCCCTCCGACCTACGGGGACCCGGAGGGCCACTGGGTGGGGCTGACCGTGCGGGCCCGCCCGATCCTGTATGTCAAGGGCAAGACCGATCCCGCCACCCTGTCGACCTACGAGGCCCTGGCCGAGCCCGCCTTCAAGGGCCGGATCTGCATCCGCTCCTCCGACAATATCTACAACCAATCCCTGGTCGCGTCGCTGATCGCCGCGAACGGCGTCGAGGCGACCGAGACCTGGGCCAAGGGTCTAGTGGCCAACCTGGCACGTCCACCCAAGGGCGGCGACCGGGACCAGATCAAGGCCGCTGCCGCCGGGGAATGCGACATCGTGATCGCCAATACCTATTACCTGGCCGGTATGCTGACCGGAAAGGACCCGGCGGACAGATCGGCCGCCGAGTCCGTGGGCGTCTTCTGGCCTAATCAGGCTGGGCGAGGTGTCCATGTCAATGTGAGCGGCGCGGCGGTCACCGCCGCCGCGAAACACGAGGAGGCGGCGGTCCAACTGGTGGAGTTTCTCGCGAGCCCCGACTCCCAAGCCTGGTATGCGGAGAACAACGGCGAGTACCCGGTGCGCAAGGGAGTACCTGTGAGCGCGACCCTGGCCGCTTGGGGCACTTTCAAGGCCGACGAGCTCAATCTGGCCAAGCTCGGCGAGCTCAATGCGGAGGCCGTCAAGCTGATGGACCGGGCGGGTTGGAAGTGACCATTGGGTCCGGGCCACTGCGCGGCCCAGGCCCGGACCCGATTCGAGCACGCCAGGCAGCGCCAGCCGAGCCAGCTTGAGCCCCCATCGCGCGTCCCGGCTCTGGTCCGCCGGCATCGTCGCCGTTGCCCTGCTGCTCGCGGTGCCGGTGCTCGCGATCATCGCCTTCGTCTTCGTGCCTGCCGGGGACACCTGGCACCACCTGGCGACCACGGTCCTCCCGGACTATGTGACCAACTCGCTCCTGCTGATGCTGGGGGTCGCCGTCGGCACCCTGATCGGCGGGGTCGGCACCGCCTGGCTCACCAGCATGTGCCAGTTTCCTGGCCGAGGCGTCTTCGAGTGGGCCCTGTTGCTGCCCATGGCCATGCCGGCCTACATCATTGCCTACACCTACACGGGGATGCTGGACTTCGCCGGGCCTGTGCAGACGGCTTTGCGCGGCCTGACCGGCTGGGGTCATGGAGACTACTGGTTCCCGCAGGTGCGCTCCCTGTCGGGGGCCGCCCTGATGCTGTCGCTCGTTCTCTATCCCTATGTCTATCTGCTCACGCGCGCCGCCTTCTTAAGCCAATCCCTGTGCGTTCTGGACGTGAGCCGCACCCTGGGAAACGGACCCTGGCGGACCTTTGCGCGGGTTGCATTGCCACTGGCGCGACCGGCCATTGCAGCGGGGCTGTCGTTGGCCCTGATGGAGACCCTGGCCGACTATGGGACCGTTCAGTATTTCGGTGTCCAGACCTTCACTACTGGGGTCTTCCGCACCTGGTATGGCCTGGGCGATCCGGTCGGGGCGGCGCAGCTCTCCGCCCTGCTGCTCGGTTTTGTGCTCGTGCTGATGGCCCTGGAGCGCGGTTCCCGCCGCCATGCCCGGTATCACCAGACCAGCCAGCGCCACCAGTCCATTCGACGACTTGGTCTGCACGGCTGGTGGGCCGCGGCGGCCTTCGCCTTCTGCTGCCTGCCGGTCTTGTTGGGCTTTCTGGTCCCGGCGACGCAATTGGCGGTCTGGGCGGCGACCATCGCACACAGCGCCCTGGATGCCGCGTTCCTGGGGTTGGTCTGGAACAGCCTGGGTCTGGCCGCCGCCGCCGCCCTGCTGGCCCTGGCGCTCGCCCTGCTGCTCGCGTACGGCAAGCGCCTGCATCCGAGTCCACCGGTTGTCGCCTCCGTGCGACTGGCCGGGTTAGGGTATGCGCTCCCCGGCACCGTGATCGCGATCGGTGTCGTCATCCCCTTTGCCTGGCTCGACAATAGCCTGGACGCCTGGATGCGCGCGACCTTCCAGGTCTCCACCGGCCTGCTCCTCAGCGGTACCCTGGCAGCCCTGCTCTTCGCCTATCTGGTGCGCTTCCTGGCGGTGTCCTTGCAGACGGTCGAGGCCGGACTGGGCAAGGTCCGGCCCTCCATGGACGAGGCCGCCCGCTCCCTGTCGCTGCGCCCAGCCCAGGTCCTGCGGCGCGTCCACATCCCCATGCTCAGAGGCAGCCTGCTGACCGCCCTGCTGCTGGTCTTCGTGGACGTGCTCAAGGAGCTTCCGGCGACCCTGATCCTGCGTCCGTTCAACTTCAACACCCTGGCGGTCCGCGCCTTCGAGCTGGCCTCGGACGAGCGCCTTGCGGACTCGGCCCCGGCCGCGCTGACCATCGTCCTGGCTGGGCTGCTCCCGGTTATCCTTCTGAGCCGTTCCATCACCCGGTCCCGCGATGCCCATCCAGCTTGAGGTGCGCGACGTCACCGTCGCCTATGGCGAGCGCCCGGTCGTGCGCGACCTGTCCTTCGTCCTCGAGACGGGGGCCATCGGCTGCCTGCTGGGCCCCAGCGGGTGCGGCAAGACCACCCTGCTGCGGGCCATCGCCGGCTTCGAGCCGGTGACTGCCGGGGAGATCCTGATCCACGGCCGGAGGGTGTCGGCGCCGGGCCGGACCCTGCCCCCCGAGCGGCGGCGCATCGGCATGGTGTTCCAGGACTTCGCGCTCTTTCCGCACCTGACGGTGGAGCGCAACGTCGGCTTCGGCCTGCGCGGCCTCC
>JBGSOR010000278.1:0-5057 GCA_041738985.1 Chromatiaceae bacterium | reverse complement strand
AGCTCTCGACCCAGGCCGCGCAGATCGGCGTCCGATTCCACCCGCAGCCCGGCACCGCGCCTGTCGACCTGCGCATCGAGTTGGCCGTGCGGGGCTCGACCCTGGGATGCGAGGCGCGCTGGGAAGGCCCGGTAGAGGACCTGACGGACACCTGTCGCCACCGTATCGCCGAGACCGTCGACTGGTTCGCGAAGCGTTGCGGCACCAAGGCCCCCGCGCTGGTCGCGCGGCGGCAAGCGATTGCCGACGACTAACGCCTTGGCTGCCGGGAGCTGGAAGCGGACACCTGGCCGCAGGAATCCACGCACCCCCGTTGCGCTCCATCATCGACGCGCCCATGTCCGGGGCTAATCATGGGCGGGATCGCTCTCAACCCATTCGAAAGGCTTGGTATCGATGGGCAAAAAATCGACGCGCCCGGGTCTTCCGGTCCCCAGCAGACGCTTGAGTCGACTCTGGCACCTCGGCCGGGCTAGCGGGGACTTGGCCGCGGGCCTGGGCCTGCGGGGGCTCCTGGAGTTGGCGCGCACCCGCGACGGGGAGGCCACGCGCATTCGGCTCTCGACCAAGCACACCCAGCGGTTCACCGATCGCCTGGCGCACATGCGCGGGGCGGTCATGAAGATGGGCCAGCTCATGTCCATGGACGGAACGGACATCTTCACCCCGGAGGCCGCGGAGATCATGGCGGGACTCAGGGACCGGGCGGAGCCCATGCCGCTCGGGCAGCTCAACCGGGTGCTATCCGAGGAGCTGGGATCCGACTGGGACCGGCGCTTCCGTCGTTTCGACTTCACCCCGGTGGCCGCCGCATCCATCGGCCAGGTCCACCGGGCGGAGGCCCGGGACGGCCGCCAGCTCGCACTCAAGATCCAATTCCCCGGGGTGCGCGAGAGCATCGATAGCGATATCGATAACCTGGCCTTCCTGGGCCGAGTCCTGGGCCTGATCCCCAAGGATTTGGACCTGGACCCCTTGCTCGCGGAGGCCCGCCGCCAGCTCCACCTCGAGGCGGATTACCGGGCCGAGGCAGACGCCCTGGAGCGCTATGGGTCTCTGGTCGGCGACGGCTGCGCGCGCGGGTGGACCTGGGGGAGCTGCTGGCCGGCTATCTATAGGGCCGAAGCCGCGAGTCTTGACTGAGGTTGCGAAAGAACCCCCTGTAGGTTGGGCCGAGGAACGAGGCCCAACGACAAGGCCAATGGAATCCTCTGATCGTTGGGCCTCCTGCGTCGGCCCAACCTACGGGAAACCGGGGATTCGACCGTCGAAAACGGGTATTTTCACAGCCTCTGACGTCGCGTATCCGTCGGCTTCGCACAACCGACGCCTAATCACCTTATCGGCGATCAAGGGGATGGGCGATCACGCGATCACCGCAAAGGTTTGGGGCGACGGGCGGGATGCCGTATCCTACCCGGCCCCCGCAACCGCCCGAGCCGCGCCGAAGGACTCCTGATGGATCGCGCCCCCGCGCCGAGTCGATTCGCATCGGACCCCAAGATCTGGGTCTTCTCGACCTATTTCACCGAAGGGTTCCCCTACATGGTGGTCCGCACCATGTCGTCGGTGTTCTTCACCGATATCGGCATGTCCGAGCGCTTCCTGGGCTATCTCAATTTTTTGGGACTGCCCTGGAACCTCAAATTCCTTTGGGCGCCGGCGGTGGACATCTTCGGCAATAAGCGCACCTGGATGACCTGGGTGCAGACGGCGATCACGCTCCTCACTGCACTCGTCGCCGTGCTCTGCTTTGCCGCCGCAGGGGGAATGAGCCCGGTCTTTGCGACAACCACGCTGGTCTGGATCTTCGTCGTACTGGCCCTGATCTCGGCGACCAACGATGTGGTCATCGACGGCTATTACATGGACGGACTGACCGATCCCAAAGAGCAGGCGGCGAACACCGGATATCGTGTCATGGCCTATCGGCTCGCCATGATCCTGGCACGATTCGGGATCATCCTGGCAGTGGCCGAGATGGCGCGGGGCGCGGAGAAGCTGGATATGTATCGTGCCTGGGGTTGGGGCTTCGCCGCGGCGGCGGCGGTGATGGGGCTCTTTACCCTGTTCCACGTCTTCGCCCTGCCGCGTATCGGCCAGCGTGCGCACAAGGTGGCGAGCATGCGGGCGGCGGGCCGGGAGTTCCTGAATTCGTTCGCGTCCTATCTGGAGATCTCGCCGGAGCGCTCCCTGATCGCCCTGACCAGCGCCCTGGCCGCCGGATCGATCCTTTGGGTCGTGCTGCTCCTGGTCGGCCTGCCCGCGCTCCAGTCCTTCGTCTATGCCTTCGTGGTCATGCTGTCCGTGCTGCTTGCCCAGGCGCGGCCCTTGGTCGCCTTGAGCTTGATCTTTATTGTCTTCTACAAGATCGGAGACGAGATCATCTTCTCCATGGGCACGCCCTTCCTCAAGCGCTACCTGCTGGTCGACAACGGGCAGCTCGCCTGGATGAGCGGATTGTTCGGTCTCGTGGGCTCCATCGCCGGCACCACCATCGGCGGCCTGTGGATCAAGCGCACCGGCCTGCGCAAGGCGATCTGGCCCCTGACCCTGCTAATGAATATCAACATCCTGGCCTATGTCTGGCTGGCCTGGGAGCGACCGCTCGCCACGAGTACAGCCGGCCTGCTCACCATCGGCGGGGTCTATTTCTACGAGCAGGTTGCCGCGGGCCTGGGCAATGCGGTGCTGATTGTCTATATCCTGCGCACCTGCAAACCGGAGTTCAAGGCCGGTCACTACGCCATCGGCTCGGCCTTCATGTCGGTCTTTTCGTCCATCTTCGGAGGAATGGGCGGCATCATCGTGGAGCAGGTGAACTATCTCGGCCTCTTTATCATCGGCTTCTGCGCATCGATTCCGGCGATGGGGCTGCTCTTTTTCGTACGCATCAAGGATGAATAGCCGGTCGTCTTCGCCGAAGATGCCGGCCTCGATCATGCGGTGATAGTCGTCGACCGTGAGGCGATACGGGGAGGGCTCGACTTGGGTGCGACTGCGGTCATGGGCGGGCTCTCGCAGGAAGTTGGGCTCACGGTCGGCTGGTTTGAACTTTAGCACCGGGGCTGGGGCGAAACGATGCCAGACCTTTGCCGGTGCGCGGACTTAGAGCGCCGCCGGGCTTGTCGAGAGCGCGGAGCCGATTCGCTCCCGACCCAATCGCCAAAGCAGGTAGGTGCCGAGCGCGAAGCAGGCGGTCCCGACAGCGGTCAGGGATTGCTCCAGCCAGTGAAGGGGAAGCGTCTTGGGGTTGGCCATGGCGATGGGCTGGAGGGCGAAGACCATCCCCAGGTTGACCCCGAGCAGCAGCGCGATACCCCAGCGACGCAGCCGCAGCGCAGCGACGATCAGTAGGACGCTCAGAAGCAGATTCCCGAGGCTTGCGAGGACCAGGAGCGGCAGGAACCAGCCCCGGGGGATCTCAAGGACCCAGAATCGGACGGCGGCGAATACAAAGGCGACCGCTACGGCGGCCAGCGCCGCACCTCCCAACCAAGCCGGGTTGGACAACCCCCGCAGACGCCGGGTCGCACCCCAGATCGCAGCGGAAAGCAGGGCGAACCCAGGCGCCATCAACGGAAAAAGGGCAGCCCCCAGCCAGGCGATGTCCTGGCCGGTCGAGGACGCGAGGAGCTTCCAGGTCGCCTTGGCAAGTCCCCCAAGCAGGACCAGTCCGGCCCCCGCGAGCGCCAACCCGCTCTTATCCGGGCCCTGGTCCCGCACCAGCCGAGACAGGAACCACAGGGCAATGCCGGTCAATCCAACCGGCAGGAAATTGTAGAGCGCGAGGCTCAAAGGAAACTCAGTCATGCGAAGCGATCCCCAGTCCCAACGTCGCCAACCCAGGGCGAAGACTGGACCGAAGCCGAGCCTCGCCTCCAAATCATACTCCCAGCCCGCCCCGTCGCCCCCAATCCCAATCCCCAAACAAATCCAGGGGCGCGAGCCCACCCAAGATCCAAACCGGAGCCCCGCGACCGCTCCCCTGGATCAAAGGAGGCTTTTCGTCCGGGGTCCGCGGCTGTACCCTCCCCGCTTTCGCGCCCTGGACCCACCCCAAGTCCAGCCGGCGCCTGTTTCTCAGAGGTAATTCCGTGGACATCGACGCCCTGAATGCCGAGTACGGGATCGACGGCACCCTGAAGCTGCGCGAGGGGCGCGGCGGACTGCCCATGATCGAGATCCAAAACGACTTGGCATCCGCCCTGATCTCGCCGCACGGCGGCCAGATCCTCTCCTACCGCCCCGCAGACGCGGCCTTCGACCTGCTCTTCGTGAGCGAGCGTGCCCATTACGGCCCCGGCAAGGCCATCAAGGGCGGCATCCCCCTCTGCTGGCCTTGGTTCGGCCAGGACCCGGAGGGCAAGGGGCGGCCTGCCCACGGGTTCGTGCGCAGCCTGCCCTGGACGCTCGTCAGCACCGCGACCCTCGCCAACGGCGCCAACAAGGTCACCTTGGGGATCGCGGACGACGCGAAGACCCGCGCACTCTGGCCCTACCACTTTAACCTGCTGGTGGGGATCACCGTGGGGGCCACCCTGGGCGTCGAGCTGATCACACGCAACGCCGGGGACCCCCCCTTCCGCATCACCCAAGGGCTGCACGCCTACTTCAAGGTCGCAGACGCCACGCGGGTCCGGGTCCTGGGCCTGGAGGGCTGCCGCTATATCGACAAGGCCGTCGGGGGCAACGACGCCGTCATTGTCCAGGAGGGGCCGGTCACCGTGAGCCGCGAGGTCAACCGGATCTACGAGCAGGTCCCGCCGCAACTCGTACTGGAGGACCCGTCCCTGGGGCGCCGCATCCGCATCGCGAGCCGCCACAGCGCCACGTCGGTGGTCTGGAACCCCTGGATCGACACCGCCCGAGCGATGGACGACCTGGACGACGAGGACTATCGGGTCATGCTCTGCGTGGAAACGGTAAACACCGCCTCCGAGGTGATCGAGGTCCCGGGGGGCGGAGAGGCCCGACTGGCCGCGGACTACGCGATCGAGCCTTTGTGATCGGAGTGCCGACCGCCAGCGCGCCGAGCCCAGCGGCCGGACCGCGCC
>JBGSOR010000272.1:0-30058 GCA_041738985.1 Chromatiaceae bacterium | reverse complement strand
AACCGCCCGAGCTGCGCCGCCTGGCGCCGCTGGTGCGCACCCTGCCGACAGGCGCGCGACTGTTGCCGGTCCCCTCGCCGCGCGAGGGCGCTCCTGGCGAATAGCCATTCCCGATGCCATGAGCTTCAGGGAGCAGCCGTCGCAGGTACCGACACAGACCTGCGCCTCGCGGGTACCGAAGGGGATGGTCTCCCGGATCTGGCCGATCAGGAGACCCATTGCGGTGCGCGTATCGGGCTGTAGGTTGGGCCGAGGAACGAGGCCCAACGACAAGGTCAATGTAACCCTTTGATCGTTGGTCCTCCTGCGTCGGCCCAACCTCGGGAAACGCGGATTCGCCCGTCGAAAACGGGTATTTCGGTTCTTTCACAACCTCTCAGGCCAGGGTGGCGCGGATGTGGTCCATGATCGCCGCCGGGGTCGCGTCCAGCTCCGCGCAACGGGTCTCCTTGTCCATCAGACCCTGGAGGGACGGGGGCGGGGGGGCCTCCCGGCCGATGGCGGACTGGACCGCCTCAGCGAACTTGGCCGGGTGTGCGGTGGCGAGACAGATGGCGTCCGGCAGTCCGCGCGCGGCACGGACCCCGACGGCGGTGTGGGGACAGAGGATGGTGCCGGTCTGCTCCCAGGTCTCGCGGATTTGCTCCAGGGTCTCTTCATCGCTCGCCGCGACGGCCACGAAGTCGCCCCAGACCTGGGCGAGCCGGTTGCCATCGACGGCCAGGCGTCCGGTCTCGGCCATGGTGTCCAGCAACCGGCGCACCGCGGCGGGGTCCCCATCGTGGAGGTAATAGAGATACCGCTCGAAGTTGGAGGCAATCTGGATGTCCATCGCGGGGCTCAGGGTCTGGTAGACCGCCCCGGCCTCGTAGATGCCGGTGTAGACGAAGCGAAACAGGATGTCGTTGCGGTTGGTGGCGATCATGAGCCGGTCCACCGGGAGGCCCATACGGCGGGCCAGGTAGCCCGCAAAGACGTTGCCGAAGTTGCCAGTGGGGACGGAGAAGCTCACCCGCCGTCCCGGGTCCCCGCCGCTAATGCGGCCCCAGGCGTAGAAGTAGTAGATAGTCTGCGCGAGGATGCGCGCCCAGTTAATGGAGTTGACCGCCCCCAGCCGGTACTCGGCCTTGAAGGTCAGGTCGTTGAAGAGCGCCTTTACCACGCGCTGGGCGTCGTCGAAGGTCCCACGCACGGCGACGTTATGGACATTGCTGTCCAGCACCGTCGTCATCTGCCTCTCCTGGATGGGGGAGACCCGGCCTTTCGGATGCAGGATGAAGATCTCGATGCCCGATCTGCCGCGCACCCCGGCTATGGCGGCGGATCCGGTGTCCCCCGACGTGGCGCCGACGATATTGAGCCGGCCCCCGTCGCGGTCAAGCAGGTACTCGAAGAGGTTGCCGAGGAGCTGGAGGGCGACGTCCTTGAAGGCCGCCGTGGGTCCGTGGAAGAGCTCCAGGAGGCGAAGCCGGCCCGTCGGGCCGACCGCGTCCACAACCGGAGTGACCTCCGGATGACTGAAGGTCGCGTACGAGCGCTCGATCAGGGCACGCAGGTCCGCCCGGGGGATCTCGTCGCCCACATAGGGGGTTAGGATCTCCAGGGCCAGGTCCTGGAAGGAGAGGGTGGCCCAGGCACGGAGCGTCGCGGCATCCGCCTGGGGGATCTCTGCGGGCACTAGGAGACCGCCGTCGGTGGCCAGACCCATCATCACCGCGTCCGCAAATCCGACAGGCTCTATCCCGCCGCGGGTGCTCGCATATTTCATGTCGTCAAGTCCAAGTCGGGGGAGCGCTGGGACTGTAGCGGGCCTAGCGCCGAAAGGGGCATGGTAAGAAAACGTCCGAGGCTTGGCAAAAACCCCCAGGAGTATGCATCGAGTTTGCGCCACCCTGATCGAGAACGCCGATGCCGTTCATCGTCAGGATCTGGCGACACGGCCACTGACACGTTGACAGACTTTGCGCGGTACCAACACAATCCCGGACCCTGGCCGCCACGAGGCGGTTTCCTCGGGCCTTTCTTGCCACCCCCATCGATTGCGTCGTTCTCAGGCCTTCGGGGGAGCCCGAGGGGTCCGAGGTGCCTTGCGGCACTGGGTCCGGGATGGCCATGTAGCGGCGGCCGGCCGGCACGCGAGAACCGCCTCCCCGAGGCATAACCATAAACCCCCATCGAGCAACCTCTAAGGTACGTCTAATGACCACAGACTCGGTAGAGGCGATCAAGCGCCACCCGCTATACGGGGAGCTTGTGTGCAAACGCAAGTTCTTCTCCTACAACCTGACGCTCCTGATGCTAGCCATCTATTTCGGCTTTATCCTGACGGTCGCATTCAACAAACAGGTCCTGGCGATCCCGCTGTCCCCCGGATCGGTCACCACCGTCGGCATCCCAGTCGGGATTGCGGTCATCGTCAGCGCCTTCGTCCTGACCGGGATCTACGTGTACCGCGCCAACGGCGAGTTCGACCGCCTGACCAAGGCCATCCGGGAGGATTTGCAGTGAAGCGTCTCGCACCCTGGGGTCTGTTGCTGGCCCTGCTGACACCGTTCGTCCTTGTCGCCGCGCCCGCGATTACCGGGGCGGCTCAGAAGCAGCCGCTCAACGTCACGGCTGTGATTATGTTCCTGGTGTTCGTCGCCGCGACCCTGGGCATCACCTACTGGGCGTCCAAACGTACCCGCACCGCGCGGGAATTCTATACCGCCGGCGGCGGTATTACCGGCTTCCAGAACGGCCTGGCCATCGCGGGCGACTACATGTCCGCGGCCTCCTTCCTGGGTATCTCGGGCCTGGTCTTCGCCTCCGGCTACGACGGCCTGATCTACTCCATCGGCTGGCTGGTCGGCTGGCCGATCATCATGTTCCTGATCGCCGAGCAGATCCGTAACCTGGGTAAGTTCACCTTTGCGGATGTAACCTCCTACCGCTTCGGCCAGACGCAGATCCGCACCATGGCGGCCATCTCCTCCCTGGTCGTCGTCGCCTTCTATCTCATTGCGCAGATGGTGGGTGCTGGCACGCTGATCCAGCTGCTTTTCGGTCTGGACTATTGGCTGGCGGTCGTGATCGTCGGCGTGCTCATGATGACCTACGTGATCTTCGGCGGCATGACGGCGACCACCTGGGTGCAGATCATCAAGGCGACGCTTCTGCTGGCCGGTGCCACCTTTATGGCCCTGGCCGCTTTGGCCCACTTCGGGTTCTCCCCGGAGGAGATGTTCCGGCAGGCGACCGAGCATAACGCCAAGGGCCTCGCCATCATGGGCCCCGGCGCACTGATCAAGGACCCGATCAACGCCATCTCGCTGGGTCTCGCGCTCATGTTCGGCACCGCCGGCCTGCCTCACATCCTGATGCGGTTCTTCACGGTCCCGAACGCCAAGGAGGCACGTAAGTCGGTCTTCTATGCCACCGGCTTCATCGGCTACTTCTACATCCTGACCTTCATCATCGGCTTCTCCGCCATCACGCTGCTTGCCCAGAATCCGGATTTCTTCAAGCCGGATGCCCTGGTGAACGGTGTGGTGCAGAATCCCGCGGGGCTGATCGGCGGAACCAACATGGTCGCCATTAAGCTCGCCGAGGCGGTCGGGGGCAACTTGTTCCTGGGATTCATCTCGGCCGTCGCCTTCGCCACCATCCTCGCGGTGGTGTCCGGTCTGACCCTGGCGGGTGCCTCGGCCATCTCCCATGACCTCTATGCCAGCGTGATCGCCAAGGGTCGCGTCAACGAGGCGACCGAGCTGAAGGTTTCCAGATATGCCACCTTTGGCCTCGGCATCGTGGCCATCGGGCTGGGTATCGCCTTCCAGAAACAGAACGTTGCCTTCATGGTCGGTCTCGCCTTCGCCATCGCGGCCAGCGCCAACTTCCCGGTGCTGGTGGCCTCTATCTTCTGGGGGCGGATGACCACCCGCGGGGCCTTTATCGGTGGCTTTGCGGGGCTCATCACCGCGCTGGTGCTGACCATCATGTCCAAGGCGGTGTGGGGCGACACCCTCGGGAATCTGGGCGCCGACGGCAAGCCGGTGGGCCTGATCGGGCTGGACAACCCGGCGATCATCTCGATCCCGGTGGCCTTCATCTGCATCTGGCTCTTCTCGCGTCTGGACAACTCCGATCGTGCCAAGTCCGAGATCGCCATGTTCGAGGCGCAGAAGGTACGCTGCGAGACCGGCATCGGGGCCGAGGGGGCGTCCGGCCACTAGGGTCCTCGCGATCGCGCTTGGGGCAGGGATGCCCCAGGCCGCTCTGGGGTCGGAGACGATCCCTGGGAACCCAGATCCGACGGAAGGATCTCGCCGTCCACAAAGAGGCCCGGGGCCGCACAGCGACCTCGGGCCTTTTCGTGTCCGGGAATCGCCGCCCCCCTCCATCCGTTCGGCGACCAAACGCGACCGTTCGTGCCGCCAGTGTGCAACGCGTTGACATTCGCGCGCCCTGGGCTGGACAATCGCGCCGGTTCCTCTCGATCCGGCAGATAGGGCGGGCCTGAGAACAAGATCGATACGAGGGGGCCTCTGCCGCAGTCCAATCGCTCCTCCCGCCCGGACACCCCGGGCGAAGGTGCGGATCGTCGTCCCCGTCACCGCTGTTCCAACGCAACAAGCAACCCTGGCGCACCGGCTCCAGGGGGGAGTGACTCCATGACACCCGAGAACCGCTCGGCCTATTGGCGGGCCAACCTCGCCCTGCTCACCGTCCTGCTCGTTATCTGGTTTCTGGTCTCCTATGGCTTCGGCATCCTGCTGGTGGAGCCGCTCAATGCCATTCAGCTCGGCGGCTACAAGCTCGGATTCTGGTTCGCCCAGCAGGGCTCGATCTACGTCTTCCTGGTGTTGATCTTTGTTTACGCCTGGGCGATGAATCGGCTCGACCGCAAATACGACGTCCACGAAGACTAGAGGAGCGTCCCTATGACAGCACTACAGATCTGGCTCTATGCCATCGTCGGCGGGAGCTTCCTGCTCTATATCGGTATCGCTTTCTGGGCGCGCGCCGCGACGACCGGCGAGTTCTACGTGGCCGGAAAGGGCATACACCCGGTTGCGAACGGCATGGCGACTGCCGCGGACTGGATGTCTGCGGCCTCCTTTATCTCTATGGCCGGGTTGATCGCCTTCAAAGGCTTCGACGCCTCGGTCTATCTCATGGGCTGGACCGGCGGCTATGTGCTGCTCGCCTTGCTGCTGGCGCCATACCTGCGCAAGTTCGGCAAATTCACAGTTCCGGAGTTCATCGGCGACCGCTACTACTCCAAGGCCGCGCGCCTGGTGGCCGTCATCTGTCTGATCGTCGCCTCGGTCACCTATGTCATCGGACAAATGAAAGGCGTCGGCGTCGCCTTCTCGCGCTTCCTGGAGGTACCCTTCGAGGTCGGCGTCTATGTCGGCATGGGCATCGTCTTTATCTATGCCGTGCTCGGGGGCATGAAAGGCATCACCTATACCCAGATCGCCCAGTATGTCGTGCTGATCGTTGCCTATACGATCCCCGCCATCTTCATCTCGCTGCAGCTCACTGGCAACCCCGTGCCTCAGCTCGGACTCGGTAGCTCGATGGCGGACGGTAGCGGGACCTGGCTGCTCGACCGGCTCAATACGGTGGTGACAGACCTGGGCTTCGCCTCCTACACGGGTCAGAAGGACAGCACCCTCAATATGTTCCTGTTGACCTTGTCGCTGATGATCGGCACCGCGGGTCTGCCCCATGTCATCATCCGCTTCTTTACCGTTCCGCGGGTGCGGGATGCACGCTCCTCCGCGGGCTGGGCGCTGGTCTTCATCGCCATCCTCTACACCACGGCCCCAGCGGTCGGCGCCATGGCCCGCCTCAACCTGACCGACACCATCCAGACCGGACCTGTGGGCGAGCCTACGGCCAATGTGGAGATCGCCAAGCTTCCGGACTGGATGAACCGCTGGCAGGCCACCGGGCTCCTGGATTGGAAGGATTTTAACGGCGACGGGCGTATTCAGTACTATGAGGACAAGGGTCTCGGCAAGGCGACGCTTGAGCTCGCCAAGGCGAAGAAGGACAACGTCGGCGTCGAGGCGGCCCAGGCTGCGTTCGATAAGGCGCAGGCCGCGAACGAGGCGACCAAGTTCGGCGGGTTCGGCTGGAAGGGCAACGAGATGACCAAGATCGACAACGACATCATGGTCCTCGCGAACCCGGAGATTGCCCATCTGCCGAACTGGGTCATCGCGCTGGTGGCCGCCGGCGGTCTGGCCGCCGCGCTCTCCACGGCGGCAGGACTGCTGCTCGCCATCTCCTCGGCGATCTCCCATGACCTGATGAAGGGCATGCTGACCCCGGGCATTACGGAGAAATCGGAGCTTATGGCCGGGCGAATCGCCATGGCCGGCGCCATCTTCCTGGCGGGCTATCTGGGCATCAACCCGCCGGGCTTTGCGGCGGAGGTGGTCGCCCTGGCCTTCGGTCTCGCCGCCGCGTCGATCTTCCCGGCGCTGATGATGGGGATCTTCGACAAGCGCGCGAACAAACAGGGGGCCATCCTGGGCATGCTCTCTGGCCTGATCTTCACCCTCGTCTACATCTTCTGGTTCAAGGGGTGGTTCTTCATCAAGGGCACCGAGATGGCGGCGAACATCCCGGCCAACTGGTTCATGGGGATCTCCCCGGAGGCGATCGGGGCGGTAGGCGCCGGGGTCAACTTCATCGTTGCCTATGCGGTGTCGCGTGTGACCGCGGCTCCCCCCGAGGACATTCAGCACCTGGTGGAGGACATTCGCGTGCCAAAGGGGGCCAGCATGGCGACGGGTCACTGACCGGCGTTCGTTCCCCCCGCAACGAGCCCCGCTTCGGCGGGGCTCTTTGTCTCTGCACCGATCGCTCTCGGTCGATCGGCTAGCGCCGGTTCACCTGCCGTCCGCACCTGGGCGGTTGCGCGGCGGCGAATCGATGCGATCCCTCAGCCGAGGCTCGCGCAGCGACCCGACGAGAATCCGGCCTGCCGCCCGGACCCTGGCTGGTGTATGTTTCTCGATTATTCTTTCCGCTGCCACAGAGGAAGCCAAGTGGAAGTCGAGCTGCTCGAGATCCAGGAATTCCTGGCCAATCATCCGCCCTTCGATAAGCTCCCGCCGGAGACCCTGGAACGTCTGCCCAAACGGCTCTCGGTGCGCTACCTGCGCCGCGGGACCCCATTCCCCCCGGCCGATGCGGACCAACCCTATCTCTACATCCTACGGCGGGGCGCGGTTGAGCTGCGCGACCCACAGGGGGACCTGGTGAGCAAGCTCGCCGAGGGGGATCTGTGCGTCATGTCCTGCCGACCCGAGACGGCCGCGGACCAGATCCAAGGCAACACGGCCGAGGACACCCTCGCCTATCTGCTACCCTGCGCCGACTTGGCTCAGCTGCGGGAGCAGCACCCCGGTTTCGCCGAGCACTTCGAGCAGTCGGTGACAAACCGGTTGCGCCGCGCCCTCAGCGACATGGTCAATGCCCCCGCGGCCGGCACCGGTCTGATGACCGTGCGCGTGGGCAAGCTGGTTAACCGCTCCCCCGTCTCCACCGCCCCGGAGACCAGCATCCGCGGGGCGGCGCAGATCATGTCGGAGCACCAGGTCTCCTCGCTCCTGATCATGGATGGCGATCGCCTGGCGGGGATCGTTACCGACCGCGATCTGCGCCGACGTTGCGTGGCCGCCGGGCTTGCCACGGACCGCCCGGTGCGCGAGATCATGACAGATCGGCTCGAGACGGTAACCGTAGATACTCTGGGCTTCCAGGCCCTGCTGGCCATGACCCGGCTCAACGTTCACCACCTGCCCGTGCTCGAGGATAGGCGGGTGGCCGGCATCCTCTCCACCACGGATCTGACCCGCTTCCAGAGCGCCAACGCCGTTTATCTGGTCGGGGATATCCACCGAGCCAAGTCCGTCGAGACCCTGGTGCAAATCGGGGCCAAGGTGGGGGAGCTCCAGGTCCATCTGGTAAACGGCGGGGCCACCGCGGACCATGTGGGCCAGGCGATCACGGCGATCACCGATGCCATCACCCTGCGTCTTCTGGAGCTGGCCGAGGCGGAGCTCGGGCCGCCCCCGGTCCCCTACAGCTGGATGGTGGGCGGCTCCCAGGCGCGTCGGGAGCAGTCGTCCTACACGGACCAGGACAATGCACTTCTGATCGCAGACCACATGAAGCCGGAGGACGATGCCTATTTCGCCGCCCTCGCGAGCTTTGTCAACGACGGGCTTAACGCCTGCGGCTATATCTATTGCCCTGGCGACGTCATGGCCAGGAATCCGAAGTGGCGCCAAACCCTGCGCATCTGGAAGAAGTACTTCAACACCTGGATCGAGCGGCCGGAGCCCATGTCGCTCATGCTCGCCAGCGTCTTCTTCGACTTGCGCCCGATCTACGACCCGGAGGGCCTGTTCCAGGAGATCCACGAGCAGGTTCTGGAGCTCTCCAGGGCCAATCGAATCTTCATCGCGTACATGGCCTCGAACGCCTTGAAGCACCGCCCGCCGCTCGGATTCTTCCGCAACTTCGTGCTGATCCATGGGGGCGACCACGACCAGACCTTCGATCTCAAGCACCGCGGCACTGTGCCGATCATCGATCTCGCGCGCGTCTATGCCCTGGCCGCCGGTGTCGCCGAGACCAACACCCTGGAGCGCCTACGGGCCACCGCGGAGAAGGGCGGCTTGAGCCGGGAGGGCGCGGTCAATCTATCGGACGCCTTGGAATTCATCGGGACCCTGCGCATGCGACATCAGGCCGGCCAGATGCGCCGTGGCGAGAAAGCCGACAACTTCCTCTCCCCGGATGAGCTCTCGCCCCTGGAGCGCGGACACCTGAAGGACGCCTTCCTGCTGATCAATACGCTTCAGGAGGCACTGGGGCAGCGCTACCAGACCGGACGCTTCACCTAAGGGGCGCGGGGTGCCGTCGTTAATCGACTGGCGGCGGCGATGGCAGCTGCGCCGCACCCCACCCTGCCCGTTGCGCGACTATCTCTCCCACCCCATGCCGCCGGTCGGGCGGGACTACCGGGAGACCTCATTCCTCGCCATCGATCTGGAGACCACCGGGCTCGACGTGGCGCGGGACCTGATCTTGAGCGTCGGCTACGTCACCCTTCATGGCAATCGGATCGACCTCGGGAGCGCCCGCCATCGGGTGGTGCGCATCGACCGCTCCATCCCGGAGGCGAGCGCCGTCATCCACCAGATCACCGACGACCAGTCCGCCGAGGGTCTGGAGCTTGAGGACGTCATGGCGGAGCTGCTGGAGGTTCTGGGGGGTAAGGTCCTCCTCGCCCATCACGCCTCCATCGAATGCGGGTTTCTCGGCAATGCGTGCCGCCGCCTCTGGAAGGGGGGGCTGCCGGTGCGGGTGGTGGACACCCAGGTCTTGGCACACCGCACCTTCGAGCGGCGACAGATCCCCTTCAAGTCATCGGACCTGCGCCTGCACTCCCTGGGCGAGCGCTACAATCTCCCACGCTACGGCGCCCACAACGCACTCTACGACGCCCTGGCCGCCGGGGAGCTGTTCATTGCCCAGGCGGCCCATCGGGACGGGGGCAAAGGGGTGCCGTTGAAGGAGTTTCTGTGGTAAGGCGCGTGTCGCTTTCGGTTGAGCATCCCTGCTTCCTGGCGTAAGCTACTGAGCGAAAAACGTATTCGATAATACCACCCGGGGGCGGGCAAGCTGCCTGGTCGCACCATGCGCAAGCTGGACGATGAAGCTCCGCGAGACCGTCCAACGGCTCGTGCCCCTGGCCGCCACCCCTAGGGAATCCTTTGTCGCCGACTTTCGCACCCATTGGGCGGCCGAGCGGGGCATCCAGATCGCGGCCGAGGCGGTACTCGACATCGCCAACCTAACAGGACCGCGATCGCGGTTCGCCGGGGTGGCTCGGGTACAATTCCCCTCCGCATTCGATCCAGTCCGCCCGCGCTTTCCGCCCGGAGGCACCCATGGGAATCGGCACCATCGTCTTTCTCGCCCTGCTCCTGATCGCCCTGATCTACGCGGTGCAGATCTATAACAACCTGGTGCGGCTGCGGCACAACGTCTCGCGGGCCTGGTCGAATATCGATGTGGCCCTGAAACAGCGCCACGACGAGCTGCCCAAGCTCGTGGAGGTCTGCAAGCAATACATGGGCTACGAGCAGAACACCCTGGAGCGCGTGGTGCGCGCCCGGGGTGCGGTGGCGGAGGCAAGCCAGCGCAGGAACATGCGCGCCCTGGGGGCGGCAGAGACCGAGCTGCGCGCGGGACTTGGGCAGCTATTCGCCCTGGTCGAGAGCTACCCGGACCTCAAGGCCAACGACAGCTTCCGACACCTCTCGGGACGCGTCTCTCAGCTGGAGGAGACCATTGCAGACCGCAGGGAGCTTTATAACGACAGCGCCAACCTGAACAACATGCGCATCGAGCAGCTCCCGGACGCACTACTCGCGGGCCTGGCGAAGGCACGGCCGTTCGATCTCCTGGAATTCAAGGAGGCGCGGGCGGACGTCGACATGAAGGCCCTGTTCGGGTGAGCGGAATCGGGTGAGGGGGTCCGGCTGAGCGTTTCCGACTATGCCTCAGGATGCCTTCGGGACCGCTGTGTTGGGGTTGTGACCTATGGAATTCTGGCTGCTGTCCGGGGCTATGGCCGCTGGCGCGGCCTTCCTGCTGCACCTAAGCACACGATTTTTCTGGCGCCTGCGCACGGTTACCGACACCCCCACCGCGCGCATCCAGTCCGCCTCCCAGGGCTATCTGGAGCTGACTGGGACGGCGCGACCCCATCGGGGGCTGACCGCGGGGCCGCTGACGGGCACCCCTTGCATTTGGTACCGCTACAGCGTCGAGGAGCGCAAGCGCCGCGGCAAGAGCGAGCACTGGGTGCGGATCGAAGGCGGCGACTGCCCCACCCCTTTCGCCCTGGACGACGGCAGCGGGCACTGCATCGTTGAGCCCACCCGCGCCCATCTGAAGCTGCACCGGCGCGACCGTTGGCGGGGCCCCCAGCGTAGCCCCCGCAACCGCGAGCGCGGCTGGCTTTTCTCTTCCGACCGCTTCCGCTTCACCGAGGAGCGCATCGAGGACGGAGACCCGATCTATCTCTTGGGCTATTTCGAAACACCTCGGCGGGGTCCGGAGGAGCGGGAGCGGCTGCAGCGCGCCCTGCTCAGGGTCTGGAAGCAGGACCCTGCGCGCGCGGCCCGTTTCGACCGGGACGGCGACGGGTCTGTGAGCCCGGAGGAGTGGGAGCTGGTCCGGAATGAGGCGGCGACCCTTGCGGAGCGCGCCGAGTCCGATCAGGCGAGCAAGCTCGCGACCCCGCGGGTGCGCGA
The DNA here is from genome assembly GCA_041738985.1 of Chromatiaceae bacterium. Lineage (GTDB taxonomy): Bacteria > Pseudomonadota > Gammaproteobacteria > Chromatiales > Chromatiaceae > Thiodictyon. The sequence goes on along the minus strand of JBGSOR010000272.1, from coordinate 18,725 downwards.
CACAGGCGATGCACGCCAGCCCTTTGTCATCTCCACCTATACCGAGGAGGATCTGGCCTCCGGCCTGCGCTGGCAGGCATTCGGGGCCACGGCGGCCGCCCTGGTCCTGGGGGTGGCAGCGACCCTTATGCTGCTGGCGCGCCTGGGACTCGGGCAGTGAGCGCGGCCCCGACACCGGGCGACCGGGTCATGGTGGGACTTTCCGGGGGGGTGGACTCCGCCGTCGCCGCCCACCGGCTGGTAGAGCAGGGCTACCGGGTGGAGGCCTTGTTCATGAAGAACTGGGAGGAGGACGACGAGCCCGGCTATTGCGCCGCCGCCCAGGATCTCAAGGATGCGACCGCGGTGGCGGAGCGTCTGGGCATCCCGCTTCGCACCGTCAACTTCGCCACCGAATACTGGGACCGTGTCTTCGAGGAGTTCCTTGCGGACTACCGGGCCCTGCGCACGCCCAATCCGGATGTCCTTTGCAACAGGGAAATCAAGTTCCGGGCCTTTTTGGACTTCGCCCTGGACCTGGGGGCGGACTGGATCGCCACTGGCCACTATGCCCGGGTCGAGCGGGCCGCGGGCCGCAGTCGGCTCTGTCTGTGTGCAGACCCGGACAAGGACCAGACCTATTTCCTCTATCTCTTGGACCAAGGGCAGCTCGCCCGGTCCATGTTCCCCCTTGCAGACATCGCCAAACCGGAGGTGCGCGCCATCGCCCGGGGGCTTGGGCTTTCCAATGCCGCGAAGCCGGACAGCACCGGGATCTGCTTTATCGGCGAGCGGCGCTTCCGGGACTTCCTGGCTCGCTATCTGCCGCGGGAGCCGGGTCCCATCGAGACCCCGGAGGGACTCTGTCTCGGGGAGCACCAGGGGCTCGCCTACTACACCATCGGTCAGCGGCAGGGGCTTGGGATCGGCGGCGTTGCCGGTGCCGGAGAGGCCCCCTGGTTCGTGGCCGCGAAGGATTTGGCCCGAAACCGGCTGGTGGTGGTTCAGGGCTGGGAGCACCCCCTGCTCCACTCCCGGGAGCTGGCGGCGGACCGGTTGCATTGGATCGCCGGAGAGCCACCGGGACCTGCGCCGTTCTCGTGCCTGGCGCGGCTGCGTCATCGTCAGCCTTTGCAGCCCTGCGTAATCTTGAGCCACGGGGACAGCGGCTGCCGAGTGCGGTTCATGGAGCCGCAACGCGCCGTCACACCGGGGCAGGCCCTGGTCTTCTATGCGGGCGCCGAGTGTCTGGGCGGGGCGACGGTCGATCGGTCCCTGGATTAACATCCGGGACGTCGTATATTAGCTCCATCGCAATCAACCGATTACTCGTTGTCCGCAGCTTTCCCCTCTTCCTTTTCATGACATCCCAAGCAGGGCGGAAGCCAATCCGCATGGCAATCCATACACGTCATTGTCGCGTGGTTTGCGGCATCCGATTTCACCTGCCTACTCAGCTCCGACCGCCACGACATCTTCTCCGCGAGAGATTTAAGCAGAGTAATTCTGTGTATTTCTCCAGAAACCGAATACAGAAAGACTTCGTCACCTACTCGCACCACATTGCCAAAGGGATTCCCCTTCGAGGTGACAAGGAGCCCATCGCCGGCTGGAGGGCGGTTGGCAGAGACGGGACCTTCATCTCTTGCAATGCCCCTCGGGTTCGAAGAATGGACCTCTGGCATCTCCGGATCTCCAAAATTCAGAGGAAGTTGCCACGGAAAGTGCTCCGTCGTTCCGTGGCAGTCCTCGCAACGTATTTCACTCTGGGCCGCACTTACGGATGGAATGTTCCCGTCGCCGTGCATCTCGATCGAAGTATGACAGTCTTGGCATAACAGATAATTTCCAGAGCCAGTATGCCCTTGGCCATAGTGGACATGAGCGTCGCCAATTTCGTTCATACTCGAAAGGCGCGGGTCGAAATGACATTGGAAACACGTCTCCGACGGAATTCCAGACAAAATCTTCTGCGACCCGTTCGGACCTGTGACCGCACTCGAACCGGCGCCTAGTATCCGATGGAAGCTGATTGAATCGGGCTTGCTCCTATCAATGGTTGGGTCCAGGCCCTGGTATCTCCCGGAGGCCATATGGCAGACCGAACAGCCTGACCTCAATGACGACTGCGTCGCGTCGCCGTGGCAAGCCCCGCAGGATGCTAGGGCAGAGCCGCTCGTAAATCCGGGGGGTTGGGGTGGCACTGCAAGCAGCCGGAGCGGGAAGTCTTCGGGTGCGTGCTCAATGAGCGTTTTCATCAAGGCCTTGTAAGCGGGAGTACCAACCAGCGGTTCGCGGCCATCCGCATCCTCAATGGCATAACGACTAAACTGGCGAACCGATGAACCATTCCGCCTCCTACTGTCCCACGCTGCGGCACACTGGTTGCGCCCAATGGACTCAGCGTCCGTACTCATGACGGACTTTCGCCAACGTGCGGCGTATCCCTTGTGACACTGACCGCAGGTGCGTTCGGCAACTCGAGTGTTGCCGGGGTCCGGATAGAACGTAACAGGCCCTCCCTCCAAACTCAACTGAGAAGGCGCGCCACGATGGGCGCCGCGCTTGTCCGTCGCTGTCGGATCCCCGCCATGGCAAATGACGCAGCCGTCTTGGTCCCGATGGCGGCTTCCCAGTTGAATGATCTGGTCCGCCATTTTGCCAATAGCGATGGGTTCAATTCCCTGGTGGCACTCAGTGCAGCTTCCAGCGAGATCGCTGCTGCCACACGCCAGCTGAATCCCGAGAACCAGCCAGCCGACGCGCGCGATAATACACTTACTCCGACCCGATGCCGGGCCAAAACCGCGCCAAATCCGCATCATCCAACCGGCTTGGTACCGCTGACCCCGGGATCCTTGCCAACTTCAATCGCTGGGCGTAAGCGTGCCCAGGGTCCCCGCCCGCGCTTGACGAAGCGAACCAGCCGGCTTTTCCAGCACGGCTGGCTGCAGATCGCCGGGGTGAGACTCATGTCTTCCTGGAAATGCCGGCAGTGTAGACAGGGATTGGTCCAGATTTCCTTGAGTGTAAGCCATGCGCCATTGAGGGTAAGCAGCGCCAGCAAGACCACAGCAGCATAGTTGACCTCGCGGGGTATAACCCACCCGTTAGGCTCCGTCAGGGCACCAGCGATTTCTCCGTCGAAGCCCGCAAGGCTCAGGTGTGTTGCATAGTACTCTCGCGTATGCGCCCAGATGTCACTCCACTGAAGGTTCACATCGATCACCCAGCCCCAGCAGAAGGTAACGACCACGACCACACCGACGTATAGAAGCGTGTGGCGCCAGCCCAGATTGCGCCGCAGCACATTGATGTCGCCCAGATTCGTAACAGGGCCTGCCATGAGAAAGATCCACACCAGTGCCGGTGTCAAGCCGCCCAGAACCAATGCGCCGCCAACCATGATGCCGGGCAGGGAGCAGACGTAGAGTGGAATGGCGAGCATGAGCATCAATGTCGCCGCCTGCCAGAATGCCAAGTCCGCCATCCACCCGCCCAGAGACTGCACCGAGTAGGTGCTCACTAACAAAGCCGACAAGGACAGACCGACGAGCAGGTCGAAGGCAATGCGGCTGCCGTAGGTCATGGTCCCCCAATGGACCGCCCTCAAGAACAGACCGCGCGTCTTTGGCGCGCCCTCGCTCTTGGCGCAGAGATAGACGGCCTCGCGAATCGGGGTTTGGCTGGAATGCCGATCGACCAGGAAAAAGACAGCGCCAACCGCATAGCCGCACAATAACGCCCCGGCCGCATAGTAGAGCGTGAAATTCAGGCCAAAAACCGCCAGGCTCAGGATGACCGCGGCGATCGAGGTGGCGGGCGCGGCGTACATGAACGAGAAGATGTTTCCGAAGGGTACCCCCTGCTTTTTGAGGGCCACCGCCAAGGGAACGACCCCGCATGAACAGATCGGCAGGGCAAAACCGGCGAAGTTGAAAAAGCTCAGGCTCAAGAAGTTGCGTTTGAGGGCGAAGGTACGCAGCCGGTGGAACTGGGACAGCCCCTCATGCACCAGCCCCGCGGCCAGCATCCCCAGGATCACGAAGGGCGAGATCTCGAGCAGGATGCCCCAAAAGGTCTCCAGGAAGGCGATCATGCTAAAAAACATCGAGTGCGTGTCCGGCCGGGCATCTATTGGGATCCTCGATTCGCCTGGGGGCTTTGGTCCGCGCTGGCCGGGTCCTGAGGAAGCCGCCAGTTCACCTGGCCGGCCCAAGGGGGACGGCGCTCGACTGCGACGCGCTGAAACACGACCCTGTCGGCGCGCAGAAGCGCCAGCTCCGCCGGCTCGCCGGGCGGCAGCTCGAGCAGGAGACGATCCAGCTCATGGAGATGCTCGACCTTCTTTCCGTTGACGCTGACCAGGATGTCGCCGGTGGCGATCTCGGTCTGACCGGCGGGGCCGTCTGTCCAGACATAATCGACGAAGACGCCCGCGCTCTGGCCCAGGATCTGGTAGGCCGCCCTCTTTTCAGAAGGACTCAGAGGCCGGAAAGCTAGGCCCAGCCAGGACTGCTGGGCGGTGGGAAAGGCCTTCGCGATCTTGAGGAACCCGGTGACGACCCGGATCGGCAGGGAATGCGACTCCCCGGGAGCGTCCTCGATGTTCTCGGGGCGATGGATATTCGGCGTGTTGATGCCGACCACCCTCCCCTTCGAATCCACAAGGGGGCCGCCGTCGCCATTAGGCGGCAGCCGGAGCTGGGAATCGATTAACATGTCCCCGAGCCCGGCGCCGTAGACGGATTGCTTGTGCCGTGCCTTGACGTAGCCAATCGTATAAGGGACCGCGCCGGGCGAGCCACCACCCGCCAAGGCCCAGACCTTGTCTCCCGGCCTCACGTCGTGGGAGACGGCACCAACAACCGCCGCGGTGGGATGGGGCTCCGTGAGCTTGAAGACGATCAGGTTGAGGATCGGGTCGACCGAGTGCACCACGGCCTGTGCCTCTCGCCCGTCTTCGAATCGAATCAGGAATTGCTCACAGAGACGGCGATCCAAGGGCCGGGTGAAGACATTGTTGACCGACACCACGAACCCCTCCTCGATCAGGTAGCCGCTGGCGGTCACGTAGGGCCCCTGACCCTCGGGCTCCATATAGCCGGTGACGAGCACGACGCGTGGGGCGACGGGCGAAGACGGGTCCAAGGCCCAGCTCTGAGCCGCGCTGCCGATCAGCGTCAGCACGAAGAGGAGCAGGTGGCTGGGTCGGCGGCACGGAATTCCAGTCTTTGGCATTGATCGCTTAGGGCGGGCCTCGGGGAAGGAGTCTCAGCGCCAACGGCACAGGGCAACACTGCCAGCCCGCGTTGGCTGGGGTGAGCTTGCGAACCCCAGCGTTCCCCCGGCCAACCATGCTGGGGGGTGCGTTCCTCACCCCAGCTACGTTAGCCAGTTGTTTTTGAACCGTTCCCTAACGAGTCCAGCACAAGCGGGAGTATTCTCTAGGGCGACCTACCCCAGGCTTGAGCCCTGTCACACCTCGGCCTCGGAGGCGCTACAGTCGAACGAAGCCGAGCTCGGGGCAGGTCCAATCAGGTCCAGGGAGCGACGGGGTCTGTCGAGCACCCGCGCCGGCCGATGTCCCACCCTCTCTAGGCGCCAGGCCACTTGGTTCCCCCCGCCCGACGAAGCGCCCGAGCGTTTTCTTCCCCGCTCCCCCCAGCCAGGATCTTGACCCCCAATCGCCCGTCACTGATAGGTGACCTGCACCGCGATGGCATCCAAATAAAAGTCGCGGGCCATATTGGACGCTTTGTTGATCACGCGCACCCTGAAATTGGTGTTGGAGAAATCTGCCGCTGCCCAGGTGCGGTTCCAGGTGTTGGAGGCGGAGCCCAGGGTGCGGTCCGCCAACGCCGTTCCGAGGGTGGTGGTTTGCTGCGCCGCGGTCCAGGAGGCCCCACCGTTCCAGGAGAACTGCACGCACATCCCCGGCGTGCCCGAGGTACTGTCGGCTCGAGCCCTCAACCGGACCTCGATACCCCGAATGGCCGCCCCGTTCGGCACGCTGAAATTCAGGTTGCTGAAGACATGCTTGTCCTTACCCGTGTTCGTGCAGCCTGTGCTCGTGTTAGTGCCGCTATTGGCATCCGCCGCGACCAGCCCGTCGGCGGTGTAGGCATTGGCGGGGGTGGTCTGGAACCCGTTGTTGTCACCCGCGCTGCTTGTTACCGCCGCGTTTGCGGTGGGCGCAAGGAACCCGGTCGTCAGGAGCGACCCCGAAACATTGACCGTGGCACTGAGGCTACTCGACACGTTGCCCGCCGCGTCCTTGGCCCACGCGTAGAGCGTCTTGCTGCCGGCGCTCGCGACGGTGTAGGACGTCGGCGCCGTTGCCGACCAGCCGCTCGCCGAGGCCGAAGGTGTCGCGGCCGATTCATTCACCAAATACCCCGTCACCGCGACATTGTCCGTCGCGGTAAACGTGGTGATCGGCACGCTCAGCGTGCTCGCCGTCGCCGGCACAGTGAACGCCGTCACCGTCGGGGCCGTGGCATCCGACAGCGTAATCGTGACAGGAGCACTCCGGCTTGCCGACACGTTGCCCGCCGCATCCTTGGCCCAGGCATAGAGCGTCTTACTACCCGGGCTCGCAAACGTGTAAGACGTCGGCACAGTTGCCGTCCAACCGGTAGCCGTTGACGAAGGCGGAGTGGCCGATTCGTTCACCAAATACCCCGTCACCCCAACGTTGTCCGTCGCCGTAAACGTGGTGATCGGCACGCTCAGCGTGCTCGACGTCCCCGGCACTGTGAACGCCGTCACCGTGGGAGGGTTGGTATCCGCCAGCGTAATCGTGACCGGAGCACTGCGGCTCGCCGACACGTTGCCCGCCGCATCCTTGGCCCAGGCATAGAGCGTCTTGCTTCCGGCGCTTGCAAACGTGTAAGAGGTCGGCGCACTTGCCGTCCAACCGGTGGCCCCTGCCGAAGGCGCAGTGGCCGATTCGTTCACCAGGTACCCGGTCACCCCGACGTTGTCCGTCGCCGCAAACGTGGTGATCGGCACGCTCAGCGTGCTGGCCGTCGCCGGCACGGCAAACGCCGTCACCGTCGGCGGGGTGGTGTCGCCGCCGGTAACAATCGTCACACCAACCCCGGGACTCGCCGCCCCCAGGTTCGCGCTGTCATCGACTGCGCGTGCCCTGATGGTGACAGTGGCCGCGGCCATCGGCGTCCAGGTGTAGCTCCAGCTCGCGCGACCATTGGCTGGATGCCAGGTGGTACCGCCGTCCACCGAGACCTCCACACCACCGACCACGCCCCCACCCGCGTCTGTCGCCGTTCCGGTGACCGTCACGGGTGTCCCCACGGGCAGGTTGGTACCGGCGGTGGGTGCACTGATGGTCGAGGTGGGAGCCGTCGTGTCCGTCGAGGCCGTCGCGGGGTCCAGACCAGCCTGCAGCGTCCCGGGCTGGACGGACATGTCCGCGAACAGGTTCACGGTCGCTTGCTGCATCCGAACATCGGCCGGGTCGCCGCCCAGATCGCGCGCATCGTCATGGGTGGAATCCAGCCCCCAAGACCACTGGACGGTCCCCGCACCGAAGACGAGGGCACCGCTGCTCGCGCGATAGAGAGTCAGATGGTGGGTGGCCGTTCCCGACCCGAACGAGGATCCGAAGTCAGTCAGAACGGGCGCCCCGGCCACCGTCGTCGTCGACATGCGGACCAGGCCGGCGGGCCTGAACCCATTGTCCAGGTCCTCGTCCCACTCGTAGCCCAGGGTCCCTCGTGCTAGGGTCGCGGTAGCCCCCGCTGCCAGGTTGGCGATGCTGGTGTTGCGCCAGAGACGCATCTTGCCGTCCGCGGCGGGCACCCGGATCTGGGTCGTCGCCCCATCATTGACGGTGAAAATAGTCCCTGGAAGGGCGTTCTCCGGCCGACCGCCGTCGGATGGCGGACTATTACGGGGATCACGCCAGGTGCCAGTCCAATCAGGATCGGCAGGATCCGGGTTATTGGGGTAGTTATGGGTCTCCTTGTAGCAGACCAGGGTCCGGTATGGCACTCCCGAACCGCTAATGCTGTTCTCCCAGCGCGTCTTCCAGAACACCTCGTTACCGCTGAAGAAGGCCAGGTGCACACCCGCATCCCGCGCCGCCTCCACATTGGCCCTGTGTTGCCCAGACCAGTACTCATCGTGACCTGTCGACAGGAAGAGCTTGTGGTTCCGGATCAGCGAACCGTAGCGGTCGCTGTCGACACCGGTGAAGTAGCTCACATCATAGCCGTTGGCCTCCAGCCAGCGCACCATGGGGTACTCCGCGTAGAAGAGCCAGTCCTGTCCTCCGTCGACGCTGCGGGTATTGAATGGCCGGTTGTAGCTGACCTTGTAGGCCCGGCCATCGGCGCCGCCGCCGGTTCCCGGACCGCTGCCCGTGTACAGGCTGTTGCCCCCCCAGGTGTTATAGGCATGCCAGGTGGTGTCGGAGGTCTGGAAAAGAACATCCGAGGTGCCGTCGTCGTCGCGAACGATGAAGACGATGTGGCTCGCCTTGCCCGCATTGGCTCCGTCCTCACGAATCGCCTTTGCGAAATAGATCCCCGACGCCGCACTGGCGGGGACGCTCCAGGACGCGGAGACACCCCAGTTGCCACAATCCACCAGTCCCGTGCGATCAGGATTGTTCGGGTTGTTATCGCTCAGGCACGCCGGCTGCGTCTGGGGTAGCGTCGCCGAGGGCAGAACCGTGGCGACCTTGCGGGCGCCGTTACCGCCGTAGTAGCCCATGCGGTAAATGTCCAATCGGTAGGCGGTAGCTGGGGTATCGATCTTGAAGTCGACGATCTCGCCCCGGTCGACGCTGATATCCGTCGCAAAGCCCTGAATGGACGTGTCTCCTGCCCCGCTCACGTCCCATTGGCTCGCGGAGTCACCGGGCAAGCAGTTTTCCCGGACGATGGCATTGCCCGTGGCGCAGGGATCCGTCACCGCTGTCCTGAAGGTCCAGGTCACGTCGGCGGCCAGCGCGTTACCGGCGAGGTCCTTCACGCCGTTCACACCGCCCTTGACGGACGCCGTGTACTGCGTATTCAGGGCCAATGAGGCATTCGGCCTCAGCGTCGCGGTTCGCGTTGATACTTCGTAGGTCACGGTGGCGCCAACCAAGGCCGAGCCGGGGCCCCGGAGCTCGACGGTGGTGCCCCCGAAAGTCCCGGGATCCATGGACTCGTTGAAGACCGCCTTGACATCCGCCCCCGTAAGGACATTGGCCGCACCAGCCACCGGCACGGTCGAGGAGACCTGCGGCGGGGTGGTATCCGGCCCCAGGCTGGTCACCATGACCACATCGACCCAGTAGTTGGAGGACTGGTACGTGCTGCTGGGGAAGCCGCCGGCGCCATACTGGTAGACGCCATTGGCGCTTTCGCTATTGGCCAGGGCGGTCAGCGGTCCGTTGGCGTGCGCGGAGGTGGTGAAGTACCCATCATTAACTGAGTAGCGGCCAACCGGGGCATGGTATGAGGCTACATAGACGGTGTTGGCCGTGATCGCCACCGGCGAAGGGAAGCTCACATCTTGCCAGCCCGAAGCGGTCTCGTTCGCAAAGGTCGCTTGGGCGAGCAAGGTCCCGCCGCTGTTCCAGAGCTTGCCCACGTGGGTGCCGGTGTTCTGGGCGCTCTTGAAGAAACGCAGGCCGGTGATGAAGCCATCCACGCTGCTACGGAACTTGACCCCGAGCTCGATCGGGCTGGTGTCCGGGTCCGCCAGCAGGGTCGGGGTCGCCGCGCCGTCCCAGAGACTGCAGGGAGTGGCGCAGACGCCGCTGCCGGCCGCCACGGTGGTAGTCGCACTCCGATTCGCCGACACGTTGCCCGCAGCATCCTTGGCCCAGGCATAGAGTGTCTTGCTGCCCGCGCTCGCAAAGGTATACGAACTCGGCGGACTTGCCGTCCAACCACTGGCCCCGGCCGCGGGCGCCGTGGCCGATTCGGTCACCAGGTATCCGGTCACCCCAACGTTGTCCGACGCGGTGAACGTGGTGATCGCCACGGTCAGCGTGCTCGACGTCGCCGGCACGGTGAACGCGTTCACCGTAGGAAGGGTGGTGTCCGTCAGCGTAATCGTGACAGCAGCGCTCTGGATCGCCGACACGTTACCCGCGGCATCCTTGGCCCAAGCATAGAGCGTCTTGCTGCCCGCGCTCGCAAAGGCATAGGACGCTGGCGCAGTTGCCGTCCAACCACTGGCCACGGCCGCGGGCGCTGTGGCCGATTCGGTCACCAGGTATCCGGTCACCCCAACATTGTCCGACGCGGTGAACGTGGTGATCGCCACGGTCAGCGTGTTGGCCGTCGCCGGCACAGTGAACGCTGTTACCGTCGGTGGCGTGGTGTCACCGCCCGGGCCTCCCGCTGAGTCGCTGAAGACCGGGTCCACCCAATAGTTGGCGGCGTTCCAGCTTTGGTTAGGGAAGGCAGAGCCGCCATAGCGGTACACGCCGTTGCCGGCGCCCTCCGCGTCGGACAACAGATACAGCGGGGACTTGTCAAGACCGGAAACCGAGAAGAAGTTGGTGTTGAACGCATAGCCGCCGTTCGGTGCGTGGTAGGAGGCCACGTAGACGGTATTCGCGCTGATGGCCACCGGCGCGTCAAAGTTCACCTGTTGCCAACCCGTGGCCGTCTCGTTGCTGAAGGTAGCGGTTGCGAGCAGGGCACCGTTGGCAGACCAGAGATTCCCGATGTGAGTGCCGGTATTGCCGCTCCCCTTATAGAACCGGATACCCGTGATATAGCCATCGATGTCGGACCGGAACTTGACTCCGAGCTCCACCGCATTCGGATCGGAGGCAGACAGATTCGCAGGCGTTGCCGAGTCAGCCCAGACGGTGCAAGGGCAGCTCAGGGGCGGCTCGGTCGTGAAGCTCCAGGAGATAGTGCCGCTGATTGGGTTGCCCGCCAGATCCGTGGCGCCCGAGTTGAGGGTAGCGGTGTAAGTGGTGTCAGCAGCGAGGGGACTGTCGGGTGCAAAGCTTGCCGTGCGCGTCTCGGCGTTGTAGCCAAGGGTGGCGGCTACCGCGGTGCCGGTCGGGCCAAGGAGCTGGAATCTGGACCCGGTGATGGTCGCCGCGTCCATCGGCTCGCTGAAGGTCGCCGTAATGGCCGTGCCTCGGCTGACATTGGTGGACCCAGGGGCAGGGGACCGCGCAACGACGGTCGGGGGCGCACCGTCCACACCGTAGCTCACCTCGTAGGATCCGGCGGTCGCCGTGAAGCTCGCGTAGTCTATGCCTTTGCGGGTCACGAAGCTGTACGAAACGCCCGTACCGTCGCGCTTGACGCCGTTGACAACGCCGGCCTCGCTGGAAAGGGGCACTAGCGCCTGCAGGCCATTGGAACCCGCGCCCGCCGTGACGCCGAAACTGAGTGTAGTTCCGTTCCACGCAATGCCGGTGAATGCAGAGCTATCGCGACCGTCCAGCCACTTCAGTAGCTGGCGGCTGGTAATGATTGGAACCCCCCGAGCCTTCGCCGAGGCAACAGTCGTGGTCGACTCCGGTATCACCGCCACATCTGTATGGGCGTTGATCACGAAGACGCCATAATAAGCCTCGGCGCCCAGGGCCCGATCCAGCAGGGTATTGATGGTGAAGGGATACTGTTGCCCAGACTCATCGGTCATCTGGGTGGCAGCCTGATAGACGTCGATCAGGGTCCCGTCCAGATCCGCGAAGCGCATGGCCAGACCCGAGCCATTGAAAAAGCCCGGGCGATTGAGCGCCCAGCTCGGCGGCCAGAAGTAGTAGCTGGTGTCCAGCCGCACGCCGTACTCTGCTTGAACCTTGGCCGCTGTCACCCAATCCGTCCAGGCGATGCAGTGGTGGCGTTGGGTCGTGGGCCGAGGCACACCCGGCCAAATTTGCGCGAACTGGTCGAATTGCTGCGTGTAGAAGCTGCGAAGCTCGGCGTCCGTGTAGTCACCACAACTGGTGTTGATATGGACGCCCACCTCGAACCCTTGCGCCTCGTAGCCGACTGCCTTGGAGTTGCTCAGAAGGAAGTTGGGGAAAATGTAGGAGGTCCCACGCACGCATTCCCAATCCTCCACCGAGCAACCGGAGGGGCTGGCGTCGAGGAAATCGTTCCATCGGCCCTCTGTACCATTGTTGGCGTGATCGTCGCCCGTCATGAGGACGACCGCCTTCTCCCCGCGCGGGAAATACCAGAAGCGCGGCAGGGGCTTCCGATCGCGCGTCGTATGGATAATCAGGTTAGTCAACAGGCGTTGCTGCTCGTCCGCCTGGGGAATGGCCACCTTGTTGAGGTCGACCCAATCCGCCTGGGGGTCCAAGGCTGCGGCCCCGTAGTACTTGTCGTCCGAGCGCTGCGGGGCGTAGCCGTCGCGCTCCTGATTCGCCCAGGCAGGGTTGCCCTGGCGGGTATAGACGATCGAGGTGGCCAGGTCATACGCGAAGGCCGCCGCCTGTCCTCCGTTGTTCCCGACGGAATGGAGCGTCACCGCGTGGTGGCTCGTTTGGGTCGTGGCATCCGAGTAGAGGGTCGCCACCGACGTGGCGCCATTCAGGCTGAGGCGGCTGGCGGTCCCGTGAAACTGCATGGTCTCGCCGACGATGCCGTTTCCAGGAGGGGCAGAGGTGTTCACCCGAAGGTAGCCCTCTGACAAGTCTCCACTTGCCGTGACCCCAAGCAGACTCGCGAGATCGGGTTCAGGACGCATCGCGATGAGGTTGCCGCCTGCATTGACCCAAACGCTCAACGTACTGACCTGCGCGGCGGTCAAGGGCATCTCCCCCAGAATCGCCACGTCGTAGTTGCCAAGCACCTCAGGTGTCACGGTGGCGATGTCGGCCACGGAGAAGGCGTTGAAGCCCTCGGCTCGCAGGATCTCCGCGTAGTAGTCCCCGAACGGCGAAGACGCCGACTTGATGACCAGGATGGGTCCGCCCGGAGCGGGAGGTACGGCAGCCTCGGCAACGGGGACAAGCCAATCGAGTAAACGGCCGGCGAGCTGGATCAGAATGCCGCGAGGTGAAAAGTCCTGAGCAAATCCACTGCTTCGATGGAGACGAGAGGATGCCAGCTCACCTCGCGCCGGTACTAACGCGATCGGGTCCCCAACCGATTCCCCCGCGGCGGCCAGCGACGGTGGTCTGAAGGTTCGAATGAGCTGGTTGCTGACGACGTTCCAAAGGGCAATGCTGCCGTCCTCGCCGCCAGCCAACAGTCGTCCGCTACGAAGAAAGGTCAGCGACGCAATCATGTCCGACGCGCCGTTGAGGGTTCTGACCAGCGCCCCGCCAGCGTTGAGGTCCCAAATATAGATGCGCGTGTCATCCCCTGCGCTTGCGAGGTAGCGATCATTGGGACTCACGGCGACGGCCCGTACTGGGGCCGAATGCTTCAGGCTCGCCAGCTGCCGTCCGTTCGCTGAATTCCAGAGCTTTACTGTGGTATCCGAGCTTCCGCTGACGATGAACCGACCGTCATTGCTGTAAGCGAGCGCGTTAACGGCTTTCGCGTGGCCCAAAAGAGCCCGAGCCGGTGCCTGCTGCTCGGGGTTCCAGACCAGTACTATCCCGTTGTTGTCACCGCTGGCTAGCTCTAGCTTCTTCGGATTGAAGGCGAGGGCGTTGACGAAGTCTTTGTGGGCGTTGTTGAGTATCCGGACGAGCTTGCCCGTTTCGGACCACACCATGATCCGCGTCTCTTCGCCAGCGCTGGCGACGTAACGGTCATTGTGGGACACGGCGACCGCAGTGGTCGGGTGCTCGTGGCCTTGGAGTGACTGCAACAATTGCCCAGTGTCCGAGCTCCAGCGTCGAAGCTGGGTGTCTCGACTGACGCTGTAGAGCAGCTTACGAATCGGACTGAAGGCGACGCCAGTCGCACCCGCGAGCGTATCCGCAGACTCTTCGCCCAACTGGTCATCGTTGCCGACCCCCAGTCTGACTAGACCGCTGGCACTGGCGGCCGCAACCTTGGAGCCGTCCACCGATACAGCGAGGGCCAGGATTCGCTTGGACAGCCGCTTCGCAATCCGCCCGTTGTCTGGGGCCTTCGCCGCGGCGTCGGTCGCACGCGCGCTCTCCTCGGCACTCGTTGGAGCGGCGAGAATGTTGGTTGCGGTGCCTGCGGCGACTGCGGCGCTGGACTCAGTCTGCCCGGCAGTTTTTGTTTCAGCCGTCTCACCGGAGACATCGCGGCCAGTTGCGGGGACCTGGAGTGCGAAACGTTGCGCGCCGGAAAGGAGATCCCAGACGATTACTTTCCCGTCTGCGCTGGCGCCGGCTAAGGTTTGCCCCGACGCGCCGAACGCAAGCTCCTGCACCGGTACAGCATGCCCGTCCAAGACCTGGCTCAAGGCGCCGGAAGGCAAGCTCCAAAGCAGGATGTCGTTTTCGGTGCCGACGCTGGCGAGCGTGGTCCCGTCAGGACTGAAGGCGAGACCCGTGACCAGGGTGTCGACCCGCGCGTAGAGCGTCAATGTCTCCCGGGTTGGCTCAACGCCCCAAACATTAAGCTGGCCGTCCATCCCCTCGGTGGCCAGCCTGTCCCCGCTGGGGCTAAAGCGCAGTCGTTTAATCAGGTCCGAATGGCCGGACAGCGCGGTGCCTCTGCCCGTTTCCAGATCCCAAAGCGAGATCGCTGCGTCCTCGTCCGCCCCCGCCAGGATATTGCCCGAAGGGCTGAATGCTGCGCCAGTGATCGGGGCGGCCGTCGGGCTAGATAGCGTCAGGTGCGGCTTTCGCGAGGACAGGTCCCATACGGTAATCTGGGGCCCCGCTCCGAAACTGGCTAGGTAGCTCCCATCGGGGCTGAAGGCGATGTCCGTCACCGCCTCGCCTGCCTCGGAAAGCACCCAGCGGCCGGCGTCTCCGCCGAGCTCCCAGATGGCGATTTCGCTACCGTCGACTAGGGCCGCTAACCGACCTCCTTTTGTGCTGAAGGCGAGCCGGTTGACAGTCCGCCCCGTGTCCGTTGGCAGCGTTGACGATTCGGTTCCGGGCTCTAGACCCCAAAGGCTGACCGCGCCCTCCTTTGCGCTCGCCAGGTATTGTCCATCGGGACTAAAAGCGAGTGCCCCGACCCTTCCCTGGGTGCTCCCCAGCTTAGCCAGCTCTCGCCCGGACACCAGGTCCAGAATCGTGATGAGGCCGTCGGCTCCAGCGCTGGCTAGCTTGGTTCCATCCTGGCTGATGACCGGCCGCAGATCCTGGGTCGTGGTTTGACCGGCCAGCAACGACTGCGCCAACACGACACCTGGGCCCCATGCCGCGAGGGTTATAAAGGCGAGCGCCAGCAGTGGTGCAAGCCATACGATGCTGTGGGATCTCGACAGACTTGCGGTGCCGATTTGTCGGCCGCCGCGGGCCGAGGGCCCCTCAAGTAGCTCCGCGTAGCCTGTCTTGGACATACCTCGCCTCCACTCCTGTGCCGACAGTTTGAGACGAGGTTAACAGACTTAGGGTGACAATTGCTGCCTTGACCGACAAGCGTCCCGATAAGTGCCGGGAACGGCAGCTACGGGCAAGGATCAGGCGTAGTCGCAAACCACCACGGTGCTCGGGGAAACCCACGGTCGCAGGTTACACGGACTCGTGGCAATGGCGGCGCGGTGCCGGACACAGGGGACGATCTAACCTGTGCGCTGGAACAGGGTATGAGAGACAAGATGCGCTGAGCTCCAAACTGCCGGGCGAAAGGGCCGCGCAGCACCACGTGTTCGACGCCATGGCCGCTGCGGCGCTTCAAGGCCGCCATCGACGATCAGCTCCGCACCAACATGGTGTTCAGGCAGTGGATATCATTCGGAGTCCTGGGCGAACGGGAGGGAGATAATCGCTTTCCGCTCAGCACGCCGGAACGGCGGAGCCTTGAGGAGTCCACCGCCAACGGCGGTGGCTTACCTCTTGCGCGTTAATTTTTACCCGGAGTTGTCGCGTCCTGGATACTATCGCCGGCCTTTTCCATCTTCTGACCCGCGCTCTCTACCGTGTGGTCGACCGCCTCGCCGGCATTCTCTGCGGGGCCTTTCTGCTTCTCGCAACCGGGTAGTGCGACAAACAACGCACTCATCACCAACGCTGTGCTGACGATCTCAACGAATTTCATGATTACTGCCTCCAGTGAGATAGGATTGGGGGAGATGCACCGGCAATCCATGTCGGCACACGGTTCTCTGGGCAAAGACCGCAGGGCCGCCAAGCATCGCGGGGTACCGCCATGCGGCCATTGACTCAGACGACGCGACGTTACGGGCAATCTGGACCCCCGTCTGTCTTCTGGCGAACATTGCCGGCTACCCGTTACATATTTCAACTGCCGGAAGCGCGGGCCTCGGTGTGTTACCGAACAGACTGCCTGTCGTCATGCGTCCACTGTTTCGAGAGTTGGCGTTTTCCG
The DNA here is from genome assembly GCA_041738985.1 of Chromatiaceae bacterium. GTDB lineage: Bacteria > Pseudomonadota > Gammaproteobacteria > Chromatiales > Chromatiaceae > Thiodictyon. Next base: position 2,370 of record JBGSOR010000272.1, on the reverse strand, counting down.
GCTGCCACTCGCAAACGCTCGGATGGGCACGCGAAGGGAAGTAAAATCGATGTTTGGCTGCAACCTCATCCGCATGGTGCGCTGGCTCACCCCAGCGCACCCGATCGGCAACTTCTGCATCGGCCTGAACGAGCCTGCGCACGCTGCGGAGAACGGTATCCCTTTCCCGCAGAAACCCACTTCCGGTGTTCCCCGCCGCCTGCAACCCGGTCCGCATCGAGATCGAGGATACTGGCCGCGTGACCAACTCGGTGGATACGGCATCGTGCGCTGTCACGGTCGGCCGTGGCTGGCCCTGTGTTGCGTCCTCGGGCTCTTGCTCGCCGGCCCCGCCACCGCCGGACGGAGCCTAGTGCTCGTACACGGCTACCTCAGCGACTCGGATTCGTGGCAGCGGAGCGGGGTGCTGCCGGTGTTGGAGGCAGCTGGCTGGAAGCTCGCCGGAAACTGGCAGTCGACACGGTCCGGTGTGCGGCTGGAGCCGGTCGGGCAACCCGCCGGGGCATTCGCCATCTACACGGTCGACCTGCCATCCACCGCGCCGCTGATGGAGCAGGCGCGCTTGCTCGGCGGGATGCTGGGCGCCATCGCGCGCCAACAGCCAAAGGACGGGATCGACCTCATCGGGCATTCGGCCGGCAGCGTCGTGACCCGGCTCGCGCTGGTGAGCTACGGCGCGGGCACAGTCACTCGGCTGATCACCATCGCCGCCCCCCACCTGGGCACCGAGCGCGCATGGGAGGCGCTGGATGCGACCGACGACCGCGGGCTGTTCGGCGGGATCAAGCGCTGGTTCGTGAAACGCCAGGTGGGAGACGACCTGTATCGTACCGTGCAGTCTTCGCGCGGGACCCTCGCGGACCTTGCGCCGCCGGTGCCCGGCAACCTGCTGTACTGGCTCAACGGTCGCCAGCACCCCGACATCGGTTACGTCGCCGTGGTCCGCGGCGTCGCGTACGGCATGCCGGGGGACCAAGTCGTGCCGGCACCCAGCCAGGACCTACGCCGGGTGCCCGCGCTGAACGGCCGGGCCAGCATCCGGGTGCTCGCTGGCGGCCACGAGCTCAGCCAGCGAGACGGGTTGCTGCTCTCGGAGTTGGTGTCCAAACCCGCCACCGCAGCCGCGTCGCAGTGATGGGCAGGCCCCGCGCCGACGGATAGGAACGGATAGGAGCTTCAACCAGAGCATCGGGAAGGCGGGGAGCACCCGCGCGAGCAGGATGCGCCGCGAGTTGCGCTGGCGCCCCCGAGTTGGTCGTGTCGAGCCCGAAAGCCTTGACCGCGCCTAGAGCCCGCGCGGCCCATAGGCCGTTTTCTCTGCGTCGCAGGCGCCAAGCGGTATTCCCTACCTCGGCAAATCCGACCGTCCCATCAGCCACTCGTCCACCGCCCGGGCGCACTGGCGCCCTTCGCGGATGGCCCAGACCACCAGCGACTGACCGCGGCGCATATCGCCCGCGCCGAAGACCCCGGGGACCGAGGTCTGGTAGGCGCCGGGGCCCTCGGTGGGGGCCTTGACGTTGCCGCGGGGGTCGAGCTCCAGGCCGGCCTCGGCCTTGAGGGCCTCGATCATGCCGGCGTGAACCGGGTGGACGAACCCCATGGCGAGCAGGACCAGCTCAACCTTGAATTCGGCCTCGGTGCCGGGGACCTCGGCCATCTGCCAGCGCCCCTGGGCGTCCTTGTCCCAGCGGACCAGGCAATACTTGACTGCCTTGACCCGGCCTTGGGCGTCGCCGACGAACGCCTTGGTCTGGACGTTCCAATGACGCTCGCAGCCCTCTTCCTGAGAGCTGGAGGTGCGGAGCTTGTTGGGCCAGTCCGGCCAGGTCAGTCCCTTGTCTTCCTTGACGGGGGGCTTGTCCAGGATCTCGATCTGGATGACCGAGCGGGCACCGTGGCGGTTGGAGGTGCCGATGCAGTCCGATCCCGTATCGCCGCCGCCGATGACCAACACATTGCGGTCGTGGGCGCTGATGAACGCGTCTTCCGGGACGAAAATACCCTGGACCCGCTTGCTGTTGCGGGTGAGGAAGTCCATGGCGAAGTGGATACCCTTAAGCTCCCGACCGGGGATCGGCAGGTCCCGGGGCTTCTCGGAGCCGCCGGCCAGGACCAGGGCGTCGAAGTCGGCGCGCAGCTTGGCGATGGGGACGTCAAGGCCGACATGGGCGTGGGTGTGGAATTCCACCCCTTCCGTGCGCATCTGCGCCTGGCGGCGGTCGATGAGCTTCTTGGAGAGCTTGAAATCCGGGATGCCGTAGCGCAGTAGCCCGCCGATGCGGTCCTGCTTCTCGTAGACGGCCACCTGGTGTCCGGCGCGGGCGAGCTGCTGGGCGCAGGCGAGCCCCGCCGGGCCGGAGCCGACCA
>JBGSOR010000269.1:0-2086 GCA_041738985.1 Chromatiaceae bacterium | reverse complement strand
GCGGGCGAGCCCGGCCGGCAGGACCCGTGCGACGGCGCGGTCGTCGAACAGGAACAGGCAGAGGACAATGGTCAGCAGATTGAAGAAGTTGTGATTGCTGGTGGCGACGATCAGTACCTGCCAGAGGATCGTCGCCCAGGCGGCGAAGAGCCGCCAGGGCCGCGGCAGGAAGATGAAGAAGGGCACGATCAGCTCGACGAACAGGGTGCCGGCGGTGCCGACGCGATGCAGCCACTCCGGCAGCCAGTGCGCGTACCAGGAGCCGATATGCGGCAGTGGCTGGGTCTCGAAGTACTGGTCCAGCGCGGTCAAACCGCGCCAGGCCAGGTCGCCGCTCAAGACCTTGGCCAGCCCAGAGAGGAAGCGCAGCTTGAACAGCACCCAGCGGAACAGCCAGACGACGACGCGCGAGCCGCCGGGCAGCAAGATCGCGACGAAGCCCGTCTCCAGCAGCAGATAGTCCCACTGAAAGTTCAGAAAGACCTGGCCCGCGTGAAACGCCGACAGGTAGCAGACGTAGAGCAGGATCAGCACCGCCCGCTCGCGCCAGCCGATCAGCAGCAGCACCGACAGGACGCAACCGCCCCAGGCGACCAGGCCCAGCGCCCAATCCTGCGGCGCGAGCCAGAAGAGCGACGGATAGGCCACAAACCGCCAGCTGCCGTAGAGCGCGGTTGCACGGTCGAGCTGCTCGCCGATCGGATAGATGCCGTCGGCACCGGCGAGCGCCGCGATCTGCACCGCGAGCGATGCGAAGGCGGCGAGATAGACCAGCGCCAGCAGCCTTAGGAACAGCCAGGCGACCAGTCGGTAGTCGGAGGCTGGCGGCGACAGCCTGTCCGCCGCGAGCCACCGACTCGATAGGCGTCTACTCATCCCGGCGAAGCGTGGCCGAAGCCCGCGCGCTAGCGATGCGCGTCAGCGGTTGGCCGCACCCAGCGCGGGGGCCGGCATGGGCTCGTTCAGGGACGGCTTAAGGATGAGCAGCGCGACGGTGGTCAGCAGGGTGCCGACGACGATCGCCAGGGCGTACCAGCCCAGGGGGGTCACGGCGTTCGGGATGGCGAGCACGAAGACGCCGCCGTGGGGGGCGCGCAGTCCGACCCCGAAGTACATCGACAGCGCCCCGGCCGCGGCCGAGCCTAGGATGGCCGCCGGGATGACCCGGAGCGGGTCCTTGGCCGCGAAGGGGATGGCGCCCTCGGTGATGAAGGACAGACCCAGGACGCCGGCCGCCTTGCCGGCCTCCCGCTCGGCCTGGGTGAAGCGGTTGCCGCCGATCAGGGTCGCGATGGCGATGCCGAGCGGCGGGGTCATGCCGGCGGCCATCACCGCCGCCATGGGCATGAAGGTGTCGCTGGTCAGTAGCCCGACGGCGAAGGTGTAGGCGGCCTTGTTGACCGGACCGCCCATGTCCACGGCCATCATGCCGCCGAGGATCAGACCGAGGGCGACCGCGTTGACCGAGCCCATGCCCTGGAGGAAGGTCGTGAGGCTGTCCATGATGAACTTCACCGGGGCGCCGACCACATAGATCATCAGGAGCCCCACCGCCAAGGTGGACAGCAGCGGGATGATCAGTACCGGTTTCAGACCCTCGAAGTGCTGGGGAACCCGAATGCCGTCGCGGATCCAGAGTGCAATGTAGCCGGCGAGGAAGCCGGAGACGATGCCGCCCAAGAAGCCGGCCTCCAGGTTCATGGCCAACATGCCGCCGATCAGCCCGGGGGTAAGCCCAGGGCGGTCCGCAATCGAGTAAGCGATATAGCCCGACAGGATCGGGACCATCAGCTTAAAGGCCGCATCACCGCCGATGGCCATCAGGGCCGCCGCCAAGGTGCCTTCCTGCTTGAACGCCTCGATGCCGAAGACGAAGGACAGGGCGATGCAGAGCCCGCCTGCAACCACGATGGGCAGCATGTAGGAGACGCCGGTCAGCAGGTGCTTATAGGGACCTTCGATCCGGCTGCGGGTCGTCTTGGTTTCGGCCTTGTGCGTTGGGGCCGCGCCGCCCGCGACGGTCGCCTCCACCTTGGCCCGCGCGATCAGGTCTGCCGCGCCCTTGACCGCGGCCCCGACCGAGGTC
>JBGSOR010000249.1:0-2105 GCA_041738985.1 Chromatiaceae bacterium | reverse complement strand
CCGGGCGAGGTCACGGGCCGCGCGCCGCAGCCCCCGGGGGTCGGGGGACCGCTCGCGGACCTGGCGCTCCAGGCATTTGCGCAGACGGTCGAATGCCTTGGGCAGGGTGCCGCCGTGGAATCCCCGGCCCATCAGCTCCCTCGGGGTCTCGCCGTGGGGGCCCAGATGGGCCAAGGGCACGCGGATGCCGCGATTGGCCGCGTAGAGCTTGCGGTTCTCCTTCAGCTCCCAGAACAGGAACCCGAAGAGTCCGGGCATGAGAAACACGGTGAGGGCGACCAGGGGCAGGGCAACGGCCGCCGGCAGGACGGGCAAGAGGAGGGTTGCAAGCCCGCCGCTCAGTGCCGGCAGAAAGGGAAGCATCAGCTTGTGTCCCAATGTCACCACGGGGAAGTGCTTGATGGGGTTAGTCTGAGGCTCGATCAGAACCACCGCATAGAACTGGATTAGGGCCTCAAGGGCGCCCCAAACCGGGGAGGCTAGGGTCTTGAGTAGGGCGCCCGGCAGGGGCTCGTCCAGGCGCCGGTCGAACAGGCTGCGTACCCGTTCCAGGGCCTCGGTCAGGCGGCGGGTTTGCGACTTGAAGAAGTCCATCACGGCGGCGACCAGATCTGCTAAGCCCTCGTGGCGCAGGCGCACCCAGAACCGTTGCCAGCCGGTGGCCAGGTCGTCGAGCCAGCGACGCCCCCCTGGGGTATCCCGCAGCAGGGTTCCCAGGGCGAAGGCGAGCGCCAGGAGTGCGACCCACAGTGCGCCGCCCGTCTCTTCCGGGGCGAAGACCCACAGAATCGCGCCTGCCGGGGTCAGGGGCACCAGTCCGGTCGTCAAAGGCGCCAGCAGTCGATCCCACAGGACCTGCACCAGTGGCCGTTCCAGGAGCCAGGCGGCGGGTCCCCAGTGCCGCAATCGTCGACCGATCTGGCGCAGGACTTGGCGCAGACGGGGACCGAGCAGGAAACGGACTGGGCGAACCACCGCGCGCCACAGACCGAGGGTCATGCGTCGTCCCATCCGGGTGCCCGCGGCGAGGCTGAACGCGACGGTCAGGCTCAGGACCGTCGTGGGCGTGGCCAGCGGCGGGAGGTCAGGGTCAGGCATGAAGAGGCTCAGGATCAGCCCCAGGCCGATCAGCCCCAGATAGGCGGCCAACCAGGGACCAAGCGCCAGACGTAGTACCACCCGTCCGGCGGGCGTGCCGAACAGGGGTGCCCCGAGCCGCTGAAGTCCCTTCACATAGATCTCGCCCCGCCGGTAGACCCCTGGGAGTGCGAGCGCCGCGGCCCGGTCGAAGCGGGTCAGTCGATCTCCCCTCAGGATCTCACCGAGGCTCGCGTCCGGCAGGCGCAGGGTGTCCCGGGCGAGCAGGTCGCGCACGTCGGAGAATCGCAGGTGCCAGCGCTGGCCGACAATCTCGGTCAAAGCGTCCGCCAGGCGTCGAAGCGCGATGCGATCCGCGTTCGGATCGGCGGGGTGACCGGCTCGGGTGTCCGCCGACCCCTCCGGGGCAAAGCTGGCCGCCGCGAGGGCGTCCATGAGCCGGGGGCCGATCTGCTGCTCAAGGCGCTCGCCCAATCGCTCGGCGATGACGCTGAGGGGCGTGGCGAGGCGGTCCAGGTCCGCGACTCGCCAGGGCAGGTCCTCCAGTAGACGTCGGGCGGAGTCCAAGGAGCGCAGGCATTTAAGGGTCCCCTGAAAGGGGAGGATCTGTCGTGCCCTGCCGGTGGCCTTCCAGGCGCGGAGGTCGATCCGATAGTAAGCGGATTGGCCCGCCACCAGGGTCCGCTCCAGATGGCGGAGCAGGGCCATGGCGGTTGGTCGCCCCGGATCCGGCTCTAGGGCCAGGAGCATGATCGCTTCCCGGAGACCGTCGGCGGCCACCCCGGGGAGTCTGCCTAAGACCGCCAGGGCATCGGTCAGGGATTGGGCGGCGGCCCATTGGCGCTGGTCGAGCAAACGCTCCACTGGGGATGCCTGCGGGGTTGCCGCGCGGCGGGTGGGCTGGAGCTGCCCGTGGATGTCTCGGGCGTCCCGGAGGCGGCGAAGTGCCGTGCCGTAGCGCCCATCCAGCTCAGCCCGCTGGGCCGCGGCCGACGCGGACCGAAGCA
>JBGSOR010000247.1:0-5191 GCA_041738985.1 Chromatiaceae bacterium | reverse complement strand
ATGGTCGCCAACCTCATCGGCCAGGCGGTGCGGCTCGCCCGTAGCGTGGAGGCCGAGCGCGCGGCCCTGCGGGAGGAGCGCGACAAGCTCCGCCGGGAGGTCAAGGGCGCCCACGGCTTCGACAACATCATCGGGCGGGCGGACGCCATGCGCCTGGTCTTCGACCAGGTTCGGCAGGTGGCCAAGTGGACGACCACCGTGCTGATCCGCGGGGAATCCGGTACCGGCAAGGAGTTGATCGCCAACGCCATCCACTACAATTCCCCGCGCTCCCGGGGGCCGTTCGTTAAGCTCAACTGCGCCGCCTTGCCGGACAACCTGCTGGAATCCGAGCTCTTCGGTCATGAGAAGGGCGCCTTCACCGGCGCGGTGAACATGCGCAAGGGCCGCTTCGAGCTGGCCGATGGCGGCACCCTGTTCCTGGACGAGATCGGCGAGATCACCCCTGCCTTCCAGGCCAAGCTCCTGCGCGTCCTGCAGGAGGGCGAGTTGGAGCGGGTGGGCGGCGGGCGCACCCTCAAAGTGGACGTGCGGGTCATCGCTGCGACCAACCGGGATCTGGAGGCCGCGGTGCGCGCGGGCGAGCTCCGGGAGGACATCTACTATCGCCTCAACGTGATGCCCATCCGGATGCCGGCATTGCGCGAACGGATCGAGGACGTGCCGGACCTGGCCCGCTTCCTGGTCGCCAAGGTCTCCCGCATGCAGGGCCGGGAGCTGAATATCACCGACAGCGCGCTGCGCGTCCTCATGCGTCACGACTGGCCCGGCAATGTGCGGGAGTTGGAGAACTGTATGGAGCGCGCGGCCGTGATGAGCGCAGACGGGGTCATCGACCGGGACGTCATCGAGCTGACCGGCCTGGACGTGAGCACGGCGCCGGGCGAGGGTAAGAGTGCCTTCGCTGGGACCGGTGCCGGGCCGGCCGCCCTAGGCGGCCCCACGGAACAGTCCCCGAAGGTCGACCTGGACGACCCTGACCTGGACGAGCGGGAGCGGGTCATCGCCGCACTGGAGGAGGCCGGCTGGGTCCAGGCCAAGGCCGCGCGCCTTCTGAACATGACCCCGCGGCAGATCGCCTATCGCATCCAGACGCTCAACATCAAGGTCCGCCAATTCTGAGCCTGGCGCCGCGGCTTTGGCTTTTGCTTGGGGCTTCCATCGCGCGGCGACCCTGCGTAGGCTCAGTCCGTACACTTAGTCCGCCAGGCGGCGCCGATGGCGCTGATAGTCAAGCTCTGGTGGTTCACGGCCGACCCGCGCCTATCCGACCGCGACGTTCCAGGTAGCGACCCTTTGGTGAGTCCAATGCGCCCGGTCGGGCACGGATGGCTCAGACAGGGCGTCTCTTCGACACCAGGGGATCGAGTGGATGGATCAGCCCGCCCCCGGCGCCTCGTCGGGCAGGGCGAAGTCCACCTTGTCGTAGATCTCGCCGACTGGCAGCGCGCAGCCGATGGACTCGAGCGGGATCTCGGTCCGTGGGTCCGTGTAAGCTTCCAGCAGCCAGCGGTCGCCGGGCTGACGGGTGAACACATCGACGGCATTTCGGTCCTGCGCGACCAGCACGTATTGGCGGAGGCTGGGCAGGTTTCGGCTGGAGGGACATCGGCGGTCTCCCGGTTCGCTCCGGACGAGTATACCCAAGCGACTTGAGATTTTTGCTTTCCAAGAGCCCATCCACCTGTGCCGCAAGCGAAACCTCGCTACTCGCAACTCGACACTGACCGGTATATAGCGGCATTGCCCCGGACGACAGTGCAGAGCCATCTGCGACTGGCGACGAGCCAACCTGTTACGCCCGCGGGGTCGCCGGATCGATGCTCTCCTGCTCCAGCGGACCCAGGCCGCGGGCAAGCCACTCATGGGCCAAGCGGCCCGCCGCACCGCCTTTGCGTAGCTCTTGGTCCAACGAGCGGCGTGCATCCTCGGACCACCGGTTGGAGCCCGAATCGGGAACGCTCATGAGGTGGGGTTTGACACCGTGGACGGGGCAGGCATCGAGGACTTTGGCGTAGATGCGCAGGCCCCCCGGGTCCCGGTCGCCCCAATGGCAAAAAGTGCAGGCGGCTGGGAGCTGTCGGTCTAGCTGACCGAGGATCCGCACCAGAGATGGGGCGGGGAAACCGGCCGTGTAGACGACCACGCCCGAGTCTTGGACCTCCCGGACATGGCGCTGGAAGCTGGCCAGGTTTTCGATGGTGAGCAGGTAGGGGATCGGGGTGGTCGGCCGGACCTCGCCCACGGCATCCGGGGACAGGGCGACATAGGGGCACAGTGGCGTCAGATCCCATTGGACGCCGCGATAGTCCAAGAGGAGCGGTCCCTTGACGAACAGCGGCGGCGGGAACTTCTCCAGGCCCAGGGTCCGGAACAGGTCCGCGTCTTCCGCCTCTTGGGACCACTCCGGGTTGCGGCGGAGCAGTGCGCCCAGACGGCCCAGCATGAGCTCGACGGCCTTCGAGTCGCCCAGCAGCTTGGCGCTGAAGCGGCGCAAGTCGAGTCCCTCCTGTTCCCCTGCGGCGACGGCGCGGGCGACCGAAAAGAGCCTGATGGCCGCGCCAGGCTCCGAGGCCGCGGTACGAAAGGGGCTACCGCCCAGCCGCCACTGTCCCAAGGCTTGCGCGTAGGCGTCCCGGAGCCATTCGGGGGCATTGGCCAAGAGCGGGTCAAGCGCCTGCTCGATGATGCCTGCCTGTGCCGATGACCTGGAAACGCCCAGCCAGGCGGCCAATCGATCCGCGTCCCTGACACGAATCCGCTGCAGGTCCTGTGTGGCAACCCCGCGGCCCCACTCCAGTGTCACACCGCCGTCGGCCTCGGCGTTGGCGAGGAAGGCATGGATGGCGTCCCGCCCCGCAAGGTCGGTCACCGCGAAATACGCCCTCGCGGCGCGCTCCGTAATGGGCAGCGTATCCCTTCCGCCCCGGTCGACCTGGCTCAGGAGCTTGAGGAGGAGCTGGCGGGCGACTTGGCTCACCGGTCAATCGCGGGAGTGGTCCGGACGAACCGTCGGGTTGTCCGCGGCCAAGGTCCGACGGGCCTCGGGCTTGATGTATTCGGCGTCGATATGGACGCTGCCGCCGTCCCGGTAGACGTTGACGATGGTGTCCACGTGCTCGGCGATCTGGCCGTATTTTTCGTCCGGCGCGGCCAGCAGGACTTGCAGGCCCAGCTCGTCCAGGAAACCCAGGGCGCTCACCGTGTTCTGGAGGTCCAGCTTGGAGAACGCCTCGTCGAAGACGGCGAGCGCCATACCGCCGCGACAGGTGCCGTCCTGGTCCCGCTCGATGCGGTACGCGGCGGCCAGTGCGGCGCCGATGGCCACGTAGAAAGGCGACTGGTGCTCGCCCCCGGAGCCCTTCCCCAGCCGTCGCGACAGGAGCTCGGGGTTGCCGCCGCCCTCCTTGTCGTCGCTCATGCGCACGTCGAAGTGGTAGTACTGGCGGTAGTCCGCCAGGCGCTCGTCCCAGCCAGCTCCGGGATGATCGGAGCCAGCCGCCTCCATGAGGAGATTGCGCACCCGGGCGATGGCCTCGCGGTGGGGGTGGTTGGGGTCGTCGGCGGCATCGAACAGGCCGCCCACATCGCTGCCTTGTTCCGGGGTCCAGGCCAGCACCCAGTCCAGGACCTGCTTGAGGTCCGGCTCGGGCTGCTTGACAAAGCTGTAATACTGGCCGTGGAAGGGGCGGTGCCGAAGGTTGCGGTTGAGCTCCTTGCGGCTCTCTTCCAGCAGCTGCAGGTTCTCCTGAAGCTTGCCGACGAAATCGGCGCGGAAGGCCGTCTCGGCTGCCCGCAAGGCGTTGTCGGCCTCGGTCACGTAGCGGGCCAGCTGGGTGTCGCGCACCTGGGTCAGCTCGCGGACCACCCAGGCCGCCAGGGTCGGGTGGTCGTCGGGGCCGCCGATGCCGGGCCTCCGGTCGGAGGACCAGGCGGCCCAATAGTCGGTGAGCCCGTCCCGGGCCTGACCCCGCCGATTGATGGCGGTTTTGTCCTGGACGCCGGCCCGGCGCCCGGCCTCCTCGCTCAGTGCGCGCCAGGTCGCGGGGGCCTCCTCGGCAAATAGCTCCTGGGCCTGAAGCTCATCCAGACGCTCGGCGGCCAATGGGGCATCGAAGCCGGGGGTCTGCTGGACGATGCCGCGTCGCTCGGCCGCGGTGCGGGCCTCCGCATCCTTTCGCTCGAGCGCGAGGCGCTGGGCCTGCTCCTTATGCTCGCGCTCGCGAAGGTCTTTGGCGGCCTGATCCGACTGACCCTTAACGCGCTCCCGCGCGTCGCGACAGCGCGCGACCTCCTCTTGCAGGCGCCGGTAGTCCGCGTCGTCCAGGAGCGCCTGCTCCTCGGTCTTGAGCCGGTCTAGATCCGCCTGGGCCTGCTGCCGCACGTCCGCCAGTGCCACCAGGTTCGGGAAGACGCGTAGCCGATCGTCGAACGGCATCAGCTGCCGTTCCCGCAGGTCCTGGAGGGCTGTCTTCTCCTGCTGCTTCCGATAGTGGGCCTGCCCATCCCGGGCGAACTGCTCCTGCAGGGCTGCAAGCCGCAGCCGGCGGGCCTCCCGTCCCAGCATGGGTTCTTCGGGGCGCAGCCGCAGTACGGCCCCGCCGGTGGCGAGCATGCCGTCGGCGGTGATGGCGCGCTCGTGGCGGAGCAGCGCGTCTTCGGTATCCACGCGCAGCACGTTCCCGGCGCGCTGGTTGACGTAGGCCATGGCATGGGGGTCGTCGCTGACCGCGATCTCCGCCAGGCTTCCGGCGGTGCGGCGGTCCCGCCACTCGGCCGACTTCCGGGTATTGATCACACGGCTGCCGTGAATGCCGAGACGCTTGCCCTCGCGCCGGTAAATCCCGACGGCCTCGTGCACCTGACTCGGGTCCACCAGCAGGGCCTCCCGGTGGCCGCCCAGAAAGGACTCGAGTGCGTCGCGCCACTGCTCGTCCGCCACATCGACCCGGTCGCACAGTGGAACGGCGTCGATCCCATGCCCTTTGAGCAGCTCGATGAGACGGACGGTCGTCGGCTGCAGGTCGCTGCCGCCTTGCTCCAGGCGGGCGATACGCCCGCGCAGGTCTTCGAGTGCGCGGGTCATGTCGCCCTCTTCGCGGACCAACTGCTCGAAGCGCGCGAGCATCCGCTCCACCGCCTCCGATACCCGCGGGGCGATGCGGGCGACGGTCGCCATGACCTCGCCCGG
>JBGSOR010000236.1:0-5185 GCA_041738985.1 Chromatiaceae bacterium | reverse complement strand
CGGCCGCGCGGGCGGCGTGCGCCGCGGTGAGCATCGGCGTGCCGTGCAGATCGACATAGGCGTTCAGCGCGACATTGGCCAGCGCGCGACCGGTGCCGTCGGGGTACTCGCGCACCAGGGCCAGGACCAGGTTTTCCTCGTAGGAACGGGTCGCCAGGTCCAGGATGCTGATGCCGTGCAAGCGCGTGATCTGCGTCTCCGGATCCATCATGGAGGCCCCGGAGGCGTCCTTCATGACCTCCCGCGGCGGGATCACGCCGACCTGGCGGTTGACCGCCTCGATCTGCTCCCGGTAGGGATCGACGGCCGGCACCGGCTTGACGTCGAGCGCCGGTGGCAACGCGAGCCCGGAGTCATCGGCGAACCAGCACTTCATCGACAGATCGCCGATCGGCGGGAAGTCCGGCTCGCGGCGATTGAGCGCCATGACGGCGGTCATGGCCGACGGAATGTCGGCGATGTTGGTGACCACCGCCCCTTTGGCCGAGAAGACCGGGTTATCGGCGGTATAGATGGAACCGACGCCGAGCTTCTCCATGAACCAGCGCTCCTTGGCGGCGGCATTGTCGCCGCTGCCGGCGATCGCACCGGCGTGGCCGCAGGCCTTGGTCAACCGGTCCTTCCAGCGCCCGACGACGCAGGCGATAACCGGCTTCTCGAACACCAGGTTCCGTTCGTAGTAGCCGCCGGGCTCGATGTACATCACGGCGGCATGGCTGCGGCGGTCGTTGTGGAAGGCGTTCGTGAACTCGGCGGCCGCGAAGTGGATATAGACGTCCTTGCCGGACGACAGCGACACGGTGGTTCCCCAGCCGGCGGTCAGCAGGTAGACGGCGATCGTGGTCGTGAAGTTGCCGGAGTTCGAATAGATGGCGACCGTGCCCGGAACCAGCGACTCGGCCGGATGCGTGCCGCCGAGGGCGCCGCCGATGCGCACATGGTTATGGGCATCGGCGATACCGAGACAGTTGCCGCCGAAGACGTCGACGCCCTGTAGCTGGCCGTACTGGCGGATGATCCGGGCATCGCTGAGTGGGACCTTCTCGGTCAGGATCACCACGCGGGTGAGCACGGGGTTGACGCGCACCGCCTCGATGACTGCGTCCTTCACTCCGGCCGGCGGTACATAAACGACCGCGACATTGAAGCGGTGGCCGGCCTCCAGGGCCTCGGAGACCGTGTTGTAGACCGGGATGTCGTTGAACTCGGTCTTCAGCACGGAGCCGGACCGCCCGGGCTGCACGCCGCAGACCACGTTGCCGCCGGAGTAGGTATGGCTGATCGGGGTCACCGCGCGGCTCTCGTTGCCGAGGATGTTCAGCACGCACACCCGGTCGTCGCGGGTGGCGAGCTGGGCCAGGTTACCGTTGCCGACGAAATAATGGGGGAACTCGGGGATGCCTTTGCGGCGAATGGTGCCGAGGAAATGGGAGTCGTTGGCAGACATATCGAATCTCGCTATGCAGGCGTGTTGGTCGGGCGTGCGGTCAGGCGGCCGAGAGGCCCATGTGGCGGGCGATCTCGGCGCGGCCCCCATTGCGCATCCAGGCGTCGATGTCGCGGGCGTAGTTGACCACGCCGCTCATGGCCGAGTCGTGGCCGAACATCCGATACGGCAGGCCGAGCCCGTCGAGGGTGTCCCTGAGATACGCCATGCCGCGGATCAGGTTGGGTCCGCCGCGCCCGACGACGACGTAAAGCGGCTGTCGGCCGTGGGTGTTGAAATAGTCCCGCAAGGCATCCGCCATGGCCCGGAAGGTGGTGAAGATGTCCGTGTTGTTGGCCTTGCCGCCGATGATGAACAGCACGTTGCTCTGCGCGAGCCAGTGCTTGTAGACGATGCGGCTGATGTCGTACATCTTCTCGTACGGCGGGTTGCCGCCGAAATCCGAGGAGATGCTGCCCGCCTCGCCAAGCAGCTCGGTGACCAGCGCGTTGGCACCACCACCGAACGTCATGGCCGCGATGGTGCCCTGGTCGTTGACCACGAACACGTCCGACTGGCCCTGGTAGGTCCGCAGCGCGTTGACCTCGATCTCGAAGGCCGAGTAGCTCGCGGATTCCAGGTTGTCGGGCAGATTCAGCCGATGCCAGGCCGGGTCGTCGCCGTCGAAGGAGCACTTGAAGTCACACGCGACGGGGCTCAGCCGCCCCTGATCCGTCGGCATCATGCGGATCGGATTCAGCTCCAGCATACTCATGCCGTAGTTATTGAAGAGGTCCCACAGCTTCGGCAGGTGCTGCACCAGCGGGCTGATGATCTCGCGCGGCGCGTCGATGCTGTCCAGTGCATTGGCGACGATGAACCCCTTAAAGCCCGTGAGTGCGTCGAATGGGATGGCCGCGATCTGATCGGGCGCCAGATCTTCGATATCGACGCCGCCGTGGTGGGTGATCGTCAGGGTCGGGGCACGGTAGCGGGTCGCGTCAGCGATCGACACATAGATCTCGTGCTCAGCCGGGACCGCACCCTCGAAGGTGACACCCTCGGCCTTGGCCACTTGATTACCGAGCCGGTGCTCGGCGAAGAATAGCCGCTCCTTCTCGCGCATCGCAGTTGCCAGGTCGGTCGCCCGCCCAATCAACCCGGACTTGCCCTTTTTGCCAATGCCGCCCCGAAAGATGGGCTTGATCAGCACACTGCCCCAGCGGTCGATCAGGTCCTTAACCTGCGCGCCGGTCGCGTCCGGACCGAGCACCTCCGCGGTCGGATAGTCCACATACTCAAGGAGCTTCGCCCCCCAAAGCATCCCGGTGATCTGCATCGTTGTATCCCCCCCGCCTACGCGGAAATCGTTATTAACACATCTATATATGACGTTACCGCAAACGCCCGAAGGCGGTTGGCGGCATTCCGCGATCATATTGAGATCATGTGACCGTTCCACTCGTCGACCGCGGGCAGGGATCGGTCCGTAAATCGTGCGCATCGCGGTTGTCTGAAGCCATCGCCTGCCGCGTAGCTGCGCTGGCGGCGACCGCAACCTCCAGAGACGTGGGAATTCCGGGCAGACTGCAGAGCAGGCATCCAGACCCGTCGGCGCAATCTATCTGTTGCCGCCGCTTTCGCATGACGGTGCCTCACTAGCCGAGTCGTAGGTCCAAATGCTAGCCATCCCTGATCAAACCGTGAATGCTCTCGCTGTCTCTTCCCAGCGGCGGCCTTCCCCGACTGTCGACCGGGTCGGCGTCTTCGATTTGTTCGCGAGGCTACGTCTGGATTCGCTTGCGGTGCGGCGGCTTGGCGTCTGCCGTACTCATGACCCCCGGTTACCCGGACGCCGCTCCACGACACGACGAAGGTGTACGAGCAACTTCTTTGGCGGGACTTTAACCCGCTAGTTAATCGGCCTGTTACGACGTCCGCTCGACTTTGGACATTCTCCAGCGGCCCCAGCAACGTAAGTTACAGAAGTAAAAAGGGTGAAAAATTTAGGAGGGGGTCGGCAGCACGTGGGTAGGAAGACCAGACCCCGTGAAATTCCGATACCCTTTGTGAACATCTGATCTGGCGAATCTTGCCCGATCGGAAAAATGGCCAAAGTCGATGTACGGACAGTTTACTTAATTCCTGGTGTCGAGCCGAAGGTTATTGAGACGCGTGGGTTCGGCCGCAGTGCCGCTCGAAGTCGCCCATCGATCATGAATCCGTACCGGGCGTCAGCCGCGAACCTGTCGACAACGTGGGCGTTATCCGAACCGAAGTGTCGGGCGGTCTTTGCGCACCCGTGAGTCCGGCACCGCAATCGTGCCGACGCCCGCGGGCTGAAGGGCCACGGTTTGGGTCGGGCAATGTCCTGGCGGTCTAACCCGATCCCGGACGTAAACAAGGCGGGTGGCGACACGGGGGGCAGGGAGGTCAGACTCAAGGTCGTTCGGTGTCGTCCGGCGACCTAACCGTGGGGCCTTCCGACGGTTCGCCCTCGTTCGCTGTGAGCTCGGTGGGCAAGGGCGGCAGCGAGAGGATATAGTTCGCGATGGCCGACCGATCCTCGGGTGTGAGCTTGCTTGTACCCTTGTCGACGACGTCGGCCATAAGGCTGCCGGCGTAGTCGCCGTCGGGCGTCATGCCAGTCTCCAGGTAATAGCTCAGCATGCTGGGTGTCCAGTTGCCGATACCGGTCTTGTCCGGGGTGATGTTGGGCGTGCTCTTGCCCTCGGGTCCATCGACCGCCCCGGCGTAGAGCCGGTCGCGGCGCAGTGCGCCGAGCAGGTTGCGCGGGCTGTGGCACTCGGCGCAATGGCTGGCCGCTCGAACGAGATAGGCGCCTCGGTTCCATTGGCCGTCGTGGCTGGTGTCTGGATGGAATTCGCCTGGCACGAAATAGAGCCATTTCCATACCGCGATAGGCCAGCGATAGCTCGCATACCAGGTCAGGTCGTGGTGGCGGTTGGGTTGGGGGACTGGCTCTGTCCTATCCAGGTAGGCCTTGATAGACAGCGCGTCTTGACGGGTGAGTCGGGTGTACGCGGTGTAGGGGAAGGCGGGGTAGTAGTGCTCTCCCGCAGGCGATACGCCTTGGCTCAAGGCCTCCAGGAAGTCCTGGTCGCTCCAGCGCCCGATGCCGTACTCCGGGTCGGGGGTGATATTAGGGGAGTAGAAGGTGCCGAAAGGGGTGGGCAGAGGCCGGCCGCCGGCGAGGGGTTTGCCGCCCTCCGCCGTATGGCAGACGCCGCAGAGCACGGCGTGAAACAGGTAGCGTCTGTTCCACTGGGTCCTGGGCGGCGACGCACTGGGGCGGGATGCAAAGCGCTCCAGCCGCGACCGCAACCCAGACGCCTGGGCCGGTGCTGCACCCCGATAAAGCCCGCTCCGGCCTATTCGCTACGGAAATCGTCGTGGCAGCCTTTGCAAGCACCACCGACCACGGGCGGCTCGCGAGCGGAAATTTGGGGGGATCCACCCCTGCCGAATCTGAGCCGTAGAGGCTTCGCTCCGAGACGAGTGGCCGCCCCAGCTCGCGGCCGTCGCCTACTGATAGCCTCAGCGACTGCTCATTGCCGAGTCCCGCTGGTCAGCTCGCCGATTCGCACCGACCGGTGGCAGACGTGCCGCCGCGCCGCCGATCGGCGCCACGGCTGGTTCAGCCGTCCGAGGCGGCGCCGGTCTCCCGCGCAACCGCCCGACGACCGATGTCGGTGCGGAAATAGGCGTCCTGCCAGCCGATCTGCCGGATCGCCCGGT
>JBGSOR010000211.1:0-3622 GCA_041738985.1 Chromatiaceae bacterium | reverse complement strand
TGGCCGCGGAGCGGGGGGCCTCGATCCTCCGCGTTCACGACGTGGCCGAGACCCTGGACGCCCTGCGGGTCCTGGAGGCCGTGCAAGGCGCGGCCGCGGCGCGTTAGAGCGGGCGTTCGAGACGGATACACAATGCATCGTCCATGGGCACTGGCAGTCCAGGAGCGGTGCTTCGGCGAGCGGGCTCCGGGTCGGTCTCCGGGGCTCAAGCAGGGGGAAGTTTCCATGCGCAAGTATTTCGGCACCGACGGCATCCGCGGCCGGGTGGGGGAGGCCAACATCAGCCCGGACTTCGTGCTCAAGCTCGGTTGGGCGGCGGGCCGCGTGCTCGGCAACGGGGGCGGGACTATCCTGATCGGCAAAGACACCAGGATCTCCGGCTATATGTTCGAGTCCGCCCTGGAGGCTGGGCTGGCGGCGGCTGGCGTGGGCATCCGGCTGCTTGGACCCATGTCCACCCCGGGCGTTGCCTACCTCACCCGAACCTTCCGCGCTCGGGCGGGGATCGTGATCACCGCCTCCCATAACCCTTATCAGGACAACGGCATCAAGTTCTTCTCGGCCGAGGGCGACAAGCTCCCGGACGAGGTGGAGCTGGCGATCGAGGCGGAGATGGAGAAGCCCCTCGAGACCGTGGACGCGAGCCGGCTGGGCAAGGCCAGGCGCGTCGAGGACGCGGTCGGTCGCTATATCGAGTTCTGCAAGAGCACCATCCCCGCGTCCATGAGCTTCCGCGGTCTCAAGCTGGTGGTGGACTGCGCCAACGGGGCGACTTACAACACGGCCCCCTATGTCTTCGAAGAGCTCGGAGCCGATGTGATCCCCATCGGCACCGAGCCGGACGGTCTCAACATTAATCAGGGTCTTGGCTCCACGACGCCGGAGGTTCTGTGCGCGGCCGTGGTTCGTGAAGGTGCCGACCTGGGTATCGCGTTCGACGGCGATGGGGATCGCGTGCTTATGGCCGACTCCAAAGGGAATCTGCTCGACGGCGATCAGCTTCTTTACGTCATCGCCCGTTCGCGGCTGCATGCCGGGGAGATGCGGGGAGAGGTCGTCGGCACCTTGATGAGCAATCTTGGCTTCGAGCATGCCTTGCAGCGTCTGGGGGTCGGCTTCGTCCGGACCCAGGTGGGCGACCGCTACATCATGGAGTACCTGAAGCAGACAGACGGAATCCTCGGGGGCGAGCCCTCGGGCCATATCATTTGTCGCGATCGGACCAGCACCGGGGACGGTATCGTGTCGGCACTCCAGGTGTTGGCGGCTCGCGAGCGTCTCGATTCCAGCCTGGAGGATCTTTGCGGGGAGGTGCAGCGCTACCCGCAGGTCCTGATCAATGTGCGGCTGCCGGAGCGACGGGATCTGGTGAGCCTGTCGGCGGTTCAGGATGCGGTCTTCGTCGCCGAGCGGGAGCTGGCCGGGCGCGGCCGGGTGCTGCTGCGTCCCTCCGGAACCGAGCCGCTGGTCCGCATCATGGTGGAGGGTGCCGAGGGCGCCCAGGTCCAGGCCCTGGCGGAGCGCCTGGCCGATGTGGTGCGCGAGCAGATCTGATCGTGGCTGTCGTTAAGAAGAGCGCCCTGGTCCCCTATTCGGCGGCGCAGATGTTCGACCTGGTCTACGACGTCGAGTCCTATCCGAGGTTTCTTCCCTGGTGTAGCCGCGCCGCGGTGATCTCCGAGACGGCGGACCAGATCTGCGGTCGCATCGAGGTTGCGCGCCTGGGCATCCATCAGACCTTCAGCACCTGTAACCGCTTCGAGCGTCCCCAGCGCATGGATATTTCGCTCCTGGATGGACCCTTCCGACGCCTTCACGGGGGTTGGCGATTCACTCCCCTGCGAGAGGACGCGAGCAAGGTGGAGCTGGAGCTGGATTTCGAGTTCTCGGGGCGGCTGATCGACAAGGCATTCGGACCTGTATTCAACCAGATCGCGAACACCTTGGTGGATGCCTTCTGCAAACGTGCGGAGGACGCCTACCGTGCCTCCTGATGCGGCGGTGGCCCGGGGCCTGTCGGGGTCGCGGCTGCTTACTTGGAGCCCACTCCGACGGCTTCGAGGCTGCGTCCGATCAAGCCCTTGCGCTTCTCGTGGTCGGGGACGGAGACCACGATCTCCTGGCGCTCGCGCGTGGCGGCGCGTTGCGGATTGGGCTTCAAATCCCCCTCGATTCGAACCAGGGCATCGTCCTGGAAAAAGACGGTCAGCTTGCGGCGCTCCATGGACTGATGTCCGCGCTGGATGGTGTACACGTAGTCCCACCGGTCGGTGTTGAAAAAATCGGTGAGCAGGGGTGTGCCAAGCAGGTACTGGACCTGGCGCTTGGTCATACCCGGCTGGAGCTGGTCCACATTGTCTTCGTTCAGGATATTGCCCTGCTGCACCGTCATCCGGTAGACGAAGGGCAGGTTCTCGAGGCGGGATGTCTGGTACTCGTCTGGCTTCTCCTCGCCCGCGCAGCCAGCGAGAGTGGCCGTGGCGATTGCGGCCAGGGTCGGAATCAGACGATCGAGAAGCTTTCGCATCTTGCTATCATAGACGACAAAGCGGTTGGATCCGCCCATCATACAGCAGCCCCGGCCCCCGATCATCGGACCCGGGCGGGAGGCGGCGGCACACAGGCGGGAGGTCGAAGATGGACAGCCAGCAAATAAAAGACGCCGGACTCAAGGTCACCCGACCGCGGGAAAAGATACTCGGCATTCTGGAGCGTAGCGGACGGCGCCACCTGACGGCGGAAGACGTCTACAAGGAGCTCCTGGCTAACGGGGACGACATCGGGCTTGCGACTGTCTACCGCGTGCTGACCCAGTTCGCGACGGCAGGTCTGGTGTGCCGGCGCCACTTCGAGAGCGGCCAGTCGGTGTTCGAGCTCAACAGCGGGGAGCACCACGACCATCTGGTGTGCGTCAAGTGCAACCGGGTCGTGGAGTTCGTAGACGCTTTGATCGAAGAGCGTCAAGATGCGATCGCCAAGCGACACGGATTCCATATCGAGGACCATTCCCTGGTCATCTATGGCATCTGCTCGGACTGTGCCGCAAAGTAGGCCCGGGGGGCGGGGGTGGCGGGCTCAATCTGCGGCCGTCGCGCCGGCCTCTGCCAAGATCCCGAGTCCGCGGCCGCTGACCGAGTCGCCGCCACGCGAGGCCCGGTCGATCATCTCGCTGGCATGCTCGCGTGTGCGGCGGGTGATCTCGGTCCCGCCCAGCATGCGGGCGATCTCCTCCACCCGGGAGCTCCCCTCTAGGCCCTCGATCCGCGTATGGGTCTCGGCATCGACGGTCTCCTTGCGGACCCGCAGCTGACGGTGTGCCTGGGCGGCGACCTGCGGGAGGTGGGTGACGCAGAGGACTTGGCGGGACTCGCCCAGCCGCCGCAGTAGCCGGCCGACGATCTCCGCCACCCCGCCGCCGATACCGACATCGACCTCGTCGAAGACCAGGGTGGGGACGCTGCCGCACTCGGCCGTCGCCACCTGGATTGCCAGGCTGATACGCGACAGCTCGCCCCCCGAGGCGACCCGTGCCAAGGGTTGCAGGGGCTGCCCCGGATTTGCGCTGACCAGAAACTCCGCGCGCTCAAGCCCGCCCGCACCCGCCTGCTCTGGCGCCTGGGGC
>JBGSOR010000200.1:0-1901 GCA_041738985.1 Chromatiaceae bacterium | reverse complement strand
GCGGCGGGCGGCGGCCTCGCGTAGCTCGTCCCGGGCCAGGGGGGCCATCTCCGGGTCGGCGAGCAGCTCCTCCGCGGCGGCGAGCTCGGATTCGTGACCTAGGTAGGCCCTGAAGCAGGCAACCAAGGGCTCAAGCTGGGAGTACTCCCGGCTGAGGTCCCTGAAACGGTTGTTATTCGACTGGGTTTCCGGATCGGCCAGCAGGGCCTGAATCTCGCCGAAGCGCTCGTCCATGCGCTCCAGCCGGTCGCGGATGGATGGGTTCATGCGGGGGGTGCGGGACGCACCGGGTCGAGCTGGAAGAGCTCGTTGGCAGCCTGAAGGAGATCGGACTCGCCCTCCCGGGCGGCTTGGCGCAGCCGGGTGCTCGGGGCGTGCAGCAGCTTGTTCGTCAGGGTATGGGCGAGGAAGTTGAGCACGTCCGCTGGGGGTTTGCCAGCCTCGAGTTGGCGCTGGGCGCGCTCCAGCACCTCGTCGCGCAGCTGCTCGGAGCGCTGCCGGTAGTCCTGGATCAGGCCGGCCGCGTCGAGCGAGCGCAGCCAGGCCATGAATTCTTCGGAATGGAAGGCGATCATCTCCTCGGCCTGGAGCGCGGCCGCCTGGCGGGAGCGCAGGCCCTCGTCGATGACCCCCTGGAGGTCGTCGATGGTGTAAAGGTAGACGTCCGGCAAGGTGGCCACCTCGGGCTCGATGTCCCGGGGCACGGCGATGTCCACCATGAAGATGGGTCGGTGCTTGCGCTTCTTGAGCGCTCGCTCCACCGTGCCCTTGCCGAGTACGGGCAGGGGGCTGGCCGTCGAGGCAATGACAATGTCCGCGTCTGCCAGGTGGTTGGCGATCTCGGTCAGGGCAATGGCGAACCCGTCGAACTGGGCAGCCACCTCGTGGGCGCGCTCCACCGTGCGGTTCGCCACGACGATGCGCCCGATGCCGTTCTGGTGCAGATGGCGGGCGGCCAGCTCGATGGTCTCGCCGGCGCCGATGAGCAGGGCGGTTTGCTGGGACAGGTCGCTGAAGATCTGGCGTGCCAGGCTGACTGCCGCGAAGGCGACCGAGACCGGGCTGTTGCCGATGGCGGTGTCCGTGCGCACGGTCTTGGCCACCGAGAAGGCGTGCTGGAAGAGTCGGGACAGGAGCTTGCCGGTGGCAGTACAGTCGCAGGAGGTCTGGAAGGCGGATTTGACCTGGCCCAGAATCTGGGGCTCGCCGAGCACCAGGGAGTCGAGCCCCGAGGAGACCCGCAGCAGGTGGGTCACTGCATCCTTGCCCGCGTGGGCATACAGGAAGGGGTTAACCCGCTCGTGCTCGATCCCGTGAAAACCCCCGATCCAATGCCGGACCGTCTCCTCGCCACCGTCGGCGATCGCGCAGTAGAGCTCGGTGCGGTTGCAGGTGGAGACGATGCACGCCTCATGGACCCCCTCGTGGGCGCGTAGGTCTCGTAGTGCGCCAGCGATGATGTCGGGGCCGAAGGCGAGGCGCTCGCGCACCTCGATCGGAGCAGTCTTGTGATTGAGTCCGAGTGCCAGCAGCTTCATGGTCGGCTCTTTAGATTATGACGGCGCGATTGTCCGGTTTATGGCGCCGGATGCAAGCGTGCGTTGAGCCCCAGGGTCGGTTTTCCGCCGTTTGATTGATCCGATTCGGCCTGACCGGCCTGGGCCCTGCGATCCCGGACGGCACGTGAGCACCCGACTCCCAAACCCGATGGGTATACTGCCGCCCCATGTCTATGCAACGCTCGATGGACGCTCATCCCATGCCTGCCGCGCCGAACGCGATCCCCCAAAACCGCCCCCGTGCCCCGGCGGCCCCGCTGCTGCTGGGTCCGATGCTTTTTGCCTGGCTGCTCGCCGGTTCCACGCTGGCCGATTCGGGGGGCGCGCCTGCCTTGCCTGCGC
>JBGSOR010000150.1:0-7248 GCA_041738985.1 Chromatiaceae bacterium | reverse complement strand
GCGGAGAGCTGGGCGAGCAGGTCGAGCCCGTGGTCCAGAAGCGCCTCTGGGGAGGTGCCGGTGCGCGCGTGCAGCTCCGCGGCGGAGGCGTCCAGGGTGTCGGCTTCGGCAGCGCTCAGGGTGCCGAGTAGGGCAGCGAGCCCAGCACGCAGGACCTCCGGACGGGGCTCGATGTTCGGCGCGCCCTCGTCTTGGACGCGCTCGATCTCCTCGAAGAGCCGGGCGAGCTCCGAGGCAATGTGTCCGATGTCGACTGGGGGCAGCATGGGCAGATGATAGCCTTGCTGCTTCGCACGTGGCGAGTGGCGAGTGGCGAGGGGCGACCCGGCCCCGCTGTGCGTCCCGGAAATCGCCGTCGGTCTCTCTTATATCCCGGAAGGACTTGAGCTTTTCTGGCGGATGCGTCGTATCTCTCTGTATGTAAATAGAAAACTCGCCAATCGCCACTCGCCAGCCGCTACTCCTCGGGTATAGAATGGCTGAATGCACAAGACCCCGGATCTGCACACCCATTCAACCGCGAGCGACGGCACCCTGACCCCGACGGCACTGGTCGAACGGGCGGCGGGGGTCGGGGTGCGCCTGTTGGCGCTCACGGACCACGATACGACAGATGGTCTGATGGAGGCGGCGGCGGCCGCCCGCCCCCTGGGCCTGATCCTGATCCCTGGGGTGGAGATCTCGGTGACCTGGGGTGGGCGCACGGTCCATGTGGTAGGACTGGGTGTGGACCGCGCCTGTCCGGAGCTGCAGGCAGGGCTCGCGGGTCTGCGGGGGTTTCGGGACTGGCGGGCGGAGGAGATGGGCCGGCGCCTGGCCAAGAACGGCATCGACGGGGCCTTCGAGGGTGCCCGTGCGCTTTCGGGCGGGACCCTGATCGGCCGTACGCACTTCGCGCGTTTCCTCGTGGGTCGGCGCCTGGCGAGCAGCGAGCGGGATGTCTTCAAGCGCTTCCTGGTGAACGGGAAGCCCGGTCATGTGGCAGGGGAATGGGCGAGCCTGGAGTCCGCGGTGGGCTGGATACGGGCGGCCGGCGGGCAGGCGGTGATCGCCCACCCGGCCCGCTACAAGCTCACCCGCACCCGGCTTCTGCGCCTGATCGGGGAGTTTCGGGAGCTCGGTGGGGTGGGGCTGGAGGTGGTCTCCGGCAGCCACAACCGGGACGAGGCATTCAACTTCGCCCGCCATGCGCGGGAGCAGCGGCTCTTGGCCTCGGCCGGCTCGGACTTCCACGGACCCCAGCTGGCCCTCTCCGTTCACCCCTGGATCGACTTGGGTCGGCTCCCGGCCCTGCCCGAGGGTTGCACCCCCATCTGGCGAGACTGGCCGGCCGGGGTCGGGCAGCGCGAGTCGGGCGACTGGGTCGGAACGGCGGTCGCCTGAGGGCGGCCAGGCGCTATGGCCCAGTTTTTCCAGATCCACCCGGTGAATCCCCAGGTGCGGCTCGTGCGCCGCACGGTGGAGATCCTGCTCGAAGGGGGTGTCATCGTCTATCCCACGGACTCCTCCTATGCCCTGGGCTGCCAGCTTGGCGAGAAGTCGGCCCTAGAGCGAATCCGCCGCATCCGCCGCATGGACGAGAAGCACAACTTCACCCTGATGTGCCGTGACCTCTCGGAGATCACCACCTACGCCAAGATCGACAACCAAGCTTTTCGGCTGCTGAAGGCGCTGACGCCGGGGCCATACACTTTCATCCACGAGGGCACCAAGCAGGTGCCGCGGCGGCTTCTGCACCCCAAGCGCAAGGCGATCGGCATCCGGGTGCCGGACAACGAGATCTGTCGGGCGCTGCTCGGGGAGCTGAACCAGCCGATCCTGAGCACCACGCTGATCCTGCCTGGCGAGGAGCACCCCATGACGGACCCGGACGCCATGCGCGAGGCCCTGGATAAGCAGGTGGACCTGATCATCGACGGCGGGTTCTGCGGGCTCGATCCGACCACCGTGGTGGACATGATTGCCGAGCCGCCCCACGTGGTGCGGCTCGGCAAGGGAGATGCGTCCCTCTTCGAGTCCTGAGCCGTTAACGCTATTGTTTCGGAGTCCCCTGCAGCGCAGATGAACGTCTTGAACCATATACAGCTCCTGGCCGTTCTGGCCCTCCCGGTGATACTCGCCATCACCGTCCACGAGGCCGCCCACGGCTGGGTGGCCAACCGTCTGGGGGACCGCACTGCCCTGGAACAGGGCCGCGTCACCTTCAACCCCTTGAAGCACATCGATCCAATCGGGACTGTCCTGGTCCCGGCAGTGACCTTTCTGTTCGCCGGGTTCCTGTTTGGCTGGGCCAAGCCGGTGCCGGTGAACCCGCGCAGACTCCACCATCCGCGCCGGGACATGGCCCTGGTGGCGGTGGCCGGCCCGGCCTCCAACCTGGCCATGTCTCTGACCTGGGGCGTACTCATCTTGGCGGGCCTGGCCCTTCTGGACATCAGCGAATGGGTGGCCCTGCCCCTGATCTATATGGGCGCCGCGGGTGTTGTGATTAACGTTTTCCTGATGGTGCTCAACCTGGTTCCTTTGCTGCCGCTGGACGGCGGGCGGGTCCTCAACGCCATGTTGCCGCCCCGCTGGTCCTACTACTTTTCCCGGCTCGAGCCCTTCGGGCTCATCATCCTGGTCGTGCTCCTGGTAAGCGGGGTCTTGACCTCCGTGCTGCTGCCCCTGGTGATCGGCACCGTGGATCTGCTGCCCGGCTCCGGGGTGGTCAAAGAGCTGTTCTTCTCCTGACCCGAGGTCCAAGAATTGACTTCCGCCTCTCCGCAACATGCGCGTGTGCTCTCGGGCATGCGTCCCACCGGCCGACTCCACCTGGGTCATTATCACGGTGTACTGAAGAATTGGGTCGAGCTCCAGCATGAGCTGGAGTGCTTCTTCTTCGTCGCCGACTGGCATGCCCTGACCACCCATTACGAGGACCCGACCCTGATCCCGGAGAGTACCCGGGAGATGGTCATCGACTGGCTGGCGGCCGGGATCAACCCGGGCTCCGCGACCCTGTTCATCCAGTCCCGGGTACCGGAGCATGCGGAGCTGCATTTGCTGCTCTCCATGATCACGCCGCTCGGTTGGCTGGAGCGGGTGCCGAGCTACAAGGACCAGCAGGAGCGGCTCAAGGAGAAGGACCTGGCGACTTACGGTTTCCTGGGCTACCCGTTGTTACAGAGCGCGGACATCCTGATCTACAAGGCCGGCCGGGTCCCGGTGGGCGAGGACCAGGTGGCCCATGTGGAGCTGACCCGCGAGATCGCCCGGCGCTTCAACCACATTTACGGGCGCGAGCCCGGCTTCGAGGAGAAGGCCGAGGAGGCCAAAAAGAAGATGGGCAAGAAGAATGCCCAGCTCTTCGACAAACTGCGGCGCGCCTATCGCGAGCAGGGGGAGCAGGAGTCATTGGCGGTGGCTCGCGCCCTGTTGGAAGGCCAGGCGAACATCACGGTGGCAGACCGGGAGCGACTCTCCGGCTATCTGGAGGGTGGCGGGCGCTCCATCTTGCCGGAGCCCGTTCCGCTCCTGACCAAGGCATCCAAGATGCCCGGCCTCGACGGGCAGAAGATGTCCAAGTCCTACGGCAACACCATCTCGTTGCGCGACGAGCCGGCGGACGTGGAGAAGGCCTTGCGGACCATGCCTACGGACCCGGCGCGGGTGCGCCGCACCGATCCGGGCGAGCCGGAGAAGTGCCCCGTGTGGCAGTTCCACCAGATCTACTCCGACGACTCGGTGCGGGACTGGGTGCAGCAAGGCTGCCGGTCCGCCGGGATCGGATGCATCGAGTGCAAGCAGCCCGTGATCGCGGGGGTGCTGGCGGAGCTGGCACCCATGCGCGAGCGTGCCCGAGAGTACGCCGCCCAGCCCACCCTGATCCGCGGCATCGTCGACGCCGGATGCGAGCGGGCGCGGGACGTGGCCCGGGAGACCATGGAGGAGGTCCGCCACGCCATGTCCCTGGTGAGCCTCTGAGCCCCGCGGGGTCCGGGATGGAGGCCGGCGATTCTGCTAGCGTCGATTCTGCTGGCGGCGGGTCAACGGCCGCGGCCGGGCGAGCCGGAGCCAGGGCCGAGGGCCCAGGGCCAAGGGCCGAGGAAGGTATCGACTCGGGGCCCTCGGCCCTCGGCCCTCGACCCTCGGCTATGCGGGCGGGTACCCAGCAGGAGCTTCCCTTCGCCATCGTGCAAGGCGCGCCCTTTCTCACACTTCCCCAAGATCTCTACATCCCACCGGATGCCCTGGAAGTCTTCCTGGACGCCTTCGAGGGACCGCTGGACCTGCTCCTTTATCTCATCAAGCGCCAGAACCTGGATATCCTGGATATCCCCATCGCCTCTATCACCGACCAGTACATCGAGTACATGGAGTTGATGAAGGAGCTGAAGCTGGAACTGGCCGCCGAATACTTGGTGATGGCCGCCATGTTGGCGGAGATCAAGTCCCGACTGCTCCTGCCGCGCCCCGAGCAGGCCGGGGAAGAGGAGGAAGACCCCCGCGCCGAGTTGATCCGCAGGCTCCAGGAGTACGAGCGGTTCAAGCAGGCCGCCCAGGACCTGGATGGCCTGCCGCGGCTGGAGCGGGACGTCTTCCCGGTCCATGCGGAGATCCCCCCAGGTCACTACAACCGCGTCCCGCCCGCGGTGGATCTGCGCGAGGTGTTAGTGGCCTTGCGGGGTGTGCTCGCGCGGGCGGACCTCTTTGCCAGCCATCGCGTGGAGAAGGAGTCCCTGTCCCTGCGCGAGCGCATGTCCATCGTGCTGGAGCGGGTGCGAGGCGGTGCCTTCGTGCAGTTCACCGAGCTCTTCGACATCGCCGAGGGGCGCGCCGGTGTGGTCGTCACCTTCCTGGCGCTCCTGGAGCTGATCAAGGCCGCGACCCTGGCGCTGGTCCAGACCGAGCCTTTCGCGCCCATCTATGTGCGCCTGCGCGAGGCCGACGGGGGCGCCCTGGCCATGACGGCGGATGCGGACGAACGGGATTCCGATGAGTCCGCCGGTTAGCCCAAAGGGTCTCAAGCCCATCGTGGAAGGCGCGCTGTTTGCCGCCGGGGGCCCCCTGACACTGGACCAGCTCCAGTCCCTGTTCCTCGAGGACGAGCGTCCGGAACGGTCCGACCTGCTCGCCGCCATCGCCGAGCTGACCGCGGACTACGGGGAGCGGGGGATCGAGATCGCTCAGGTCGCCGGGGGCTATCGCGTCCAGGTGCGGGCTCACGTGGCGCCGTGGGTGGCGCGCCTCTGGGACGAAAAGCCGGCCCGCTATTCCCGGGCGCTCCTGGAGACCCTGGCCCTGATCGCCTACCGCCAGCCCATCACCCGCGGCGAGATCGAGGACATCCGGGGCGTGGCCGTCACCACCCAGATCGTCAAGACCTTAAGCGAGCGCGAGTGGATCCGCGTGGTCGGCCACCGGGACGTGCCCGGCCGGCCCGCGCTCTATGCCACCACCCGCAAGTTCCTGGATTATTTCGGCCTGCGCTCCCTGAACGACCTGCCGCCGCTCGCCGAGATCCGCGACCCCGCATTCCTGGGGGACGAGCTGGA
Organism: Chromatiaceae bacterium; assembly: GCA_041738985.1. Classification (GTDB taxonomy): domain Bacteria; phylum Pseudomonadota; class Gammaproteobacteria; order Chromatiales; family Chromatiaceae; genus Thiodictyon. The sequence continues at coordinate 1,711 of JBGSOR010000150.1, read as the reverse complement.
TCTCGGCGAGCCGGATGCCGGACCGCCGCCGACCGGTCCGAGGCGGGCGCCTGCCGCTGGGGATCCTGATTGGCAGGACTAGCCGGCAGCGCCCCCTCTCCGGGCCACGACCCCGATATACTGTGCCCACCCTTCCCCGGGAGGTGCCCACCCATGTCTCAAACTGCCGAGAAGTTCTATCAGGCCTTCGCGGAAGGCCGCGAGCCCGACAGCGACGAGCCGGAAATGGAAAGCTCACTGCATTACGACCAGCTCGAGTTGCTCAAGAGCACCCTCGAATGGCACTGGCGCGACCGTGAAGACTTCTTCATCGGGGCCAACTTGAGCGTCTACTTCCGGCGCGACCAGCTCGCTCGGCGGGAGCTGCGCGGACCGGACCTCTTTGTGGTGCGTGACGTGGTGCGCCGCCCCCGGCGTTCCTGGACCGTATGGTTAGAGGACGGGCGCTATCCAGACCTGATCGTCGAGCTTCTCTCCGACGAGACCGCCCGATCCGACCGGACTGCCAAGAAGACCCTCTACCAGAACGTCTTCCGCACCCCGGAGTATTTCTGGTTTTCCCCGGAAACCCAGGAGCTCGCCGGCTTCCACCTGGTGGACGCCCACTACCAACCCATCGCCGCGGACCCTGCAGGCCGCTTGCCGAGCGCCATCCTGGAGCTTAGCTTGGGTGTCCACGAGGGACTGCTGCGCTTCTACACGCCCGACGGCATCTTGGTTCCTACCCTGACCGAAACGGTGGCGCAAGAGGTGGCCCATGTGGCCCAGGAGCGGGCACGTGCCGAGGAGGAGCGGGCGCATGCCGAGCAGGAGCGGGCGCGGGCGGATCGCTTGGCCGAGCGGCTCCGTGCGCTGGGTGTCGATCCAGACGGACCCTGATGGCCTTGTCTGTCTTGCCTTCGCGGCCGGGTGCGAGCGCCGCCTGCCGGTCGCGGCGTGAACCTCCTGTTTGATCGCGGTCTGTTGGCGCGCCCGGCCCTGCAGCTGGCGGGCATCTCCCCCAGGGCGAACCCTGTCGGGTCCCTTGGCTTGACCCGCTTGACGTCGCGCCCCGCCCGCCGTGCCAGGGCTCGTACTGCCAACGAGACTGGATATTGTCTACGGTCGCGAAAATCCCCCTAGGACGGTACAGTCCGCGGACAAGTACGGCGCGTCTCGGACCCGCGGGTTCGCGTGTGCCCCCAAACCCGGCTGGATCGCCAAGGATTTCCGCCGTCTGACATCAGGCTTATCGGAGACCGCATGAACGGCCCATTCGCCCTGCCGAACCCGCTGATTCAGGCGGCTACCCTGGGAGACCTGAGGCCGCTTGACCTCCATCTCGCCCGCTGGCTCGGCGAGTGCGCCGGGGACCCGACCCCAGGCCGGCTCCTGGCCGCGGCGCTGGCGAGCCATCGGGTGGGGGAGGGGGATGTTTGCCTGGAGCTCTCCACCCTGGCGGGCCGGGCGCCATTCCCGGAGGTCCCTGATCTGGTGGCCCCAGAGCTTGCCGCCTGGCGCTCGGAGCTGGTCGGGTGGGCGGCGGTCGGTCGTCCTGAATCGATTGTGGCTGGGGGCGAGCCGGCCCCGCTGGTCCTGGATGGTGCGGACCGACTCTATCTTGGGCGCTACTGGCACTACGAGCGGCGGGTGGCTGAAGCGATCGGAGCCCGCGCCGAGGGCTGGGCGGCTGGGGTGGACCGGGGGCTGCTCGCGGCCAGTCTCGCCCGAC
>JBGSOR010000105.1:0-2053 GCA_041738985.1 Chromatiaceae bacterium | reverse complement strand
AAGGCGTAGAACGCCTTGGCACCGCGCGCCTCGTCGATACCCAAGGGCTCGCCGTGGGCGGCCGCGGTGTCGTGCTTGTGCGTAGCGCCATAGCCGATGTGGCTTTGCACGACGATGAGGGTAGGGCGGTCGCGCGTGGCTTCGAAGGTCCGCAGGCAATGCGCCGTCGCCTCGATATCGTTGGCATCGGCGACCTGCAGCACCTGCCAGCCGCAGGCCGCGAAGCTCGCGCCGACGCCCTCGGTGAAGGCGATGGCCGTCGAGCCTTCGATGCTGATTTGGTTGCTGTCGTAGATCCAGCACAACCGGCCGAGCTTCAGGTGCCCGGCGAGCGACGCGGCCTCGGCGCTCACGCCTTCCATCATGTCGCCGTCGCCGGCCAGAGCGAAGACGCGGTGATCGAACAGCGTGAAACCGGGGCGGTTGTAAGTGGCGGCCAGCCAGGCCTGCGCGATGGCCATGCCCACACTGGTCGCCACGCCCTGGCCGAGTGGCCCGGTGGTGGTCTCAACGCCGGTGGTCCAGCCGTGTTCAGGGTGACCGGTGCAGCGGCTGCCAGCCTGACGGAAACTTTGCAGGTCGGTCATCGTGACGGCGAGGCCGCCACCCTTGGCAGCCAGGCCCGTGTCGGCCTTGACACTGCACAGATGCAGCAGGCCGTACAACAGCGCCGAGGCGTGACCGACCGACAGCACGAAGCGGTCGCGGTCGGGCCAGGCGGCGTCTTCGGGGTCGAAGCGCAGGAAGCGCTGCCACAGGCAGTAGGCGGTGGGCGCGGCACCCATCGGCGTGCCAGGGTGCCCGGAGTTGGCTTGCTGCACCTGGTCGATGGCCAGCGTGCGCAGGGTGTTGATGCACAGCTGATCGAGGTCTTGCGCTTCAGGTCGGTTCACGGGCGTTCCTCCCGCAGTTGGCGGTAGCGCTGGATCAGCGCGTTGGTCGAGCTGTCGTGGGCGAGCGCCGGGTTGCCGGTGTCCGCCAGTTCGGCGGCCGTCCGCTCGGCCAGCACCTTGCCGAGCTCGACACCCCACTGGTCGAAGTAATCGATGCCCCAGATCACGCCTTGCGTGAAGACGCTGTGCTCATACAGCGCCACCAGGGCGCCGAGCGCGTGCGGTGTGAGCTGCCGCGCCAGAATCGTGTTGCTGGGCCGGTTGCCTTCGAACACCCGGTGCGGCACGAGGGCCTCCTCGACGCCCTCGACGCGGACTTCGCTCGCCGTCTTGCCGAAGGCTAGCGCCTCGGACTGCGCGAACAGGTTGGCCATCAGCAGGTCGTGTTGGCTGTCTGCCCGGCTCCCGTCGGTCCCCATCGGGTTCAGGCTGTGCCCGAATCCGATGAAGTCGCAGGGCACCAGCCGCGTGCCCTGGTGCAGGAGCTGGTAGAACGAATGCTGGCCGTTAGTGCCGGGCTCGCCCCAGACGATCGGAGAGGTCTCGCACCCCACCGGTTGCCCGTCTAGCGGCACGTGCTTGCCGTTGCTTTCCATCGTCAACTGCTGCAGGTAGGCCGGGAAGCGCGACAGGTATTGCGCGTAGGGGAGCACGGCCTGGGTACCAGCGCCGAGGAAGTTGCTGTTCCACACCGCCAGCAGGCCCATCAGGGCCGGCATGTTCTGCGCGAGCACCGCGCGCTGCTCGGTGGTGTTGATCGCCTCGCCGCGAAACATCGCGGCGATGTGCTCGGGCAGGCCGCGGTCACGCGCCAGCGCGGCCAGCAGACCCATGGTCTCGCCGTCGATCCGGTTCTTCGAATAGTCGAGATAGAGCCCGGCGGCCTCGACGGTCCAGCGGGTACCGCGCTCGGGGTCCGCGGCAAACAGGTCCCGCAGGTGCGCGTTGCCCATGTGTGGCTGGTGCGCCACCAGCGCCTGCCAGGCCGACCGGGTGCTGACCGCCTTCATAACCGCAGGGCCGGTGAAGCACACTTCTCGCGGATGCGCGTCAGCAAGGCGTGCCACGAGGCGGCGAAGGCATCGACCCCCTCGCGCTGTAGCCGGGCGGCCAGCGCGTCGTCATCGACGCCTTCGCGTCGGAATTCCGCGATCACGGCT
>JBGSOR010000085.1:0-6868 GCA_041738985.1 Chromatiaceae bacterium | reverse complement strand
GCTGCCTGCGTCCTCCCGGCCTTGGGGTCCCTGGCGCCTCGGGCTTCCGACCCCGCGGTCTCGAGCCGTCGCTCCACGTTGCGCCGGGAGGCGCGGATGTGTCGGCGCATGAGGAGCTCCGCCATCTCGCCGTCCCGGTCGGCGATGGCCTCCACCACCAGCTCGTGCTCCTTGAGCGCATCGAGCGCGCGGTCGCTACCCATGCCGAACTGACAACGGTACATGCGGGCCAGGTGGTAGAGGTCGTTGCACAAGATCCCCGTCAGACGCCGGTTGCCGGTGCCCTGGACGATCCTGTAGTGGAAGTCCATATCCCCTTCTTTTTGGAAATAGGCCTGCCCCTGCTCCCGGGCGACCTCCTGGCGATGGCGTGCCAGCAGATCTTTGAGGTCTTGGACCGCGGGCTCGCTCATGCGCTCCGCGGCGAGCCGGGCGGCCATGCCCTCCAGGGCCTCGCGGATCAGATAGATCTCCAGCAGCTCCTCGCTGGTGAGCGTGATGACCCGGGCGCCCACGTTGGGCCGGCGCTCCACCAGGTTGGCGGACTCCAGTCTCCGCATCGCCTCGCGCAGGGGTCCGCGGCTGATCCCGTAGCGCCCGGCCATTTCCGGCTCGCTGATCTTGCTGCCGGCAGGGATCTCGCCCTCGACGATCGCCTGGCGCAGCTCCTCGAACACCCGGTCGGCAATGGTGGCGGACTCTTCGGGCAGGGTCTCGGCGGCGACTGACATAAATATTGTCGACAATCTTCGAGCGGATTGGCGAAATATAGCGGGTCTCTGGGGCGTGTCAATCCACTATGTCGACAATGAAAAGGATTGACGTGGGTCCTCGACTTCCGGCGCGGCGCCGACAATCACGCAATCGCTGTCGCGGACCTCCACGCCAGCATGCGCGTCCCCCTGCGGACATCTCCCATCTACGTCAGAACGTGGCAGTACCGGGAGAGGAGGGCGTGGACCGGCCCGGCATCGCTGCCAGGAAGTGCACCGCCAGATCCGGAAAATCGGTGAAAAGGCCGTCCACCTTGAGGTCATGGACGAAGATGCGCAGCAAGTCCTCGAAGGTCCCCAAACCTTCGGGGACCTGGTCCCGGCGGAAGCTATAAGGGTGGACCAGGAGCCCGACGGCATGGGCCTCGGCCACCAGGTCCGTGCGGCGGGGCACGCCGGTCGACTGCCGACCCGGCAGGATGTGACCGATCCAGGGTCCGACCCCGGCTGCATACCCGGCAATCTCCGCGAGCCCGGCGGGCGTGCGCATCCGCGGGAAGTCCGCCGGGGACTCCGGCCACCAGTGGGGCTCCCCCAGGAGCTGGGTGAGGGGAACCGCTTGCCCCAGCTCGCCGCGCAGGCGTTTGAGGGTCTCGGGCTCGAAGCACTGGACATAGATCCGTTCCCCGGGCTCAAGATAGCCGTGGCGCTCCAGCACCTGGAGCACCGTCGCGACCATGTCGTGGCCCTCGCTCCGGTGCCAGGCCGGCGCCTTGAGCTCCGGATAGATCCCCGCCTCTCGCCCTGTGGAGCGGTTCAGCCCCCGGATCAGGGTCAGCTCTTCGTCCAGCGTGTGGAGCCGGAACAGACCTTCCGCCCCCTCCGGGCCCAGTGGGAAGCGCTCGGGGTAGACTGCCCGTCCCGTCGCTGGATCCAGGCGCTCGCGTACGCCGAGCCTGCGCAGCTCCACCAGGTCGAAGTCGATGGCATACCAGCGCCCATCGGATCGCGCCCGCGCCGGGAATCGCCGGGCCACATCCGTCACCTCGTCCAATTGGAGGTCATGGAGGACGACAGGCACCCCGTCACGGGAGAGCACCAGGTCCTGCTCCAGATAGTCGGCCCCCATGGCGTGGGCCATGGCCTTCCCGGCCAATGTGTGCTCGGGAAGATAACCGGAGGCGCCGCGGTGGGCGATGACGATGGGTCGGGGGTTGGACATCTTGAGTGGCGAGTGGCGAGCGGCGAGTGGCGACGGCCGAGGGCACATGATGCGACGTACCGGCGCCTCGTCGCGGGTGGGGCGGGTCGGCGGTTCGCGTTGGACAGGGGCCATCCGTTTCAGCAGCATAGACTGCTGGGTTCAGGAGAGTCCCGCGGAGCCACCGGGAATTCCGATCACTCGCCTTCATCCCGATCGTTTTGCTGCCAAAGGACGAGAGTCCCATGGACACCGCCGAGATCCTCGCCATCGACCGGGCGCACGCCTGGCACCCCTATACCTCCACCCTGGATCGGGATCCGGTCTACCCGGTGCGCTCCGCACAGGGCTGCCGCATCCGGCTCATGGACGGGCGGGAGCTGATCGACGGCATGTCCTCCTGGTGGTGCGCCATCCACGGCTACAACCATCCGGTGCTGAACCGAGCGGTGCAGGACCAGCTGGCCGCCATGTCCCATGTGATGTTCGGCGGGCTGACCCACGAGCCCGCGGCACGCCTGGTCAAGCACCTGGTCGATCTGACACCGGGGCCGCTGCAACAGGTCTTTCTGTGCGATTCGGGATCGGTCTCGGTCGAAGTCGCCATCAAGATGGCCATCCAGTTCTGGCACGCCCAGGGCCGGCCGGGCAAGCACCGGCTCATGACCGTCCGCTCCGGCTACCATGGGGACACATTGAATGCCATGTCGGTGTGCGACCCGGTGACCGGCATGCATCACGTGTTTGCCTCGGCGCTGCCGAAGCAGGTCTTCGCACCGGCCCCGGGGTGCCGCTTCGGCTCCCCTTGGGACCCGTCGGACATCGCGGAGTTTGCGGTGCTGATCGAGCGTCACCGGGACGAGTTGGCGGCCGTGATCCTGGAGCCCATCGTCCAGGGTGCGGGAGGGATGCGCTTCTATGCGCCCGAGTACCTGCGGGAGGTCCGGGCACTCTGCGACGCCCACGACGTCCTGCTGCTCGCCGACGAGATCGCGACCGGCTTCGGCCGCACCGGGCGACTCTTCGCCTGCGAGCACGCGGGGATCAGCCCGGACATCATGACTGTCGGCAAGGCGCTGACCGGCGGCTATCTGACCCTGGCGGCGGCGATCGCCAGCGAGCGGGTCTCCCATGGAATCTCCGCCGGCAGGCCCGGGGTCTTCATGCACGGACCGACCTTCATGGGCAATCCGCTCGCCTGCGCGGTGGCCAACGCGAGCATCGAGCTGCTGCTGGACTCCGACTGGCAGACCAATATTGCCCGGATCCAAGCCGGACTGGCAGAGGGTCTCTCCCCCTGCCGCCAGATGCCAGGCGTGGCGGACGTGCGGGTGCTGGGTGCAATCGGGGTGGTCGAGCTGGAGCGGACTGTACCCATGCGTACCACCCAGGCCCGCCTCGTGGAGCGCGGCGTCTGGGTGCGGCCCTTCGGGCGGCTGATCTACCTGATGCCGCCCTATCTCATCGGGGACTCGGATCTTGAGACCCTGTGCGAAGCGGTGACCGCTACCATCGCCGATGGCGCCTGGGACTGACGCACGCCTCCCAGCGTGCCAAGGGGCTTGCGGCCCCGCGGTCTCTGCGAGTGGCCAACGCGACGTGCCGACGAGCCCGTCGCAAGGGTCTACGGCGCCTAGCGAAAGATGGCCCACGAGCCCCAGTGGGCCCACATCGAGCGAGGGCCGGCCTCGGAGCGCCGAGATCGCCCGATGCTGTCTTCCTCCTCGACCCTTAGTCTCCGCGTTCCTGGCAGAAACAGCCCTGCAGACCCAGAAAAGCGCGATCAGGTTGAGCACGGGAGTCGCCACTGCGAGCCACGGCCAGAGCGCCTCCGGAAACGGATCGAGCATTAGGTTCCACGGCAGTCCCAGCGGCAACAGAAATACGCCGGAAAGCGGATCGCGCTCCTGGCCGAAGAGGCCGAAGGTCCCGATCACCAACAGCGCGAGCGCGGCAAGGTAAAGGCCGAGGAAGATGCCCGTGACGATGCGACACATGCGGTGAATGCTCAACCTGCGCTACTCCCAGGGAGACTGTTGACCCGAGCCAGAAACTTTTCGACCTTCACCTTCTGCAGATCGGCCTCTGCCGCACCCATCGTGCAGTTCGATCGCGCTCACCGAACGCTATGCGGCGCTCAATCCATGAGGAAGACCAGGAAACTGGCCTCGCTCTGGGCGCCGCGCCGGGCGGCTACCAACAACCCCGACATTGCCGCGCCATCCCCCAAGGCGAAGACCCGCAGCTCGGTGACCTCCGCGTCGTCGAAGGCGGCGGACAGGGCGTCGCGGGCCGCTTCGGCGCCCTCGCTGGGGTCCAGGATCATGGGCACGGACAGCCGGGCGGAGGGATCGGCGATACCCCGCAGCTCGGCAGCGATGTCGGGCTTGGCCTCGGGCGGGCGCGAGTAGAGCTCCTTCCAGGGCTCCATCCAAGCGCGCTCGCCGTAGCGGTCCCAGAGCTCGCCGACGAAGGCTCGGTATTTCGCGAGCGCGGCTTGGGTCAAGTCGTCGGTGGGTCCCAAGGTCTCGTGGAAGGTGGCGCTGCCGAAGCCCTCTTGGCTTGGGGCGCCGTAGGCCGCCTCCAGCCGGGCGACACAGTCCGGCTTCTGGGGTGTCGTCGTTTTCATCGGTCGCTCCTTCGTGCAGGTGGGCGGTGCGGTCGGCCACGGGTCTGCGCCAGTCGCCGGCTCAGCCCCCCTCGATAGCGGCAAGCGGCACCTCGTAGACCTCCCCGTTGTCGCGGGTGACGGTCCACATGTCGCCGTTCAGCTCGGCCTTCACCTCGCCGGCGGTGGCGTTCACATAGTCGGTCATGAAGTTGATCGTGAACTGCTTGCCGAGCTGGCTCTGCACGACTATCGATGCCTGGCGGTTCTCCATGCGCAGGATGCCGGCCGGGCAGCTGCCGAACTCCCTGTCGCCCGCCGCCTTGCAGCGCAGCAGGGTGGTCGCGTCGTACTCGCCGCCTACGTACTTGGTGGCGAAGGGGGCGGTGGCGTTGTCCGCTTCGGCCGGCTCGCTTGCGGCGTTGTCCCAGTAGACGAAGAGGCTGTCCTTCGGGAAGCGGAAGATCAGCCGCGCCTCCCCGAGCCCGCTCTGGCGATAGACCGGGTACCCGTCCTGGTCGCGGAAGTTGCCGGGCGTGTCGCCCACCGGCGACAGGTGATAGCTGACGCCGTCCTGGCGGGTGATGGTGATATGGCCCTGGCGCTGACCGAAGGTGCAGGGGACCTTCTTCTCCAGCTTGTCCGAGCCCTTCGGGTAGATCTCGCAACGGGCCTGGGTCGAGTCCGCCGCGGACGGCAGCGACCAGCCCGCCAGGAGGGCAGCAATCAGGGCCGCCGGTGCTTTCCGATTCATCGTCTTCAAGGCCCCCGATCAATGTTGGTGTGTCGGTCCGCTGGCTCCCGTCACCCGGCTAAGCGATCGCACCCACGCGCATGCGTCTTGCCAAGCATCGGTCGCGGGCGGCCGCAACCCGCTGCCCACGCCATGCTCGCGGGCGCTCAGCGGCACTTCGGATGCGTGCCGATGTCGTTGACGCTTTCAACGCGGTTGTTGGCGTTGGTCAGCTGGACGCATTGGTGGGTCTTGGCGTTGTAGTAGATGCCGTAGATCGTATCTCCCGAGGTCAGGGTGTCGACGCTCGTGAAACCTCTCGAGGTCATCACGTCGAAGGCCTTGATCGAGTCCTTGCCCTTCAGATCCGAGATCTTCGCCTTTGACGCCTGCTTCGTCGTGGCGGGGGCCTGTTTCGCCGACGGAGAATGCGGCTTCTGATGATCCTCGGCTGCGCGGCAGCCCTTTTTATAGGACTCGCCGTGCTGGTCCTGGTCGTAGCGGCCGTGGAGGCAGTCGTTGTAGCCGCGCTGGTATTCACGTTCCGAGGCCGTCGAGGCAAAGCCAGCGGGGGCGGCGGCGGCGATCAGGAAGGCGACGGCAACGGCGGAAATCTTCATTATCGGGGACTCCTAAAAGATTCGAATTTAACGGGCGCTGCGGCCCAACGGGGAGAGCCAATGCATACCAGGTGCGGCCTTGTCGATTAGCCTGCACGACCAGGGAGAGAGCAAAGCGGCCCATTCTGGGCTGCACTGGAAAAATCCGTCACCGAGGTCAGGCCACATCGGCTTGAGCTCCTATTTGACGGCCGCGGGGAAGTCCTAGACGGTGACAGGGTGGATCCGAGCGAGATTGGACACGGTGGCTCCGGTCAGGGATCGGGCGTCGCGGAGGTGCTGCGGCGTGTCAGTCATTATAGATCGGGGGCGCCGGTACCCTCCCGCTCTTGGGTGTTCTCGACGGTTGACTCCAAGCACATCGGGGCCGGGCTCAGGCCCTCCGGGTCCCGCAAGGGCCGGTCATGCCTGCGCCTGGCCGCGTCCCAGGGATCGATTCTCCGCGTCCGCTTGAGGCTCTACGGACGCTACGAGTCCGTGGGCAGGATGCCCGCACGGATGGCGAAGCGAACCAGGCCGGCGAGGTTGTCGATGCCCAGCTTCAGCATGACCCGGCTCCGGTAGGTCTCGACGGTCTTCGCGCTAATGCCGAGCTCCGCGCCGATCTCCTTGGTGCGCCGGCCCAGTGCGAGCAGTCGCAGGACGTCGCGCTCGCGCTTGGTCAACAGGGCCTGATCCGCCTCGGCACGGCGCAGCGGTGCGGTCCGGGTCCCGGCGGCGATAGCGGGACTGAGGAAGACCGCGCCGGCGAGCACGGTGCGGATCGCCTGGATGAGATCGACGGTCGCCTCGTTCTTCAAGACATAGCCCTGGGCACCGGCGTCGAGCATCCGCCGCAGATAGTGGTCGTCGGCGTACATGGACAGGGCGATGACACGCGTGCCGGTGGAGACGACGCGGATCTGCGCGGTCGCGTCGATGCCGTTCATGCCGGGCATCGCCACATCGATCAGCGCCAGGTCCGGCTCGAAGGTCGCGGCCAGCTGCACGGCC
>JBGSOR010000082.1:0-2127 GCA_041738985.1 Chromatiaceae bacterium | reverse complement strand
CGGCATCGCCGGGCTCTACTCCCACCAGCGGGAGGCCGCGGACCTGGCCCGGGCCGGCCGGCACGTGGTCGTCGCCACCCCCACCGCCTCCGGCAAGACACTCTGCTACAACCTGCCGGTCCTGGATGCCGTCCTGACCCGGGGCAGCAAGGCGCTCTACCTCTTCCCCACCAAGGCCCTGGCCCAGGACCAGGTGGCGGAGCTGACGGAGCTGAACAAGGCCGGGGATCTGGGCATACGCGCCTACACCTTCGACGGGGATACCCCTGGGGACGCCCGCAAGGCGGTGCGCACGCGTGGCGACATCGTCGTCAGCAACCCGGACATGCTCCACCAGGCGATCCTGCCCCATCACACCAAGTGGGCGCAGTTCTTCGAGGGTCTGGCCTTCGTGGTGGTGGACGAGCTGCACAGCTACCGCGGGGTCTTCGGCTCCCATGTGGCCAACGTACTGCGGCGCCTGAAGCGCATCTGCCGCTTCTACGGGGTCTCCCCCACCTTCCTGTTTACCTCGGCCACCATTGCCAACCCGGCCGAGCTGGCGAGTCGGCTGTGCGGCGACGCGGTAACCGCCGTGCTGGAGAGCGGCGCCCCCCAGGGCGAGCGCCACCTGATCTTGTGGAACCCGCCGGTCATCAATCCCGACCTGGGCATCCGTGCCTCGGCCCGCTCCCAGACCACCCGCATCGCGCGCCTGGCGGCCAAGTCCGGGCTCAAGGCGATCTGCTTCGCCCGCTCCCGGCTCATGGTGGAGGTCATCACCAAGTATCTGAAGGACGTCTTCGACAAGGACCCGCGCCGGCCGCCCCGGGTGCTCGCCTATCGAGGCGGCTATCTGCCGAGCGAGCGACGCGCCGCGGAGCAGGCAATGCGTGCCGGGCGGGTGGACCTGGTGGTCAGCACCTCCGCCCTGGAGCTGGGGGTGGACATCGGCGCCTTGGACGTGGCCATCCTGAACGGCTACCCGGGCACGGTCGCCGCCACCTGGCAGCGCCTGGGCCGGGCCGGGCGACGTCTGCGCCCGAGCCTGGGGGTGCTCGTCGCCACCAGCGACCCCCTGGACCAGTACCTGATGCGTCACCCCGAGGTCTTCCTGGGCGCCTCCCCCGAGCACGCCCGCATCCACCCGGACCAGCTCCTGATCCTGCTCGATCACGTGCGCTGCGCTGCCTTCGAGCTGCCCTTCCGGGACGGGGAGGTCTTCGGCGGCGAGGACCTTGCAGAGATGCTCGGGTATCTGCGGGACGAGGGGGTCCTGCAACGCCAGGGCGACCAGTGGTTCTGGGTGGCGGACAGCTACCCGGCCAATGCCGTGTCCTTGCGCTCCGTGGCGGAGGGTAACTTTACCGTCATCGACACCACGGGCGGCGCCCAAACCGTGATCGCCGAGGTCGACTGGTCCAGCGCACCGGCGACCCTCTATGTCGGCGCCATCTACATGATCCAGTCGCAGCCTTTTCAAGTGGAGCGCCTGGACTGGACCGGGCGCAAGGCCTTCGTGACCCGCACCGGGGCCGACTACTACACGGACGCCATCGACTACACCCGGCTCAAGATCCTGGACCGCTTCGAGGGGCGGCCGACCGGTCCCGGGACGGGCGCAACGGCCCACGGCGAGGTCCATCTGGTCCGCCGCTACCCGGGATACAAGAAGATCCGCTACTACAGCCACGACAATGTGGGCTACGGCAACATCGACCTCCCGGACCAGGAGATGCACACCACCGCGGTCTGGTGGCAGGCGCAGCCTCAAGCCCTGGAGGCGGCCCTGCCGGACCGCCAGCAGGCCATCGAGGGCTTCCTGGGTGCCGCGTACGCCCTCCACCATGTCGCCGCCTTGCGCTCCATGGCGGAACTGCGGGACCTGGGCCGGGCGGTGGGAGACGGACAGGGGACCTGGTTCGCGGTGACCGGCACCGACGGGCGCGGCCAGATCCGCGGACCCGACAACGGGCCGGCGGACGCCATCGCCGACGGGCGCTTCGAGCCGACCCTGTTTCTTTACGACAACTACCCGGGCGGGGTGGGACTCTCCGCCCCGCTCTACGACGCCGCCGAGACCCTGGTCCGGGATGCGCGCGGACTGGTGGCGGACTGCGCCTGCACCGGCGGGTGCCCCGCCTGCGT
>JBGSOR010000068.1:0-5433 GCA_041738985.1 Chromatiaceae bacterium | reverse complement strand
CGCGGCGCGTTGGCGCCGGCGCAGCGCGCGGCGTTGGCGCAGCCGAACCAGGGTCCAGGCCGGTCCGGAGATGGCGTATCCCAAGAAACCCAAGAAGAGCACGATGGGCGGATGGATCAGGATCAGGGCGATGGAGAGCATGGCCAGCACCGCCAGCATGAAGGACACCCGGCCCTGGACATCGAGCTGCTTGAAGCTCCAGAAGCGGAAGTTGCTGACCATGAGCAGTCCGGCCCCCGCCGTGAGGAAGGCAGCGACCCAGGACACATAGGACGGGTCGATCCCCTGATCCGCCCCGATCCAGACCCCGCCGGCGACGATGGCCGCGGCGGATGGGCTGGGGAGCCCCTGAAAGTAGCGCTTGTCCGCCGTGCCCACCTGGGTGTTGAAGCGCGCGAGCCGCAGTGCCGCCGCCGCGGTGTACACGAAGGCCACCAGCCAGCCCACCTTGCCGAGCCCGTGGAGGACCCAGTGGTAGGCCACAAGCGAGGGCGCGACCCCAAAGGCCACCATATCCGAGAGACTGTCGTACTCGGCCCCGAAGGCGGTCTGGGTATGTGTCATGCGCGCCACGCGCCCGTCGAACCCATCGAGCAGCATGGCCGCAAAGATGGCGATCGCCGCGGCCTCGAAGCGCCCCGCGGTGGCCGCCAGGACCGCATAGAACCCGGCGAACAGGGCCGCGGTGGTAAAGAGGTTCGGGAGTAAATAGATGCCGCGCGGACGCTTGCGTGGGACTTCGATTTCTTCCATCTGGTGCTACCGGGCCTTGGGATCTGGTGCGCGAGTATAGCCGGGGTGTGGGTCGGATCGTCGCAGAACGCGGGCCTCGTTACGAAGCTCGTGCTCGGCAACCTTGAGCCGCGGCCATCGGGGTCCAACCGCCTCGCCCGGCGCCCCCGGGATCACCCCGGACTCAGCCCGGCTCCTCCCTCCCCCAGGCGAGCAGCTCGGCGACATAGGTCCAATTGAGCTCCGGCAGATAGATGTAGATGACCCATAGGCTGCGCCGCCCATCGACCCGCTCCAGCAGGCCCGAGCGACCGCCCCTGACGGCATCCACCAGCGTCTCGTCCTCGTAGGTCGGCAGAGTCCCTGCGACGGCGCCGGATCCCGCCCTGCCCGTCCCGACTTCGACCAGGATCTGTCCCCGGTCGTTCAGTAGCAGGGCCCGCACCTGGGGCAGATCCCGCGCGACCAGAAGCCTCGCGACGCCGTGCGCCAGCGGCAGATCCAGGCCGGCGACGCCGAGAAGCTCCCCCTCGCGCGAATACAAGGCGACGCTGCACGACATGACGAGCGCGTTGGAGCCGGCATCCGCGTAAGGGTCCCCGCACGCCTTGGTCCCTTCGGCCGTCAGGGCCTGCAGGTACCAGGGCCGCTGGGTGGGATCGTAATCGTCAGGATAATCGGCGGACCCGGGATAGCCGACCATCGCCCCTTCGCGCAGGGCCACACCGAGCCAATCGATCTCGATGTCCTCGTCATCCAGCGTGACGCGGACTTTGGAGCCAGATATGCCTCCATCCCGCTCCCCGTTGGCCTCCAGAAAAATTCGTTGAAACAGTGGCGTCAATGCGACGAGTCGACCGACCTTGAGGTCCGTACCCGGGTCCATGCCGCCTTTCGGCAACACCACGACCGGATGCTCGGTGCTGATCGGTAGGCCAGCGGAGTGCCGCGTCGGGGCAGCGTCCGCGGGTCGCGCGGAGGAGGAGCCGAAGTCGTCGACGGTGTAGATGCGGCCCTGGGTCGCTTCGTCCTGCTCCAAGGCCAGCTCGGCACCGACGGATAGCCCCTCGAGCAGGCCCAGGGTGCGCGTAAAGTACTGGACGATGTGGTGGGCCCGCGCCGAGGCCAGGTCGAAGAAGTGCATCGTCAGCTCGCGGCGGTCGTGGATCCGCTCCATTGCAGCCGTGTGGCGGTACCACAGGGCGCCCGTCGCCAGGGCGGCCAACAGCAGGGTCGCAAGGAATAGATTCAGGGCGGCCTGGCGGTGGCGTCCGATCCATCTCAGGGTCCGGCGCAGCGAAGTATCGCGCAGCACGCGCACGGACTCGCCCCGCAGGAAGCTGCGCAGATCGCGGGCCAGGGCGGCAAGGTCCGGATACCGATCCCTCGGCTCGGCCCGAGTGGCCTTCTCGACAATGGCCCGGAGCTCGCGGGGCACCGCCAGACGCGACGAGGGCGCGGAGATGGGCGCCCGCTCGCCGCGGCGCACCCGATCCAGGACCGTCCCAAAATCGGGACCGCCGAAGGCCGGCCGCAGACAGACCAGCTCGTACAGGATCAGGCCCAGGCTATAGAGATCGCTGCGCGGGTCCAGCCGGTCGATCTCGCCGCGCGCCTGCTCCGGCGACATGTATTTCGGCGTGCCGATCAGCGTACCCACGACAGTCGCGTCCGTCCCTGGATCGGCAGATTCGCGCACGCAATGGACCCGTTCTTCCGGGCTGGCCGGCAGAAGGTCAGGCATTTCCATGACGCGCGCGATGCCCCAATCCATCACGTAGACCTCGTTGAACCGCCCCACCATGATGTTGGCGGGCTTGAGGTCGCGGTGTATGACGCCCTTCGCATGCGCGAAGGCGACCGCGTCGCAGACCTTCAGGAAGTGCTCGAGCAGGCTCTCCCGCCTCAGTGCCGGGCTCAGGGGTCGACCCACCCCAACCGCCGCACGCGCCTGCTCGATCAGGGCGGCCAGCGTCTCCCCCTCCACCAGCTTCATGACATAGCCCAATGGGCGGGCATGGTCCTGCACCAGGGAGTGCAGAGGCACGACGTTCGGGTGGTCGAGCTGGGCGGTGATCTGGGCCTCGGCGAGGAGGCGCTGGGCGATCTCCGGCTCCTGGCGAAGCTCGGCGCGCAGCCGCTTGAAGGCGACCTTGCGTCTCAGGATACGATCCCTGGCGAGCAGCACCTGACCCATGGCGCCCTCGCCGATCGTCCCGAGCAGATCGAGCCCCTGCGGGCAGGCGGGACCCTGAGCCTGGGGCAGGCTCGCCGTGTCGGCCAGCCCCGGGCACCGCTGAGCGGCGCGCACGACCGTCCCCTGGGGGCCCAAATCGGCTAGGACGGTGACCTCGACGTCATCCCCTGCAGAGGCCGCTGGGCCCGACGGCAAAGGATCCCGCTGGGGTCCCTGGCGGGGGGAGGCCACCACCGTTTTCTCGGGTTGATCGATCGGAACGCTCATCGCGACGAGCCCTCGACCTATGGATCTCCGGCGGATGGACGCTCGGGTCCAAGGGTCGGGCGGGAGCTATGCCTGGGCGACACCACAGGCGACATAGACAGAGAGCGCGATTTCAGGTCGGAAGCAGCCAGCCGCGGTGTGACTTGCGTCGTGCTTTTGCGGATCTTCCCGCCATGGAGGGGAGAGGACGGCCTTGAAGAGCGGCCGGGGGCCCGCCGCCCTGCCCCGATTCACTGCAGCAACCGACCGCTTCGCCCGGCAGCGACGGCGCTCGGCGCCGGGACGAACCCAGATCGGCGCGCCCGCCACAGGGGTACGCGGCGTCCGTCACCTGAGATACTCCTCCTCGTCCCCGACCTTGCCGGGTCCCTCCAGGACATAGATCCCGGCGGAGCTCGCGCGCACCTGGAAGGAGAGGCCCCCACCCTGGACCTGGACCTCCCGTCCGGTGACGGCGTCCCGATAAGTGCCGTCCCGCACCCCATCGACCGTGACCGACTGGTCGGACCCGATGGCGAGCCCGACAACCGCATAGCTGCCCTGGTCCGAGAGGTCGCGCACGAAACTCATACCGCTGCCCCACTCGGCCACCCGGGTCATCGGGGCACGGCGGAGCGCCGGAACGGCTTGCCGGATGCGATTCAGGCGACGGATGTGGCGGTAGAGGGGGTGAGACTGGGTCTCAGGCATACGCGCGTTCGTCAGGTGGTCCCCGAAATAGGCACGGCCGGTCTGGTCCAGGGTGTCTCTTTCACCTTCGACGTCCTGCGGGGCGCCCTTCATGAACTCGATCTCCTCCCCGTAATAGAGACAGGGGATGCCGCGCGCGGTCCAGATGAGGTTGTAGGCCGCGGCGGCCATCCATCGCTCGCCCTTGAAGCGGTACTTGAAGTCGTTGTCGGGACCCACGTCGTGGTTCTGGAGGAAGGTCACCAGCTTGGTGACATCCCCATAGATCCAGTCCATGGAGAGGATCTGAGCGGTGCCGCCGTAGGTCCCCTTGCTTACCGTGTCCCGGAAGGTGGAGAAGAGCCCGAAGTCCAGGACCGAGAAACCGGAGTCGCCGCCCGAGCTCGGATCTCGGGGGTCATGCCCTAAGCGCGTATACCACCAGGGACGGATCTGGGACGGGCCGTTGTCCCCGCCGCCTAAGTCCCCCCAGCCGTAGCCCTTCACCAGATTCTCGCCGAAGACAAAGAGCCCGGGCTTGTGGGCCTTCCAGGCATTGACGTATTCGAGCAGGTTGTCACGCTCCACATGCTTGACGGTATCGATGCGCAGGGCATCCACGCCCATGTCCAGGTACCGGTTGATGGCCCCGATCAGGTAGTCCTTGACGTTCTGGCGACGCGTGGCGAGGTCGATGCAGTCCCCCGCCAAGTGCTTGTGCTGCAGTGGGTGGGCGCTCTCCCAGTCGCCGCCGCAGATGAATCCCTCCTGGTGGTACCACTCGGGGTCCAGAGTACCGGGGTCGACGCCGAAGAAGCGGCCCGGGTTGTAGCCGGGCTTCGGGACCGTCTCCCCGGTCTTGGGGTCGACCAGCGGCTCCCGACCGTCCGGGTCCCGGGCGTGACGCTCCCGCCACCAGTCGGGGGCGAGGGGGTTGTCGATGTCGTCCCGGTTCGGCCAGGCATAGTTGCCCAGGGTGCCCTGGTACGGACCGTGATTCACCCGCCCCTGCTCCGAACCCTGGGGGACGTAGTACTTGATCGGCAGGTGGTCGATGTGGACCTTGCCCCGGATGCCGTATTGGCAGGAGTGGTTCACCACCACGTCCTGGATGATCTTGATGCCCTTGGCATGGGCGGCGTCGATCAGATCCTGGTAGGTCGCCCCCGGGGACTCCAGGCGCGGGTCGATGCGGGTCCAGTCGTAGGGGTGGTAGCCGTGGTAGTCGAGCCCGGAGCGGTTCTCCACCGGGGGGGTGATCCAGATGGCGGTGAAGCCCAGGTCGCGGATGTAGTCCAGGCGCTCCATCAGGCCCTTGAAGTCCCCCCGCCAGTGGGGGTCGATGGCATTGCCGGCCCCATCGAAACAGATGCGGTCCCGGCAAAAAAAATTATTAGACGGATCCCCGTCATAAAATCGTGTGATCATAAGGAAATAGATGGTCTCGTCCCGGAAGTCCGTGCGCTCGGCCAAAGGAGCGGGGCCAACGGCGGCATTCGCCCGGGCACCGAGCCGCGCCTGAGGCGACGGCGGGGCGGCCCGATGGGTCGTGGCGACCTCAGCGGCCG
>JBGSOR010000060.1:0-1514 GCA_041738985.1 Chromatiaceae bacterium | reverse complement strand
TGAGCTGGTCGCAACGGCGGCGCTCTGCCAGCAGCTCGTCGTCGGTCGCGACCTGTCTGCCCAGGCCGCCCAGCTCGGCGGCGATCCGCTCTGTCGCGAGCGGGATACAGTCGGGGGACCGCAGGGCCTGGTCCTCGATCCGTGCCAGGGTCTGGGCCGCTACCGCGAGGCGCTCCTCGATCCGGGAGATGTGGCGGAGCAGCGTCTGCAGGGCCTGCCCGCGCGCGGCCAGGCTTTCGGTGCGGGGCCCTAAGCGGGCGACAGTCCGACCACGGACCAGGAGCCCGCGCCAGGACTGCGCATCCTCGATCTCGGCCAGTAGGGCCGTGCACTCGCGATGAAACGCCTCGGCTCGGGCAGGTACCTGGTTGGCCAGGTCCTGGAGCCGCTCCCGCAGCGCGACCAATGAGGCCCCATCGGCTGCCATCTCGGGATCAGTAGCGACCGCCGGACTTGGTCACGTACTTGCGCATCTCCGCGCTTTCCAGGTTTACCCGCATCAGGTTGGCGTGGGTGATGCGGAAGATGGCGCGCATGACCTTGTAGACGAGCCACGGGTGGCTGTCGATCAAGGACTCGAAGTCCGTCGGCTCCAGGGTCAGTACCGTGCTGGTACCGACCGAGCGCATTGCGGCCTTACGGGCGGACCCGTCGACGAAGGCCCGGGTGCCGGCGCATTCTCCGGCACGCATCCGATAGACGGTCTCATCGTTGCCGGCGATCGTCTTGCAGACGTCGATCTCGCCCTCGGCGAGTAAGAACAAGGTGTGGCGTGCGTCTCCCTCGCTGACCAGCATCTCGCCGTCTTGCAGGGTCGTCAGCCCCATCCGGTCCGCGAGGACTTGCGCCTCGTCCTCGTCCAGCTCCGTCCCCAGCGCGGAGCTGTGTAGCGCCTCTGGCTTGTTTACCTGGCTCATCGATCGATTACCCCTCTGTGGCGGCGGAAGGACTTCCGAAAAGTTTGCTGCCCCCGGGGCAGGCTGCGGACTTGTTCCGGGCCAGTGTAGCGCGTCTAAAGGGCGGGGAATCGGGACCGGATCGAGATCGCAGGCCTGCGCCAGAGCGTCTCCGTAATTGGCCGTCCGCGCTGCCGCTTCGTGCGGCCCAAGGTCAGCGCATTAACCGGCCGGGAAGACTTGCCAGAAAGCGTCCCGCCCCCGCGAGCTGCCGCCGCAGCAGGGCCCAATCCTCGGAGCGCTTACGCTCGTTGAGACAACGCAGGAGCCGGACCTTGTCCGCGGCGCTCTGGCGGTCGAGGATGGCGGCCCAGAGGCTGTCGTCCACGTTGTAGACCCGATCCTCCGCCAGACAGACCGGGATCGTTTCCTCCGCCGGTATGCCCAGGTCCTCGGCGGCCGCGGCCAGGGCGTCGCGGATGTTGACGGCCTTGGTGCCCAGGGGGTTGGCTAGATCGTAGGGCGGCTGCCACTCCCGGGGAGGGCGCAGCAGGTCGATGTGGCTCAGGGCGGCGAGGAGCGTTGGGGGGTGCCGGTCCTGCCGGGCGGCCCAGAGCG
>JBGSOR010000040.1:0-4271 GCA_041738985.1 Chromatiaceae bacterium | reverse complement strand
GCGGCGCGCGCGATCGCCGAGCGCGGCTGGAACCTGTTCGGACTGGAGCCTGAGCGGCGCGACCTGGAGGCCTTGTTCCGGGCCATCTCCGAAGCCGGGACCGCGGCGGACCTGCAAACCGCACAGGAGGCCGCCCATGTCTGACATCCTGCGCATTGCCCGTAAGGAGCTGTCGGTCTTCTTCGGCTCCCCGGTGGCCTACATCTTCATCGGGGCCTTCCTGGCCGTCTGTCTCTTCGTCTTCTTCTGGGTAGAGGCATTCTTCGCCCGCAACATCGCGGACGCGCGTCCCCTCTTCGAGTGGATGCCGGTGCTGCTCATCTTCCTCACCGCGGCGCTGACCATGCGGCTCTGGAGCGAGGAGCGCCGGGCCGGGACCCTGGAGGTCCTGCTCACCTTGCCGGTGCCCACCTGGCGTCTGGTCGCGGGCAAGTTCCTGGCGGCCCTGGCCCTGGTGAGCATTGCGCTCGCCCTCACCCTCCCCCTGCCGGTGACCGTGTCCCTGCTCGGGCCATTGGATTGGGGTCCGGTGATCGGGGCCTATGTGGCGACCCTGCTGTTGGCGGCGGCCTACCTGGCCATCGGACTCTTCGTCTCGTCGCGGACCGACAACCCCATCGTCGCCCTGATCGGCTCGGTGCTCCTGTGCACGGTCTTCTATCTCCTGGGCTCCGAGGCGCTGACCCATCTGGTCGGCCACCGGGGCGGGGAGATCCTGCGGCTGCTGGGGAGCGGCTCCCGATTCGACTCCATCACCCGCGGGGTCATCGACCTGCGGGACCTCTACTATTACCTGTCCCTGGTGGGCGTCTTCCTGGCCCTGACCGTCTATAGCCTGGAGCGTCTGCGCTGGGCGGCGGACAGCGATCGGCCGGCCGGCCACCGGCGACTGAGCCTGGTGACTGTGCTGGTCGCCGCCAACCTGGTCGCGGCAAATGTCTGGCTCGCCCAAGTGGACGGGGCACGGACGGACCTGACCCAGGGTCGGATCTATACGGTCTCCGACGCCACCCGCACCTATCTGGGCCAGCTCGACGAGCCGCTCCTGATCCGCGGCTATTTCAGCGCCCAGACCCATCCCCTGCTCGCCCCCCTGGTGCCTCAGATCCGTGACCTGCTGAAGGAATACCAGGTAGCCGGAAGCGACCGGGTGCGCGTCGAGTTTGTCGACCCCGCCGACCACCCGGACCTGGAGCGGGAGGCCGGGGAGCAGTACGGCATCCGCCCGGTCGCCTTTCAGACCGCCACTAAGTACCAGGCCGGTGTCGTCAACTCTTATTTCGACCTGGTCGTGAAGTACGGGGACCAGTTCGAGCACCTGGGCTTCCAGGACCTCATCGAGGTGAAGGTGCGCGGGGAGACGGACCTGGACGTGCGACTGCGCAACCCCGAGTACGACCTGACCCGGGCCATCAAGAAGGTGCTGTACGGCTATCAGGGTGGAGGAGACCTGTTCGCCAGCGCGCGGGCACCGGTCAAGCTGCATGCCTTCGTCTCGGACAACACAACCCTGCCTGAGCCCCTGCCCGCCCTGCGCGCCGACCTGGAGGCCATCGCCAAGGACCTGGAAGGCAGATCCGGGGGCCGCTTCAGCTTCGAGATCCAGGACCCGGGGTCGAACAAGGCCCTGGCAACCGAGATCGAGCAGCGCTTCGGGTTCCAGCCCCTGGTCCTGGGGCTCCTGGACCCCAAGCCCTTCTATTTCTACCTGGCCTTGGAATCCGGCGACAAGGTCGAGGCGGTGCCGCTCCCCGAGTCCCTGGACAAGGCGGGCCTGGCCCGCGCCATCGAGTCCGGCATCAAGCGCTTCGCCCCCGGGGTGCTGCGCACGCTCGCCGTCTACACCCCCCCGAGCATGGGCGGTGAATTCGGCATGCCGGCATCCCGCCCGGCCTACGGCATGCTCCAGGAGAGCCTGCGCCAGGGCTTCAACCTCGAAGACACGGATCTGAGCTCCGGCCAGGTCCCGGGGGATGCCGATCTGCTGCTGGTCCTGGGCCCCGAGGACCTCAGCCGCAAGCAGCAGTTCGCCATCGACCAATTCCTGATGCAGGGCGGCACCGTGGTGCTCGCCGCCTCGGCCTTCCATGTGGACCTGGGCGGGGGCAACATCTCCGCGCGTGCACATACCACAGGGCTTGAAGACTGGCTTAGCTCTTTAGGTCTCACGCTCGGCAAGTCGCTAGTGCTGGATCCCCGGAACACCCCCTTCCCCATCCCGGTGCGACGCAACCTGGGGGGCTTCCAGGTGGAGGAGATCCAGACCCTGGACTATCCCTACTTCCCGGACGTCCGCGCGGACGGGCTCGCCTCGGGATCGGGGATCGTGGCCAACCTGGGCCAAATCACCATGAACTGGTCATCCCCCATCCAGGTGGACGGTTCCAAGACCCAGGGTCTCGCAGTCACCGAGCTGATCAAAAGCTCCCCGGCCGCCTGGACCAGCGACTCGACCGAGATGCAGCCGGACTTCAACGCCTACGGAAGCCTAGGCTTCCCCCGCGGCGAGGATCGTGGGACCAAGGTCCTCGGCGTCGCCCTGGAGGGCCGATTCAAGTCGGCCTTCGCGGGCAAGCCCTCGCCCCTGCTTCCGGAGCCTGAATCGACAAAGCCGGGGGAAAAGAAGGCGGACGCCGCAAGCGGAGCGGACGAAGACGCGCCTGGGGACAAGGCCGACCTGGCCGCGGAGGCGACCAAGAAGCCCGTAATCTCCGGCGTCATCGAGTCCTCGCCGGCCTCGGCCCGGCTGATCCTGCTCGGCTCCGACGCCTTCCTCACGGACACCGCCATTAGCCTGGCCAGCGAGGCGACCCAGACCCGCTACCAGAAGCCCCTGGAGCTGATCCAGAACGCGGTCGAGTGGTCACTCGAGGATCGGGGTCTGCTGGCGCTGCGAGGTCGCGGCCAATACAGCCGGCTCCTTGAGCCCGTTGGCCGGGGCGAGCGGATGTTCTTCGAGTATCTCAACTACGCCCTGGCCCTGGCCGGTCTGGGTCTCCTGTACCTGCTGGCCCGCCAGTCGCGGACCCGGCGCGAGCGGACCCTGGCCCGCTATCTCGCGGCACCCCTGACGGAAGGGAGGGCCTAAGCCATGAAGCACATCATGAAGAGACGTTCCACCGTCGCAGACTGGGGCGCGGTGCTCCGCAGCCCCCTCCCCCTGGGCCTCGCTGCCCTGCTCGCCGTCCAGCTGATCGCTGCCCTGGCCCTGAGCTGGGGTGGGCGCGGTGCGTTGGTCCCGACCGCCGCGGATACGCCGCTGTTGTCGTTCGATCCCAAGTCCATCCAAGTCCTGCGGATCGACGGCAAGGGTGACACCGGCGAAAGCGCGGTGGTCCTAAACCGCGGCGCCCAGGGTTGGGTGCTTGCGGACCTGGGCGACTTCCCGGCCGAAGGCACTAAGGTCGAAGAGATCCTGAACAAGCTCTCGAACCTCAAGCGGCCCATGCCGGTCGCCACCAGCGAGGAGTCCCTCAAGCGCCACAAGGTGGCGGACGCGGACTACGAGCGTCGGGTCGTGCTGGAGTCCGACGGCAAACCGGTCGCCACCTTGTTGCTCGGCGACTCCCCCGGACCCCGCCGCCAGCTCGCCCGCCCCGCGGGGGATCCCGCGGTCTATGACCTGGACCTGGCCCTCTACGACGTGGGCAACCGCCCGGACGACTGGCTCGCCAAGGACAAGCTGCGCGTGGACCAGGAGAGTATCGAGGGCATCGCCGCCAAAGACTGGGAGCTGGCCAAGGGCAAGGACGGCTGGCGGTTCGTCGGAGCGGACGCTGGCAAGGCCCCGGACTCCGCCGCAGTCATCAACCTGCTCGGTCGGATCGCGAACCTGGGCTACCGCGGGGTGCTGGGCACCCAGGACATGCCCGAATACAACCAGTCCGCCCCGACCATGGAGCTGCGCCTCAGGCTCAAGAACGGCGACACCCACACCTACCGGATCTCCAAGCCCAAGGACAGTCAGGACTATGTGCTCAAGGCATCGGACCGGCCCTGGTACTTCAAGGTGGCCGAATTCGATCTGGAGGGCGTGATCGACCAGGACCGGGCGAAGCTCAGCGGCGAGACGGCCAAGCCAGCGGTTGAAGGGACGCCAGGAGCGGCGGCAAAGGGTGGCGGGGAGCCGGTCGAGGCACCCGAAGGTGCTGAGGCGGTGCCGACGACGCCAAGCACCGCGGCGGACCAAGCGACCAAGGACGAGGATTCGAAGCCCGCAGTTACCCAGACGCCAACCCCGCCCACCGATGGGGCCGAAGCCCCGACGACCG
>JBGSOR010000424.1:0-18217 GCA_041738985.1 Chromatiaceae bacterium | reverse complement strand
GCTCGTGCTGCGAGACTACCAGGGCGTCCTCGAAGACCTGCTACAGACGATCGGGGCGCCAGATCAATGGGTAGCGAACGACCATGCGGCGACCCTGGCCGACTGACCCGGGCGGCGAAATTCGTGGGGATACCCCAGGGTCTGTCCCCGGTTTCGTCTCGTCCCCGGTTTCGTCTCCCGGTTTCTTGTCCCGGCCACCCGTTAAGCTCAAGTAGCTCAGGAACCATGACCTTGAGCTTGGACATCAGGGCGTCCATCGTTTCGGCCTCGGTCGCCAATCCCGGGATGTCGTCACTATCGGCAAACCAGACCTCCGCGTCTGGGTCCCAATCTGCTCTAACCAGTAGCACTTTCGTCATCGAACGCATCTCGCTGCAATATTCACCAACACGATTCACCAACACGCCGGTTCGCCATTAACGTACCTACGCCAAAGCAACGTTGGCCGTGGAACCCTTATGTACGCTACGTCGATCACCTGGGCTTGCCGTGGACAACAATCGATATCCCCAACGGCCTGAGAGCTAATTGACGCAGATCCGCTGCTCCACTGCGGCGATGAACGTGCACCCCAGGGGGCCGGAGACCCATGCAGATTGACCGAATCGCTGGCGATCGTCCCGCCGTCTCGGCTCACGCACGTGGTCTCGTGGATGGCTCGCCCTGTTCCTCCGCGTCATATGAGCCCGTCTCACGCTCGGCCAGCCTGCCCGTGACGTACTTGTGCAGGATACTCGCGATGAGGGTTTGATAGGGCATCCCCTCTTCCAGCGCCTTGATCTGAATGTCCTTCAAGTCGCCGGAGGACAGACGAATATTGACGCGGCGATCCTTGATGCCAGTGGCGCGCGCAGCGGCCCGGAACTTTGCAAGCTCAGCCCTGGTTGCGACAGATTTCAGTGCGCCCCCTTCGTAGGCGGCGAGGATCTCCGATTCGTAGGCATCAATCTCTGGCATCTTCTTTACCTCGGCGCGGATAGTCGCGCGTCGCCTTGCCGCTGGGAATAATCGATTTCAAGAAGTAGTGGTCGGCTTCCTCCACGTAAGGAACCAGATAGGCATACCCATCGGAGGACACGACCAAGACTTGTTGGTTTGGGTACTTCACCGGGTTGGGATGCTCCAGGACGTCGACGAGCGTGCCGGACTCGATGGCGACCACCATCATCTCGAACGATACGCCGCGCTCGGCCCGGAGCAGCTCGTTCTTCTGGAGACTCCACCGAAAGGGT
Organism: Chromatiaceae bacterium; assembly: GCA_041738985.1. Taxonomy (GTDB): domain Bacteria; phylum Pseudomonadota; class Gammaproteobacteria; order Chromatiales; family Chromatiaceae; genus Thiodictyon. The sequence goes on along the minus strand of JBGSOR010000424.1, from coordinate 16,985 downwards.
TTCATCGCCCCAGTCTAGCTTGGACGTGTGCCTTTTGTCTGCACATCCTCTGATCGCCGGCATTCCACTGCGGGGACTTCGCGCAGCTCCTTCAGTGGCGGGGCCTCTTGCGAGAAGCCCTCGCTCAAGCGCGCGCGAGCACCTTGCCGTGCACGAGCCGCCCCTCTTCGGAAATCTCCCAAATCCAACCGGCGCTATACCCTCGCGTTCACCCTGGGCTATTCCCCAACCGGTCGCAAACCAGGATAATGCGCCGCGTGGGGCGCGGACGCTGGCTGCCAAAGCGTTGATCGGCCTCGCCGAGCGTCCCGTCCGGCTGCCAGACGGGTCTCGCTAGCTGTGCAGCGCTGGATCGTGCCGATTTACTGCGGCCGCTAGGTGTGCTCCGGGGCCTTGTTTCTGGGGATGCTGTGTGCCGAGAGCGCGGCGCGGATGGACGTTATTGCCGAATTCACCGAGCTGGGCTCCTTCCTCGAGTTGCCCATCCGTACCTACTCGGCTGGCATGCGCCTGGCGTTCGCCGTGTCGACCTCGATCCACCCGGACATCCTGCTGCTCGACGAAGGCATCGGTTCCGGCGGTGCGGCCTTTTCGAGAAGGCCAACCGGCGGCTGCAGGAGTTCACGGATAAGGCGGCAATCATCGTCCTCGCGTCGCGCTCCGAGCACCTGGTCAGCCGATTGTGCCGCGCGTCCGTGCTGTTGGAGCACGGGCGGGCGGTCTGCGTCGGTCCGACGGACGAGGTGCTTGCGCGGTATCGGGAACGCACAGGGCGGCTGTTAGGTAATGCACGCATCGTCGGTCTGACACGCTCATGAAAAAGGCACTCGTCCTGCTCGCGTTCTTCGTTGGTTACCTTGTCTTGCTGGCGGGTATCAACATTATTCATTTCCGCTTCTTCACGGTGAACGTCGTGTTCTACGCCGCGTTGGCGGACGCGGTCATCGCCTGCGCAATCATGTGGGGGCTTGCCGCGTTTGCCCATACCTATAGCTCGCCGGCTTCGTATGTCGGCACAGTGATACGACGTCTCACCAACACCGAGATCGCGCTCTCGGCCGCCTGTGCCTTGTTGATCGGCTATGTGTTTGCAATCTCGATCCCGACCGTGATCGACCGGTCGTTGTCTATTTACATCCTCGAAAAGCTTGATCAGAGGGGGGGTGCGATCTCGCTCGATGCGATGAACGAGATCTTCGTGAAAGAGTATATGCCGGAGTACAGGCTCATGGACGTGCGGATGACCGAGCAGCTCAGCTCCGGAACCTTGACGATCGAGGATGGGTGCGTGCAGCTCACTCCCAGAGGGAAACGTATTGTGGGTTTAACGCGCTTCTACCGCACTAAGATTCTTCCAAAGAAGCGTGTCTTGATGGGGGAGGTCACCAGCGACCTCACCGATCCCTTCAGAAACGGAGCGTCCGCGGTGGACTACCGCTGTCATGCTACACAGCCGCCGGCTGAAGGGCGGCCGTGACCGAATACGTTGGGACCGAGCTGGATCTTTTCCAGGGCGCCACGAATTGGAAGCGTTACTGGAGCTCGCGCATCCGCCCGTATCTTGGACCTCGTGTTCTAGAAGTTGGCGCCGGTCTTGGGGCGAATGCTCCGTTCCTGATCACTCCGGCGCAGCTAAAGTGGCATTTCTTAGAGCCAGATCTGCAGCTTCATGCGCAAATAGAGGCAAAGCGAGCGGCAGGTTTGCTGCCCGCCGGTTGCACAACGCAAGCAGGCTCGATCGACGACGTCCCGTCGGAGCGCCAGTTCGACACGATCCTGTACATCGATGTAATGGAGCACATAAAGGCGGACGTCGTTGAGTTCGCCAAGGCTGCAGAACGATTGGCTAACGGCGGGCATTTGGTCGTTCTTTCGCCGGCTCACCAAGCGCTCTTTTCACCGTTCGATGCGACCATTGGTCATCATCGCCGCTACAGCCGCACGACGCTGCGGGCGGTCGGCGCGGGTGCCTCTCTCAGGCCGATTAGGACTTTTTACCTTGATAGCGTTGGGCTTTTCGCATCGCTTGCTAACAGGTTGCTCCTGAAGAGCACGATGCCAAGCCCAAGCCAAATCCGGTTTTGGGATGGAATCATGGTTCCGTTGTCGCGTATCTTGGATCCGCTGCTGCTCTACGCGGTCGGCAAGACCGTCGTGGGAATCTGGCGGAAGCCATAGATCGGCAAGCGGGGAAGTTGCACCAACATGGGCCGGCGCGTTCGTAACGGAGACCGCAGATGACTCGAGCTTTGATTACCGGTGGGGCGGGTTTCTTGGGCTCGCACCTGTGTGATCGTCTCGTAGCAGAAGGGCACGACGTTCTTTGTGTCGACAACTTCTTCACAGGCTCAAAGAACAACATACGCCACCTGTTAGGTAGCCCCTATTTCGAGTTGCTGCGCCACGACGTGACCTTCCCGCTCTACGTCGAGGTCGACCAGATCTATAACCTCGCGTGCCCGGCCTCCCCAATTCATTACCAGCATGACCCCGTGCAAACCACGAAGACCAGCGTGCACGGTGCGATCAACATGCTCGGTCTCGCCAAGCGTCTGCGCGCCCGCATCCTCCAGGCCTCGACCTCCGAGGTCTATGGCGACCCGGAGGTGCACCCCCAGACCGAGCCCTACTGGGGCCGCGTCAACCCGATCGGCATCCGGAGCTGTTACGACGAGGGCAAGCGCTGCGCGGAGACGCTATTCTTTGACTATTGGCGCCAGCACCGTCTGGAGATCAAGGTGGTGCGGATCTTCAACACCTACGGGCCGCGGATGCATCCCAGTGACGGCCGAGTGGTCAGCAACTTCATCGTGCAGGCCCTAAAGGATGAACCCATCACCATCTATGGCGACGGCACCCAGACGCGCAGCTTCTGCTACGTGGACGATCTGGTGGAAGGGATGATCCGCATGATGCAAAGCCCGACCGATCTTACAGGTCCCGTCAATTTGGGCAACCCGGGCGAGTTCACGATGATCGAGCTGGCGGAGACCGTGCTGCGCCTGGTCGGCGGCAGCTCCCGGCTCGAGTTTCGGCCACTTCCGCAGGACGATCCGCGGCAGCGTCAGCCCGACATCGCGCTCGCCCGGGAGAAGCTGGCCTGGCAACCCACCGTTAGCCTCGAAGACGGCCTCAAGGAAACGATCGGGTACTTCAAGAAAGTCCTTCAGTCGTGAGCGCCTCTCTGCACCCCCAGCTCGTGGTGGTGACGCCGATCTACGAGGACGTGGAAGCCTCGAGCCGCCTGTTCCGAGAGCTGGCGGCCGTATTTGGGGCCCGGGTTTACGTCGTTGCGGTCGACGACGGCTCGGTCCGCCAACCGGTGGCTGCCGGCAGCATCGCGGCCGCCGGGCTCGACGGCGTGGTTTTGAAGCTCAAGCGAAACGTTGGGCACCAGCGCGCCATTGCGGTGGGACTCGGTTATGTCGCCGAGTTCCTGCCCGAGGCACAGCAGGCGGTCCTCATGGACTCTGACGGGGAGGATCTCCCGGCGTCCATCCCCGAGCTTCTGCAGGCCCTCGATTCCGGCGCTATCGACGTGGTGGTCGCGCAACGCCGTAGCCGGGTCGAGACCCTGCAGTTTCGGGCATTCTACGTTGGCTACAAATGGCTGTTCCGAGTGCTCGCGGGCCGCATGATCGGTTTCGGCAACTTCATGGGTCTCAAACCCGCCGCGATCCGGCGCCTGTCGACCATGCAGGAGCTCGGCATCCACGTCGCCGGCACCGTGCTCATGTCCAAGCTGCGCATCGCGAGCTGCTCGCTGGACCGCGGGCCGCGCTACGCCGGACAGAGCAAGATGAACTTTGTCGGCCTCGCCCTTCACGGATTCCGGGGCCTTATGGTGTTCGCGGAAGACGTGCTGGTCCGGGTCGGCACCGTATGTGCCGGGGTGGCCGCACTCTCAGTGGCGGGCGGGGCTGCGGCGATCGGGCTGAAGCTGCTGGGCTACGCCACCCCCGGCTGGTTCTCGATCGCGTTGGGCATCCTTCTGCTCGTGTTCCTGCAGACCGGCACGCTCACGCTGATGACCCTGATGCTGACCGGCGTCGTCCGGAATAGCTCGGTCGTGCCGATCGACTACGGCGTCCTAGTGGACCGTATTGACCATGCCGACGAACGTCAGTCGGCCGGATGACACGGTCGCGGCGGAGGCCGTCCGCTACGTCGTCAATGGCATGGCGGCGGCCGGCGTCCACTACGCCGCGCTGCTATTCAACCTCAACGTCCTGGCGGTGCCGTCGGCGGGCCTGGCGAACCTGCTCGCTGCGCTGGTCGGCATCACCGCGTCGTTCCTGGGGAGCCGCTACTTTGTCTTCCGCGGCCACGCGGAAGGTCTACTGCCCCAGGCCGCGAAGTTCGGGCTGCTCTACGGAGCGATCGCATTGCTGCACGGGCTGGTGCTGCACCTGTGGACCGACCTCGCGCACTTTGATTACCGGATTGGATTTCTCTTAGCGTTGTTCCTTCAGGTGGCGCTGAGCTATTGGGGCAACAAGCGGCTGGTATTCACATGAACACTGCACGATTTGACCTGCGGGGAATCGTCTGGTTCTCGGTCTTTCTGGCTTTTGGAACATTCGCTTATCTGCTGCGGGCTGTGGACTATTTGTCGGCCATCCCAGGCGATCTGGGGGACGCACGGTTCAACAGCGTCATCCTCGAGCACGTCTTCCAGTGGGTGACCGGCAAGGTCGACAGCCTCTGGAGCCCGCCGTTCTTTTACCCGTTCGAGAATGTCCTGGCCTTCAGCGACAACCATTTCGGCTCATCTCCGGTCTACATCCTGTTTCGCCAACTCGGCCTAAGCCGTGAGATCGCCTTCGACGCCTGGTTCATCACAGGATTCGTGCTGAATTATGTCGCGGCATTCGTTGTGGCGCGGAGGCTGTCCTTCTCGCCCCTGGCCGCGGCGACGTGCGCGTTCGTCTTTGCATTCGCGCTGCCGGCATTGGTGAAGGAACACCACGCGCAACTGACCTATCGGTTCGCCATTCCGCTGGCATTCGGCGCGCTGCTGCAGATGGTCGAGGCGCGGCGCCTCATCGCCGCGGGGCGAGTCGCCTTCTGGACCGCAGTGCAGTTCTATTGCTCCATATATCTCGGGGTTTTCCTCGTTTACCTTCTCGCCGCGACGGCTGTTGTTGCCTTGCTGCCCCCTGATCGCAGAGGGGTTGTCCGCGCTCTGCTCCAGTCATGGGCTTCAGAGCAGAGTGCTGTGCGCAAGGGGGCCGCAGTCGTCGTTGCGGCAAGCCTCGCTGCGGTCGCTGCGCTACTGTACAAATACCACGCGGTTGGCGCTGATTACGGCCTCACGCGGTCCGTGGACGAGATTGCGACGATGCTGCCGCGCCTGTCGAGTTACCTGCTGGCAGACCGCGGAGCCCTCTCGTCGTGGTTGGGCCGGTCGGTCCAGGGGATCCCGATGCGCCATGAGCACCAGATGTTCGTTGGTATCGGCGTGGTCACGTTGATAGTCTATGGAGCAACGGGGCGATGGTCCGGGAGCGTCCATGGCCTGACCCGCAAGACAGCCGTTGGCGCTCTTGGTATCATTTTCCTGATGACGCTGAGCGTCGCGGGCCACTCCCTGTACTTCGGAGTCATTCAGCTTCCCGGGCTTGGTGCGATTCGCGCCGTCTCGCGCATCATTCTGGTCATGCTTTGGCCGGTTGCACTTCTCGCCGGGCTTGGGGCTGAGCGACTTCAGTTAAAGCTCAGCGGCCGGCGGTGGACCGCGAAGGCATCAGTGCTTGCATTGGTCCCGCTTTTGCTGGTCGCGGAGGTCTTAGCCTACACGTCGTACAGGACGCCCATCGCCGATTGGACAGCGCGCCAGAGTGCGGTTCGGAAGCACCTTACGAGTGAGTATGGCGCAGATCCGGTGCTGTTCATTACTCAAAAGGTAGGGGAGCCATTTTACTACCCCGACCTGGATAGCATGATCCTGGCCCAAGACCTCGGGATGCCAACGCTCAACGGCTACTCCGGCAGCGCCCCGCCGGGACTAATGGTGGCATCGCCCTGCACATCCTTTACGGACAGAGTCCTCGCATATGCGAGCTTTCGCGGGCGGACCGATGCAGAGATGGCGGATTTGGCGAGGCGGGTGGTAACCATTGAGCGTAGTCCGTGTGCGGACGGCGTTGTCTCGTCGTTTCGTGGTTCCTTGACAGCGGATCAAGCAAAGGGGCTCGATCTTCAGATCGGACCGGTGGTCTTCGCTGAAAGGCGCATCCACGCCACGATTCGTATTATCAACACGGCCGCGACCAGTTTCAGCACCAGGAATCCCGCGAACCCTGTGCGCCTGTCTTGGCGCTTCGTGCCTGTTTCTCGCGACGGTGAACGATTGGCGGACCCGGGATGGGACACGAGACAGGACGTGGTGTGGTCGATGGGGCAAGGGGAAAGCCGGAACGCCCTGATTTCCGGTGCCCTCCCGCCGACACCTGGCAACTACCTCTTCGAAGTATCATTGGTCCAAGAAGGCATTGCTTGGTTGCATAACTTGGGGATGCGCGTGCCATCGGCGCAGGTAGTCGTCGGCGGCGGCGAGTAGGCGGATATTCGGGGATGCGGATATTCGGCGAGGTACCACGAATTAGGGCGACACCACGCCTAAAGCAGCGGTTGGTGGCATTAGTTCAACACACCCACCTGGCCCCCGAGCTCCGGCGCGACGATCCGGTCGAACCCCCTCTAGGGTCCGGCGGTCATCGGTTGAAGCTCCTGGCGCGACCAGGATGCCCGGGTTGCATGAGACCGGAACCACCGGCAAGCGTTGAGTGTCCTGTGCCCCTTCTCCGGCGACGATGCTCGATCCGGTGTTCCCGTCGAGCCAGAAATCCGGGATAATCCGAGACGATCACCGCGGGAATCCGGAGCACGTGGCTTTCCTGAGAGACTGCCGTCTGAACGGGTCTGATGGGTCGCGCCGGGGGCGGTTCTCCCACGATCTGGTTCGATCTCAGACAGAATCCCCTTGGCCCTTCAGTCCGAGGAAGCCAGGCCGGAATTTGCGAGTCCGACCCCGAGCAACTGAACCTCCCGGCGCCCCACCAAATCCGCCTCCAGGCCGGCCTCCACGGCAGAGACCTCTCCAGCATGAGCACCCTTGTCACTGCCCTTTGGGCCTACCGCGGCTTCGTCGCCGGCAGCCTCAAGCGCGAGTTCCAGTTGAAATACCGCAACTCCCTGCTCGGGGCGGCCTGGACCGTGCTCAACCCCCTCGCGATGATCGTCGTCTACACAGTGATCTTCTCGCAGGTGATGAAGGCCAAACTGCCGGGCGTGGACTCGACCTTCGCCTATAGCATCTACCTCATTGCCGGTATCCTCACCTGGGGTCTATTCGCCGAGATCGTCGGGCGTGCGCAAAACATCTTCCTCGAGAATGCGAACCTGATGAAGAAGCTCAGTTTTCCGCGTATGACGCTGCCGCTCATCGTGGTGCTGAGCTCGAGTCTGAACTTCGCGATCATCTTCAGTCTATTCCTGCTGTTCCTTGTCCTCACCGGCAACTGGCCGGGTTGGGCCGTGCTGGGTGTCGTCCCGCTGTTGGCCGTGCAGGTCGCTTTTTCCATCGGCCTCGGAATCACCATCGGTGTGCTCAACGTCTTCTTCCGCGATGTAGGCCAGTTCTTCGGCGTCGCGTTGACCTTCTGGTTCTGGCTTACCCCGATCATCTATCCGCCGACCGTCCTACCCGAGCAAGTCCGCGGGATTATCCTCGGATTGAATCCAATGGCACCGCTCATCGTCGGCTATCAGGGCATCTTTGTGGCCGGACAGTGGCCGGACTGGTCGAGCCTGCTGATGCCAGCGGTCGTCGCGGCGCTGCTGTGCTGGCTCGGCTTGCGCCTCTTCCGCAAGCGCTCGGGCGAGATGGTGGACGAGCTCTGATGGGCACTATCACCGTCACCGGCCTGGGCAAGGCCTACAAGCAGTACCCCGGGCGCTGGTCCAGGCTGGCCGAGTGGGTGATGCCTTGGAAGGGCCCGCGCCACGCCCTGCACTGGGTGCTCCGCGACATCGGCTTCCGCGTGGAGCCCGGCGAGGCTGTCGGCATCATCGGCATTAATGGCGCCGGAAAGAGCACGCTGCTTAAGCTCATCACCGGCACTACGCAGCCCACGGCCGGCCAAGTGCAGATCACCGGGCGCGTCGCGGCCATGCTGGAGCTGGGCATGGGCTTCCACCCCGACTTTACTGGGCGGCAGAATGTCTTAATGGCGGGCCAGTTACTGGGCCTTAACGTCCACGAGATCGCCGCACTGATGCCCGAGATCGAGGCCTTCGCGGAGATTGGCGAGTATATCGACCAACCGGTTCGCGTCTATTCCAGCGGGATGCAGGTACGCCTGGCCTTCAGCGTGGCAACGGCAAAGCGACCCGACGTGCTCATCGTGGATGAGGCGCTCTCGGTGGGCGACGCCTATTTCGGTGCCAAGAGCTTCGACCGCATCAGGGGCTTTCGCAAGTCCGGATCGACCCTGCTCATCGTCTCCCATGACAAGCAGGCGATCCAGAGCCTCTGCGACCGGGCGATCCTGCTGGACGCGGGTAGGCTGGCTAAGGAAGGCGACCCCGAGTCGGTCACGGACTTCTACAACGCCCTAATTGCCGACCGGCAGAACCAGAACATCGTTCAACACGAGCGCGACGACGGGCGGATCGAGACGATTTCCGGCACGGGCGAGGCGACCGTCACCGACATCGCGATGCTGAACGAGCAGGGGGAGCGGGTCGAGGTGGTGGACGTGGGCGCGCCGGTGACTCTGGAGGTCCGGGTAGCCGTTCACGCTGCAATACCACGGTTGGTGATCGGCTACATGATCAAGGACCGATTGGGACAGGCCATATTCGGCACCAATTCGCACTACCTCGAGCAGCCCCTCCAAGGGTTGCAGGAGGGGGATCAGGCGACGTTCAGGTTTCGATTCGAAGTTGCACTTGGGCCGGGGAGCTACTCGGTCGCCATTGCCCTGCACAGCAGCGAGACCCATGTGATCGACAACTTCGAGTGGCGAGACCTCGCGCTAATATTCAATGTTGTGAACATGAGTCGACAGAGCTTCGTCGGCAACGCCTGGCTGCCGCCTGAGCTTGTGATCGTGCGTTCCCCAAGTGGCTTGATACCAGCATGACGGACAACTTCTACCGCGCCTTCGAGGAGCGCTACCGCGGCTCGCGCGAGCTGATCAAGTCGCGGCTGCGCGTCTACCTGCCCTTCGTGGAGCCGCTGAAGGCCCTCTGTGCGGACTGCGCGGTGATCGATCTCGGCTGTGGCCGCGGCGAGTGGCTGGAGCTGATGGGCGAAGCCGGGTTCAGCGCGCGGGGTGTGGATCTCGACGACGGCATGCTGGCAGCGTGTGTCGAGCTCGGACTCACTGCCGAGCGGGGCGATTTGATCGCGTATCTGCGTTCTCTGCCGGATGCGAGCGTGGTAGTCGTCTCGGGGTTCCATGTCGTGGAGCACATCGCGTTCGAGGCGCTTCAGCAGTTGGTTCAGGAGGCTTTGAGGGTATTGAAACCCGCGGGCCTGCTAATCCTGGAAACGCCAAATCCAGAGAACCTGAGCGTTGGTGCGTCGAGTTTCTATCTCGACCCGACACATGTAACGCCGATTCCCCCTGCGTTGCTGTCGTTCCTGCCAGAACACTATCGATTCACGCGGACGAAGGTGCTCCGGCTGCAGGAGAGCCCCGGACTGGCCGCCGCGACCGAAATCGGGCTCAATGACGTCTTGTTAGGCGTCAGTCCCGATTACGCGGTATTGGCCCAGAAGGGCAGTAATGAACCCGCCGAGATGGCGTTCTTCGACGCCGCATTTGCCACAGACTTCGGTGTCGACCTGAACACGCTCGCCACGCGTTATGACGCTCAGGTCGGAAGCAAGTTTGAGGAGATTCTTACGCGGGTCGACCGCAGCTCGGCGCTGGACGGGGAGATCGAGCGGCTGCAAGCGCACATCGCGTGGCAGCAGGGGGAGTGGGACGGGGCCAAGGGAGAGTTGGCGCAGGCGCGGGCGGATGTGGCGGCGCGGGACGGGGAGATCGAGCGGCTGCACGCGCACATCGCGTGGCAGCAGGGCGGATGGGACGGTGTGAAGGCCGAGCTGTCCCCCACCCAGGCCCAGCTGGCAGCCATGTACGCCAGCACGTCATGGCGCGTAAGTGCGCCGCTGCGGGCTATCGCCATCGGCACGCGAAGTCTCAGAACCGTCCCAGCGCGAGCGAAGCTCGCCGTGAAGATCTGGCTTAAGCCGCAAGTGGTTCATGCCGGGGCATACCTTAGCGCGCGACCCTCGCTCAAGGCGAGCGTGCAGCGCGCTCTGGGGCTCATCCCCGGCCTTCATGCGCGCCTGGCGCGGGCAGCGCAACCAGCGCCGGAAATCGCAACTCAAGCCGCGCCTGAGCAGGGCGCGACCTATGCTAACGTAGCTGATCTAACCCCATCAGCAGAACAAGGCGGAATCTGCATCGGCATAGATGAACTGACCGCCTCGGCGCGGCGCGTCTACCAGGACCTGCTCGACGCGCGAGCCGCTGAGGCACCTACTGGCGGAAAGGCGTAAAGACCGAAATCCCGATGCGTATACTGCTCGATCTACAGGGATGTCAGTCGGCCAGCCGCATGCGCGGCATTGGCCGCTACACACTATCTCTCTCCAAGGCAATTGTTAGGAATGCGGGCAGCCACGAGATCTGGCTTGTTCTTAACGAGTTATTCCCTGATTCGATTATGCCGTTGCGCCGGGAATTCCAGGGACTGGTCCCGCAGGAACGAATTGCCGTGTTTATGGCCCCTGGCCCTGTAGCGGATTGTGTTCCGGAAAATAACTGTCGAGCGCGTTTCGCGGAACTGATACGGGAACATGCAATCGCCGAGCTGGAGCCAGACATCGTACATATAGGGAGCCTTGTAGAAGGCTGCATGGAGGACGCGATATCATCCGTGGGATGCCTTACAACCGAGATTCCAACGGCTGTCACCCTTTATGATCTAATTCCCTTCCTGCATCCTGATCGGTATATCGGAAGCACAGTTGCCAAGAACTGGTACTATCGAAAGATCGAGTCGCTCAAGCGAGCAGAACTGCTCTTTTCTATATCCCAGTTCGCTGGAAACGAAGCGACGTCTTCGCTTGGAATCACTCCCGAACGGATAGTCAATATCGGCGCGGCGGCGGATGATCGCTTCCACCCCTACGTTCTAACGCTGGAGTCTACGGACGCGATTTGTCAGCGATTCGGCCTGTCGAGTTCCTTTATACTTTACGTTGGTGCTATTGAAGCACGCAAGAACTTCGACGGTTTGATCCGCGCCTATGCGCAATTGCCAAAGGAATTGAGGGCGGCACATCAACTGCTTCTGATCGCCCAGGGCCAGGAAAGCGCCCGCGACGATCTGCGGCGTCTCGCCTTTTCGCTCGATCTTGAACAAGGCAACGTAGTTGTCGTTGATCATGTCTCGGACGGCGACCTGGTTATGTTGTACAACCTGTGTCGACTCTTCGTCCTACCCTCACTACATGAGGGTTTCGGGTTGCCAGCTTTAGAAGCGATGGCGTGTGGCGCCGCTGTGATCGGCTCCAACACGACCAGCATCCCAGAGGTGATCGGGCGCGACGACGCGCTATTCGATCCGACGTCCTCGGCTGAAATGGCGCGCGTGATGCGTCGTGCACTGACAGATGAGGTCTTTTATCGATCGCTGCGAGGGCATGCCCTGGAACGTGCCCAGCTTTTCTCTTGGGACTCCTCAGCTGGAAGGGCTATTAAAGCCATGGAGGACCTGCACCGCCAACGCGGGGATAGAAACCCGACAGAGACGAGGAAGTCTTGTTACAGTAGCCTCATATCAGCCGTCGCAAGTTATCCTGGCACGCTGTCTAATGAGTATTTTTTGCAGGCGGTAACATCGATTGCGAGTAACCTTACGCCTGCTGTCTCTCGTCAATTGCTCGTGGATGTCTCGGTACTCGCCGAGAGTGATGCGCAAACGGGGATCCAGCGTGTTACGAGGGCGGTTCTGAAAGAGCTTCTAAGCAACCCTCCAAGCGGATATCGGGTGGAGCCCATTCGCCTCGATCGTGAAGCAGTCCGATATCGCTATGCGCGGAGCCTCATGGGGCAGTTTTTCGAAAGCTCGTCGTCAACGGAACCGGATGAATGGATAGAAGCACGGCGTGGCGATATTTTCCTCGGCTTGGATCTAACGGCGCACCTGGTGTCATCGGTTCAGTCCTGGCTGCTTGGTCTCCGTCGGCATGGGGTCCGGGTTGCGTTCATTGTGTATGATATTCTGCCGCTACTGCGTCCAGACTGGTGGCGGCCCGCGGTCGGAGAGGTCTTTCAACAGTGGTTTAAGACGATAGCGAGCACGTCTGACATATTGATAGGGATCTCACAAGCCGTCGTTGACGACCTTCGTGATTACCTCGGCACGTATCCGCCGCTTCCGTTCGGGAAACCCGATCTCGCCTTCTTTCACCTCGGTGCTGATATCGACTCCAGCGTACCGACCGGAGGTATGCCACCAGGCGCATCCGAGATTTTGGGCAGGCTCAGAACATCACCCACATTTCTTATGGTCGGAACCGTCGAGCCTCGCAAGGGGCATGCTCAAGCACTCAGCGGTTTCGAGCTCCTGTGGGCCAAAGGCGTAAAGGCGAATCTCGTCATCGTGGGCCGGGAAGGTTGGCTGACGGAGGACTTGGCCAAGAAGCTGCGAGAACACAGCATGAGCGGTCGGTGTCTTTTTTGGCTGGAGGGTATAAGCGATGAATACCTTAAAGACGTCTACTCGGCCTCGACCTGCCTCATATCGGCATCCGAAGCGGAGGGATTCGGGTTGCCGCTGGTCGAGGCCGCGCAGCACGGACTGCCCATTATCGCCCGCGACATACCTGTTTTCCGAGAAATAGCGGGATCGCACGCTACTTATTTTTCCGATACCTCCCCGGAGGGCTTCGCGGATACCATTTCTGAATGGTTGCTGCTGAGTACCGAAGGCAAAGTACCGATGTCCGATGGTATACGTTGGTTGACCTGGGCAGAGAGCACTGAGCAACTACTCCATTCGGTGTTACCTCCGGCAGCTAGCCATCCTAGCGAAGCACCTAATCCAAGACTGCAACGGAGAGGGTCTGAGCGTGGATAGTGCCGGAATCGTAACAAAACAAACCCTGAACGATTTCGTTTTGAAAACCGACGAAATGGAAGGTCCTAACTCACCATGAATCGCGGCTTACTGGAGAGACTTTGTATACCAGCCCACTGTTTTGCTAGATCAATCGCTTGATCCCTTCTCCGAAGAGTATTTTGCTCAGCAGATCTCTTTATACAGGGAAATGTCTAATCGTGACCTTGATCAGGAGAAGCACGAGTTCTCGGACTTCGACATAGAGTCAAGCGTGGGCGGCCAGAACCCTTATGGCTATCGAAGCCCGAGGTTTCTCGCGGAGCATGTGAAAGCCGTCAGTGAAGCGATTGCGTTGGCCGACCTCGATGATGGTCCCTTGGTTCTTGATACGGGTAGTGGATGGGGTTTGAGCTCAGAAATTTTGGCTTTTACAGGTTGTTCAGTGACGGCAGTCGACATTAACCATCGGTTCGTTGAGTTGATAAGGCGTCGCTCAGAGCGTCGCGGTCTTGAAATTGAAGCAATACGATCGTCATTCGACGAGTTTCAAACCGAGAAGCAATTCGATGCCATTTTTCTTTACAAATGTCTTCACCATGCGACGCAACCCTGGGAGCTTCTCAAGCGGTGCAGCAGTTGGATTAAGGACGGCGGCAAGCTGATTGTTAGCGGTGAACCAATCAATGATATTTGGTGGAAAACGTGGGTCTCCGTCTAGATGCGTTGTCTGTGTATTGCATTCACAAGTTCGGGTGGTTCGAAAGTGGCTGGTCCTTAGGCTTCTTAAAGAGAATGATCGTCGACGCGGGGTTTTGGCCGGTTGTATTTGAAGGAAAGGGACTCGGAGCCGCTGGGGTTTTCGTGGCTCGAAGACTTGGGCCGGGCGAAGCTTTCGAACAGATCCAGGCGCTTACCGCGGATCGAGACGCAATTCGAGCTGAGAGGGATGTCTTGAAAGCAGAGCGAGACACCCTGGTTGGATCCAAGTCCTGGAGGCTTACGCAGCCACTTCGCTGGGTCTCCAGCAAACTACCGCATGTTTAGCGGTTCACGGCACGGTTGGTTCCTGACTTTTGAAACGAGTAATTCCCCACTGGCTTGCTGACGCGAAACGTTAGGAGCGGGCGGCGACGTCGTGCGTGTGGGTGCCGCCAATAACGTTGCACGCACCGAGTTATAAGGTTTCTGAATCATGTCGAATAAAGAAAGAATACACCTTGGACTAACTACCATCAAGGTGAGAACGTCATGAGCGAGCTAGAAGAGCTTAGGTCCCGAATAGAGACCCTTGAGCAACAAATTTCTTCCCTGGGGAAGCGGCAGTATATCGTGCTGCCCCCGTTTTCAACGCAGCTGCCAATGGTACCCTTTATGGGCTTCTCTACCTGCAGCGCGGCGGATTTTCTTCACCCGCGGTATCTAGAGCTCATTAAGCTGATGCACCACCCTTTCCAGTGGCACAGAAAGCTTTGGGAGTGGGTATTTGTCGTTCATCATCTTCTCGAGTCAGGAGTTGTGCGAGCGGGATGCAAGGGGTTGGTGTTTGGAGTTGGTTCTGAGCGTCTTCCGGCTGTATTCGCTAGCTTGGGCGCCGAAGTGCTTGCGACTGATGCTCCTATTCAGATCGGGCAGGAAAAAGGTTGGAAGGATTCCGGTCAACACGCAAGCGCACTATCGAGCATTCGCTACACTGACATTGTAGACGGAGGTGTTTTTGACAGAAGAGTGTCGTACGATACCTGCGACATGAACGACATAAAGCCGGAGTTGTCAGGGTTTGATTTCAATTGGTCATCCTGTTGCTTTGAACATCTAGGAAGTTTGGAGGCCGGTATGCAATTTGTAATCGCTGCGGTTGAGAAAACTTTGCGCGTGGGCGGCGTAGCGGTCCACACGACGGAGTTTAATCTGTCATCAGACGAGGAGACAGTGGAGGAGGGTGATACGGTAATTTTCCGTCGCCGCGATTTCGAAGAACTGATTGGGCGCCTTTGTGACCGGGGGCATCTGGTGAAGCCGTTCGCTATCGCCCCGGATTCCCACTACTACGATTTCCATGTAGACGTACCGCCCTACACGCATAATCCGCACTTGAAGCTCTTGCTCGGTAAGTACGTTACCACTTCTGCCGGGCTTGTGGTGCAACGGGGCCGGTAGCTCTCAAAGGGTGATGAAACCGATGATCTAGCGGCACCTTTATTGGGGGCATGAGACCTGGTGACAGACGTCTCTATGCCTGACCAGCAGCGTGAATGGCCGGGGTGTTTGAGTAAAGCTACTAAGGTGGCCGCGTGTGGGCAGATAAGACCGAGGGATTGGTAAGGTCGAGCGAAGATGCTTGGGCTCTACTGATGAGGTTTACGCGAGGGAAGACTATGGAGAAGAGTAATAGTCCGTTCTGGCATTACAGCAGCATTTATGATGCCGAAGCGCTAGTCAACAAATTCGAGGATAAGCAGCGGGAGGCCGTACCTGATAGGTTAGTGAACTACCTAGGCGCAGTCATCAATCCGAGGTTTTTGCCGCATGTGTTACCGGATTGTGCAGGAAAGGTGGAAGGCCCACCTGCGCCAAATAACTGGCACTCGGAAATCGCAGAATTCGCAGCGGTCTTAAGGGCCGTCGATCAGGCGGTGGGCAGTTTTACGGTAATAGAGCTTGGCTGCGGATGAGGCTGCTGGCTGGTGAATAGCGGGGTGGCCGCCCGGGGGAAAGGTCTCAGGGTGAAGCTCATCGGCGTCGAAGGTGATCCCGATCACGTAGAGTTTGCGCAGGAATGCTTGAAGGCAAACGGATTCGATGAGGGTCAGTATAGAGTATTTCACGGAATAGCCTCTGGTAAGAGCGGTTTTTTGTTTTTCCCTAGGCAGAATCGAGGGGGAGTTGAATGGGGGCTATCGCCAGTAAACGCTTTGGATGGCAAAGATGAGAGCAGTTTTATCAAGCTTCCGACCTATTCGCTGGGCGCTCTGCTTAACGACGCGGATATAGTTGATCTTGTTCATATCGCGATATACAGGGCGGAGAGTACGATTTTCTACTGAATTGCCTGGATGAGCTAAGAGATAGGGTGCGTTGGCTTATGGTCGGCACGCACTCCCGAGAGATCGAGGGAAACATATTTCATTTGCTATTATCGAACAACTTCGCGTTGGAAATTGAGCGGCCGGCAATTCTGGACTTGAGCTCCGGGCAGCCGGTAGTGGTTGTTGATGGCGTCCAAGGCTGGAGAAATAGGAACCTATTCCCTCCGTGCAGCGCTGGAGAGGCGCTTCGTTTTGATAGCGTTAAGTTGTCTTTCGACAAAGGTTGGTCAGATCCAGAAAGTAACTGGCGGTGGTCGATCGGGAACGCGTCAGTCTTGAGGTTCTGCCTAGGTGCGGAAGAAGCTTGCTCTGGGAGCATGCAGATATCATGCGATACGCTAGGCGAGCAGGATATTTCCATTAGCTTAAATAATAAGCTATTGGCGAGTTTGAGGTGTAGCGGAACAAACTTGGTAATAGCGCTTCGCTTCGATCCAGGTTGGATCGAGAAGGTCAATACCTTGACATTCGGGTATAGCAACCCCCGGCAGCCGTCTGGCGAGGATCAAAGAGAGCTTGCATTCTGTTTTAGAGAACTCGTGGTGACGTAATATGGAAAAGACAGGTAAGGCTGCAATCATCACCGGTATCACCGGGCAGGACGGCGCCTATCTCGCCGAGCTACTGCTGGAGAAGGGTTACACGGTCTACGGGACCTTCCGGCGCACCAGCAGCGTCATGTTCTGGCGCATCGAGGAGCTGGGGATCGACAAGCACCCCAACTTCCACCGGGTCGAGTACGACCTGACG
>JBGSOR010000012.1:0-1951 GCA_041738985.1 Chromatiaceae bacterium | reverse complement strand
GGCCGTGCGCTCGCCCGGGACGGCCCTGCCAACAGCGAGCGAGGAACGGGTCGTCGGGGATCTGGCGGCCCTGCCGGATCTCCGGGATGCGCTTGCAGGGATCGACTGTGTCGTCCACCTGGCGGCGCGCGCCCACGTGATGCGGGATCGCGACCCGGATCCGGAGTCGGCCTTTTGGCGTGCAAACGCCTTGGCGACCCGGCACCTGGCCGGGCAGGCGGCGGCCGCGGGCGTCCGGCGTCTCGTGCTGCTCAGCAGCATCAAGGTCAACGGGGAATCGACCGCCGGGCAGCCCTTTCGGGAGACCGATCTACCCGCTCCGCGGGATGCCTATGGGCGGTCCAAGCACGCGGCGGAGACTGCGCTGCTGGAGGTCGCCGCCGGCAGTGGGCTGGAGGCCGTCGTCATCCGGTCGCCCCTGGTCTACGGCCCGGGCGTCAAGGCCAACTTTCGGGCCTTGATGTCGGCGGTCGCGAAGGGACTGCCTCTGCCGCTGGCGTCTGTGGACAACCACCGGAGTCTGGTCGGGATCTGGAACCTGTGCGATCTGATCGCGACCTGCATTGCGCACCCGTGTGCAGTCGGGGAGACCTTTCTGGTTTCGGATGGGCAGGACCTTTCCACTCCCGACCTAGTCCGCGCACTTGGGCGCGCGCTCGGACGGCCAGCCCGTCTGTTCCCACTGCCGCCCAGGCTGCTGCGCATCGCCGGGTCTGCGATCGGGCTGGGCGATCAGGTGGAGCGACTGGTGGGATCCTTACAGGTGGACGCCTCGAAGGCCATGCACCGTCTTGCCTGGCGGCCGCCGGTTGCCGTCGGCGAAGGCATCGATCGCACGGCACGCTGGTACCTTCGAAGCTGCGCGGCCGGAGCGCGCGGATGAGCCGGATTTCCCGCGCCTTCCCGTCCGGATCGACCACGTTTTCCGGGGGGCGGCCGTGAGCGTGGATCCGAGCGCCGGTCTCACCCTGTCCCGGCGACCTCGGGTCGCCTTTTTTGTCACGGTGGACTGGTACTTCTGCCATCACTACCTGGCACTCGCCAGGGCGGTGCGGGACGCGGGTTACGCCGTGACCGTCGTCACCGGCGTGGACGCCCACGGGGATGCGATCCGTGAGGCAGGTCTGGACCTCGTCCCATTCCAGGTCTCGCGCAAGGGTATGAATCCGTTGCGCGAGATCGACGTGGTCCGCCGTCTAATCGGAGTGCTGCGGGACCTGCGCCCGAGCCTGCTGCACAACATTGCTCAAAAGCCGGTCCTCTACGGCACCCTGGCGGCGCGTCTTGCCGGAGTGCCCGCCGTGGTCAACGGGGTGGCCGGGATGGGGTACCTGTTCACCTCCGGGGATGTTCGGGCACGCCTGATTCGCGGCCTGGTGGGGGGCGCTTACCGCGCCCTGCTTGCCGCCCCGCAGGTGCGGGTGTTGGTCCAGAATCGGGACGACCAGGCCCAGATCAGGCGCCTCACGGGCGTCGAGCCGACCCTGATCCCCGGCTCGGGGGTCGATCTGGATCGTTTCGTCCCCCGGTTGGAGCCCGCAGGTACGCCAGTCGCGGTGCTCGCCTCCCGGATGCTGTGGGACAAGGGCGTTGGGGAGCTGGTGGAGGCGGCCCGACTCCTCAAGGGCCGGGGGATTCCGATCCGCTGCGTCCTGGTGGGCAAGCCCGATCCGGGCAACCCCTCCTCGGTGGGCGAGGCGCAGCTCCGGGCCTGGCAGCGGGAGGGATGCATCGAGTGGTGGGGCTACCGCTCCGACATGCCGGGGGTCCTGGCGCAGGCCCACATCGCCTGTCTGCCCTCCTACTATCGGGAGGGGTTACCGAAGTTCCTGATCGAGGCCGCGGCGGCCGGTCTGCCGCTGGTGACTACGGACGCGACCGGCTGCCGGGAGGCGGTCGAGCCGGACGGCAACGGACTCCTGGTCCCGCCCCGAGACCCGGAGGCGCTGGC
>JBGSOR010000009.1:0-2431 GCA_041738985.1 Chromatiaceae bacterium | reverse complement strand
CGGATCACGCCGCCGATGGCGACCCGGGCACGTCGAGCTCGGTCGCGGTCTGCTCGGCCCCGCCCCGGGCACCCTCGTGCTGCCGCCGCATCGCCAGGAAGTAGATGACCGGCACCGCCATGCGCGAGAGCAGCAGCGATGCCACCTCCCCCGCCATCAGGGAGATAGCGAGCCCCTGAAAGATGGGATCGAACAGGATCACGCTTCCGCCCACCACCACCGCCATCGCGGTCAGCATCATGGGCCGGAAACGCACCGCCCCGGCGTCCACCACCGCCTCCGCGAGCGGCATCCCCCGCTTGACGCGGAGCTTGATGAAGTCCACCAGGATGATCGAGTTGCGCACCACGATCCCGGCCCCCGCCATGAATCCGATCATCGAGGTGGCAGTGAAAAAGGCCCCCATGGCCCAATGGGCCGGTAGGATGCCGACCAGGGAGAATGGAATCGCCGCCATGACGATCAGGGGTGTCCGCAGGGACCGGAACCAGCCCACGATGAGCGTATAGATCAGCACCAGCACCACCGCAAAGGCGGCCCCGAGGTCCCGGAAGACCTCGTAGGTGATGTGCCACTCACCGTCCCATTTCATCGCGGGCTCGAGGGTGGAAAAGGGCTGACGCGTGCTCCAGATCGTCAAGGACTCGCCCTCCGCCAATCCGGCGAAGGGGAGCTTTTCGATCTCCGCCCCGAGCTTGAGGATGGCATAGACCGGACTCTCCACGTCGCCCGCCACGTCCCCGGTGACATAGACAACCGGCACCAGATTCTTACGGTAGAGGCTATGCTCGCCGACGGTGCGCTCGATGCGGACCAGCTCGCCCAAGGGCACACGGCCGCCATCCGCGCTACGCAGGGGCAGTGGCAGCAAGCCCGAGATCTCGGCGCGCTCGGCGATCGGGAGTCGCACCCGGATCGGTACATCCTCCCGCTCCCGAGAATCATGGAGCAGCCCCGCATCGACCCCTGCCTCGGCGATCCGCACCAGCCGTTCCAGCTGATCCGCGCTGACCCCATTCAGGGCCGCCTTCTCCTGGTCGATCCGGAAGACGAGTCGTGCCTGGTCCTCCTCCATGTACCAGTCCACGTCCACGACCCCGGGGGTTCGCTCCAGGAGCCCGCGTAGCATTCGGGCGTTCTCGATCTGCTGTCCGTAGTCCGGTCCATAGACCTCTGCCACCAGGGTCTGCAAGACCGGAGGCCCAGGCGGGACCTCCGCCACCTTGACCCGCGACTTGTGGCGCTCGGCGATCGGCGCAATCCGCTCACGCAGCCGCTTGGCGATGTCGTGACTGAGCGCCTCGCGCTCCTCCTTGGGGATGAAGTTCACCTGGATATCGGCCACATTGGGCCCCCGGCGCAGGAAATAGTGCCGGACCAATCCGTTGAAGTTATAAGGCGCCGCGGTCCCTACATAGACCTGGTAATCGGTCACCTCCGGCTCCCGACGCACCGTATCCGCCAGCTCCAATGCGACTCGGGCGGTCTGCTCCAGGGTCGCCCCTTCGTCCATATCGAGGATGAGCTGGAGCTCGCTCTTGTTGTCGAAGGGGAGCATCTTGACCTTTACCGCCCCCAGGGCGACCAGACCCATGGCTAGCAAGAGCAGCAGGCAGATGGCAAACAGAAAACGCATCCCGCGGCGCGGCACCTGGATCAGTGGTGTCATGAACCCGCGATAGAGCCGGGTGGTCCAGTCCTCGCGCTCGGCTGGCGGGGGCCGGTGCAGCGCTAGCCGGCCAAGGATCCGGTTGGCCGCCCAAGGGGTCACGATGAACGAGACGGCCATGGAAAAGAGCATGGCGGCGGTGGCCCCGATGGGGATGGGGCGCATATAGGGCCCCATGAGTCCCTGAACGAAGGCCATGGGCAGCACCGCGGCGATCACCGTCAGGGTGGCAAGGATCAGCGGGCTGCGGACCTCGTTCACAGCGTCGATCACCAGCTCGCTCAGGGGCCGCCCCCGGTTTTCCGGGAGTCGGAAATAACGCACGATGTTCTCCACGTCCACGATAGGGTCATCCACCAGGATGCCGATGGAGAAGATCAGTGCGAACAGGGTGACGCGGTTAAGGGTGAACCCCAGCAGATAGAAGGTCGCCAGTGTCAGCGCCAAGGTCATGGGGATGGCGATCGCCACCACGAATGCCTCCCGCCACCCGAGCACCATCCCCACCAGGATGCTTACCCCCACCACAGCCAGGGCCATGTGGAAAAGGAGCTCGTTCGACTTGTCGGTGGCGGTACGCCCGTAGTTGCGCGTTACCGTCACCTCGACCCCGTCCGGGATCGCGTTGCCCTTGAGCAGGGCCACCTTCTCCAGAACCCGGTTGCCCACCGCGATGGCGTTCGTCCCGGGACGTTTGGCGACCGCCAGGGTGACCGCCGGACGCGGGTCCCCGCCTGCCTGCACCTCGGCGCCGCCCTGCGC
>JBGSOR010000543.1:0-6156 GCA_041738985.1 Chromatiaceae bacterium | reverse complement strand
CCCAGCGCCTCGACGACGCCCGCACACTCGAGACCCGGGACGAACGCGCCTTGCGGCGTCGCCGAGTACAGACCCAGGCAGGCGAAGACGTCCGCGAAGTTCAGGCCGATCGCCTCGACCCGCACACGCGCCTCCCCCTGGCCGGGTGGCGGGAGGTCTTCGGTGGCCTGTGACAGTCGGTCGAGCGATCCAGCCGATGGGATCCGCCATACGCGACGCGTGGTCATGGGCGGACCTCAACGCGACCTGGATGCCGCGCAAGACGGCCGGTCATCGCGACCGAACCGAAGCCTACGACCGCGGCGACAAGCTCCGGCACTGTCGAAACCTCCAAAGCCTGCGGGCCTATCTGCTGCTGTCGCAGTACCAGGTGCTGGCGGAGCATCTACTCCGCCAGCCGGACGGGACCTGGAGCCAGAGCCGCGATCAAGACCCGTCGGAATCCGTCCCACTGCCCGTCGTTGAGGCCGAGCTGTCGCTGGCCGAGGTCTACGACCAGGTGGAGCTGTCGCGGTAGCCGCGTCCGATTGCGTGGGGTTTGTAGCACAGCCCCATGTCCCGCGGGAGATTTTGTGGTGCGTCACCTGTTTCCGCTGGTACGCGACTATCGTCTGCCCAAGGGTTCGGGCACCTAGCTGCCGGCGCGACGAGCCGATGTATGTCCCAAAGTATGGCTGGCACGGGGCGCGTGTGCGATCGCGACGGATCGATGCCTTCCGGGCTTCCCAGGATAATGCCTGATCGCACTTGCGGTCACTCGGCTCGGGTATGCCGACAGCCTGGACCGGCCAACTCCGGACACTGGTGCTTCACCGCCCGGGGTCCGCAGTCGCGTGGACAGCAGACACTCGCCAGGTCCACGAATCACTCGCCGACGACGTCGTCGAGTGCGTACTGGCCCTGGCCGGGGAGCGACCCTGACCCATCGGCCGCCCTCGGGTTGAACAGGGCCCGCCAATGCCGCGACCGGCGTTGGGAACGGACAGGACGCGGGGCCTGGGTGTTGATGGCGGAGTCGTCGGGCGGCACCCGGCACATGATGGGGGTTGGGCTGGGGGCGGTCGCGGGCCACCCGACAGGAGTCCCAGTCGGAGAGGGCGAAAGCGGGGCTAGGTCTTGCCTTCTACCCCCAAAATGGAGGTACTTTCCACCAGGCAATCAATTCTGGGGGGCGCCTATGGCCGCATGGATGTCACGACAGTGGCGGACGAGATTTTCATGCTCATCGACGAATCGCTTTAAGGGCGTATCGATTTCGTAGAAATGGATGTTGGCAATGAAGCCATAGATGTTGGCGTCGATGCTGGTTGGTGTGTCGCCATGTGCGTAGCCATGGGTCGGAATAAGATCGCCGAGCACCCCCAGGTCGGCAAGTCCGCGCGCGATCGCGTCATCTGGCTCGTAACGGCCGATACCCTGAAAGTAATAGCGCTGGCGGTTGAATTCCTTGGTCTTGAGCAGATCGTCGTCGGTCAAGCTCGGGTGCTCGCGTTTCAGTGCCGAGCTGAAGGCGGGCCAGTAGCGATCATCCTGCCAGCGTGAATACGACATAACCCAGTAAAGATCGTCCAGCATGCGGGTAATCAGCAGATTCGTGTTGCGCTGCGAGCGGGTGAGTGCGGAATCGATGGTCAGGCCATGCTTGCGGATGAGATGGGCAATGATGGTTTCGCTGTCTCCAACCGTATCGCCGTCGTCGACGATGTAGGGGAGTTGGCCGCGCGGGGCGTTCGATGAGTCGAAGATGTGCACATGCTCGAATTGTAGCCCGACGAGTCGCAGGAATGCGTAAACCTTCAGCCCATAGGCATTGTTGTCTGCAACGCCGAACAGCGACGGGAAAGAATAGAGCGTCAGCATTGTGCATTCTCCGCTGTGGACTCAGGATCGCTCGGAGCTGGAACTGTCGAGCAGCGACGTGGCCAACCTGTGGTCCGCCAACGCCAGCTTCCAGGCAAGGTTCACGGCGTCCTGCATACTGGTGCTCATCCCCTGACCGCCTGCCCTGGGCGGCGAGCCGTTCCCTATCGCCCCGCCTCGGGTTCGCCGGCAAGCAGTCCGCCGGCGTCCTCCGGATATCCAGCGGCGATGCGTTGCCTGGATTTGGCGGCAAAATAGCGTTGAACCCACTTGAAGCGCTCGCCGTTCTTGGGTAATCCAACCTTGTCGGCAATGGACGCGAGGCTGATGGTCCGACCCCCCGCGCCCCAATTGCCTTCAGGGACCTCTTCGAGCACCACTTGAATGCTCCCGCCCTGCGTCGGATCCTCGGGGTCCCCGACCGCGGAAAGGACCGCCGCAGTGACCGCGAGGTGCAAGTCGGAACGTTCAAGCCCCGCTGCCTCCCAGGCGAGGCGCGTATCGGCCGGTCAATTGAATGCCGTCTCGGATGTTCAGGCCCATGAGGGACAGATTGACTGCGCCTGCGACAAGCTCCAAGGCCTGGACAGCATAGAACCAAGCGTCGAATTCGCCCGCGCCCGCCTTGGCGTTCAGGAAGAGCGCTGCCGGGACCATGACGAGGATGCCGTTCAATGCGATAAAAGGCATGCGGCGGCGCTTCGCGACCACGTGGGGATGGGTACTTTTGCCTCCCATCGCGAATCCGGTCGCTCCCGTGACGATCATGCAAGGAATGAAAACCGCAAAGGCATAGACGACTGCCTGTTTGACCGACGCGACCGCGTCATGCGATAGGAATAGCTCCGAGACCAGGGTCGAGGTCCAGAAAGCGAAAATGAATGCGAAAGAAGCGAGACCGGCGATCGCGTGTGGCTTAAGTTTCACGGGATTCTCCTGCGGAACACGGCGGAGGTAATAGGAAAGGTCGGTTGAGTCTTGCTTGGAGTGACGGAAGTCACTACCGCCACCAAGGCCGGAGCACAGACTACTGTTGCAACGGCCCGGTGATAAGATGGCGAGAGTCCGAAAGACCGTTGCACTGGAGCACCAATCGTCCGTGGACGACTTCAACGATCTGGTCTATTTCGCCTCGGTCGTGAAGCACCAGGGTTTTTCTGCCGCGGCGCGCGCGACCGGTGTCGAGAAAACCCGGTTGAGCCGTCGGATCGCGGTGTTGGAGGCGCGTCTGGGAGTGAGATTGCTGCAGCGCTCGACCCGGAGCATCGCCCTGACCGAGGCCGGCCAGCGCTTCTATGCTCACTGTCTGGCGGCTGTGGAAGGCGCCGAGGCCGCTTACGAGAGCGTCGCCGACCTGCGTCGCGAGCCGAGCGGGACCGTGCGGATGACTTGTCCTCAGGCGATGGCGGAGACCTACTTGGCGCCCATCCTGCCGGGCTACCTGGCCGACCATCCGAAGGTCAACCTGGTCCTGGAGGCCACGAATCGGGAGGTGAATCTGGTCGAAGAGCGTTTCGACCTGGCCTTGCGCGCGGGTCGGCGGATCGAGGAAGAGGCCCTGGGCCTGGTTGCGCAGCCCTTAGGTACCGGACGCCGCATCCTGGTGGCGAGTCCGACCTATCTCGCCCCTGCCGGTCTTCCCAATGTGCCGCAGGCGCTTTCGACCCATGACACCCTGGGCCGACCGGAAGAGTTTCTCGACGGCCAGATGCGCTGGGATCTGATCGGATCGGACGGCGCCGTCGCCACACTCCGACTCGCACCCCGGGTCGTCGCCAACGATCTGCGGCTGTTGCTGGAGGCCTGCCGCCAGGGAATCGGAATCGCACTCCTGCCGGAGCCGATCGTCGCCGCGATGATCGAGGCTGGAATGCTCTTGCGGGTTCTGCCGGACTGGGCGGCTGCGACGAAACCGATCTATCTTTTGTACCCCACCCCGCGGGGCATGTTGCCCTCGGTCCGCAGCCTGATCGACTATCTGCTGGTCCACCTGCCGACCAGCTTCCGAGCCGCACAGTGCGGGCCTTGACGTCGTCCAAGTAGATCGGTCGGGTTCGACTGCGCTCAGGGAGAGTGATGGAACCTGCGTGGCCCCTAGTATCGGGGGCCAGCGAGTCCAGTCGGGCGCTCCCTCAGTTGTCGACCCCGACGATGACGCTGGACGCCGGAAAGACCGCCCAGGCCGTGTCCTGCTCCTTCAGGTCCAGTCGTTCCAGCAGCTCGGCGGCAACGACGCCGCGAATGGTGACGCCCGAGGGGAGGGCGACAACGACCTCCGCCGGCCCGTCTCCGCGGGTGATGCGCTGGACCGTTCCGCACAAGGCGTTGATTCCCGGCGGGCGATCCGGGTCTGGCTCTCGGCTGATCCCGACCGCGACCGCCTTGATGAGGGTCCAGACGTTGCGCCCGGGGCGCAGGCTGAGGGCTTCGACGCTCTCGTTGGTCACGCCCGCGGCGATTCGCTCGCCGCCCTGGATCTCGATCAGGACCTCTGCATCGACGGTGCGGGCACTGACTGCGACGATCCGGCCGATGAGCTGGTTGCGTGCGCTGGTGCGCATGGCGAGCCGACGCAGCAGGCCGAGCGCCGCGCTCGGGTCTCCCATGGCGGCGTTGATGCCGTCCAGGAAGCGGCCGTACTCAGCCGCGATGGTGCGATAGGCGGCGATCAGACGCCGGCCCTCGTCGGTGAGGCGGGCGCCGCCGCCACCACGTCCGCCGGTGGCCGTTTCCACGACAGGCGCGGGGGAGACATTGTTGATGGCATCCACCGCGTCCCAGGCCGCCTTGTAGCTGACCTTGCAGGCCTTGGCCGCCTGGGTGATGGAGCCCTGCGCGGCGATCTGCTCCAGCAGCGCAATGCGCTCCTCGCCCAGGAAGGCGACGTCGTTGACGTTGAGCCAAAGCTCCCCGGCGACGTTGATCGGCTTGGATGCGGACTTGGGCTTGCGCGGCATAGAGTCGGGAGGTGTATGGCGCTGGCGGGTTTCAAGCATCGCAGATCCGGCCCTTTTTCTCCATCCGCCCGGCGGTCGGCTCAAGCGCGGCGGCTGCTGGTGCGGCAAGTATTCCTCTCGTCTGGGAGGCGCTGCGAGCGGACCGGGCGATTCGGAGGCCTGAGCCGTTACCGGGCGATCGCCGTCCGATGAGTGGTCGGTCCGCCGGCGGTCCGTCGTTGGGCGGGTCGAGGGCCGGGTACATCCGCTGGGAGGGGGGCGACTCGTCCGGTGGAGAGGAGTCCCGGTGGGGAATGTGCTGGTACGGGCTGGGGCTGGGTCCCTGCCAGAAGTCCTGTGCGTCGCGTCCGGAGTCCCGCGGCCCTGCGCTGGAGCCCCCGTGCCCGGGTCGCCAGGCGCCCCAAGGCTCCATGGGCTGCATCGGTTGTGCGCCGAGCTCGGGGGCGGTCCGGGTTCTGTCCTGGGGA
Organism: Chromatiaceae bacterium; assembly: GCA_041738985.1. Taxonomy (GTDB): domain Bacteria; phylum Pseudomonadota; class Gammaproteobacteria; order Chromatiales; family Chromatiaceae; genus Thiodictyon. The sequence continues at coordinate 872 of JBGSOR010000543.1, read as the reverse complement.
GACCAGGGGGAGGCGGGATAGGGGGCCTGGCGCTCCAGTCGCTCGAGCTCACGCTTCCCCAGTGGCCGGAAGCGGAAGGACTCGACCTGGTCGGGACCGATGGGTATACCGGCCTCGGGCATGGGGTCAGGGTACCAGCTCGGGGTCGGTCGAGCGGCCGACGGGTCGTAACGTGCAGGCATCGGGGGGGAGGTCGGCGCCCGAGCGGGTAACTGTGGCAGCGGCTCGGTTGGCGCCCGGCCGGACCCCTGCGGACCGCTCGGCTCGGGCTTGTAGGACTGCCACCAGAGGATGAGGGTGCCGATCAAGGCGCTCGCCAGGACTCCGACCAGAACGTCTCGATTGTCCACGACTGAAAACCCCCAGACTTACGAGTCTCTCCTCCAAATCGTAGACTCTCCGGCGGGTTCTGACCCCAGCCGCACTGACCCCAGCCGCAGATAGGCGATGGCGTATCGGTCAGCCCTAATGGAGCCGCTGCCCGGCGCACCAGAGGGTGTAATAGCGCTCCATGACCTCGCGCACCGGCTGGGGGTAGCCCAGGACATCCATCTGGCCCATGCCCTCCCGGAAAAAGTCGGGCGCGTCCTCGGGTAGCTGATCGCAGAGGCGGTCGAAGGCCTCAGCCATCAGGGAAGGTCGGTGGCTGCGAGTGGCGACGATGGCCAGATCCAGGAGCAGCACCCGCCAAGGTCGAGTGGGATCGCCCCCGGCGGACTCCTGGATCAGCGCCGGACTGAAGCCGTCCGCCACCTCGCGCATCAGGGCATAGAGCGCGGTCAGGTCGTCGGGTTGGTGCAGGCCGTTGGCCAGTGAGGCCGCGGCATTGACCACGGGCCCCGGGCGCTGGAGCTCGGCAGATCGGAAGAGCA
>JBGSOR010000542.1:0-6647 GCA_041738985.1 Chromatiaceae bacterium | reverse complement strand
CCGCCGCGCGGGCGGCGAGCGCCGCCGGCAGGACGCCGGACACCGGCCGCAGGTCACCTGAGAGGGCCAGCTCTCCCAAAAGCTCCAGACCCTGCAATCCACTTGACTGGATCTGGCCGGAGGCGCCCAGGATGCCCAGTGCGATCGCCAGGTCGAAGCGTCCGCCCTCCTTCGGCAGGTCCGCCGGGGCCAGATTCACCGTTACCCGCCCCGCCGGGAATTTGAAGCGCCCGTTGAGCAGTGCGCCCCGAACGCGGTCCTTGCTCTCCTTCACCGCCATCTCGGGGAGACCGACGATCGACATGGAGGGCAGACCGCCCGAGAGGTGCACCTCCACGGTCACCGGTGGGGCCGAGATCCCCTGCCGGGCGCGGCTATGCAGGACGCAGAGTGCCAAGGACGGCGAATGGCGGGAGCGGACCGGGGAGCCGAGCTCGGCCCCACCCCGTCGCGCTAAGGTCCGGTCCGATAGGGGTCGTCGCCCAGGGCGCGCTCCAGCTCAAAGACTTTGAGCTCGAGCTGACGAACCTTCTCCCGGGTACGGGCCAGCACCGCCGCTTGCACGTCCAGCTCCTCCCGGCTCACCAGGTCCAGACGGGCGACGCCAGCCTCCAGGGAGGCACGCAGGTTGCGGCTCAGGTCCTCCTGGAGGGTCTGAAGGCCTTTCGGGATGGCGCGTGCCAGGCGCTGGGCGAGCTCGTCGAGCTGCTTTGGATCCAACATGGTTCGGTACCTAATTCAGTATCCCGTTAGCCGCGGGCCGTTCGCTGGTCCCGACCGGGTCGGATCGACATTATAGGGACCTGAGCCGACTCCGTCTTTCCCACCTGGGAACGCACCATCATAGGGCAAAACCCCTGTCTGTAACGCCCTATTCGGGCCCAATCCGGTGCGTCGCGGTTGTGGTGCCCGAGGGACAAACACCCTCCAACCGTTGTGTTTAACGCACAGGTGCGCTTGGCGCGCGAGTTGCATTGACGCCACCACGTCGACCTGTCCGACCGGGCCAGCCGGCGGCGGGTCCCGCGCAACCGCGGTACCCACATGCATCTTGTACGAGCCATAGAGGTACGATCTCCAATGAACGCATTCCGAATCGCCGAGCTGTGCGCACGCGGCACCCTGATCACGGCCTGTCTGGGCACCACCAGTCTGGCACTGGCCGACGACGGTCCACACGCCCTGACCGCCAACGTCGCCCTCACCAGCAACTACTTCTTCCGCGGCGTCAGCCAGACCAATAACGGTCCGGCGGTCCAGGGCGGATTCGACTACTCCTATAAGCCGCTTGGGATCTACCTGGGGCTCTGGGGCTCCAATGTCGATAGCTCCTCGCGCACCAGCTACTGGACGCTCGAGAATGCGAACGGCGAGCAGGTATTGGTCGCACCGGAGACCGAGGGGGCGGAAGAGACGGTGCTCTCCAATGCCGGCTACGACGGCGCCAGCATGGAGCTCGACATCAAGGCCGGCTGGGCCTACAGCTTCGGCCCGCTGGGCGTCGATATCGGCTATGTCCGCTACGAATATCCGATGACCGACACCGATGTGAATAACACGAACGAGTACCACGCCGCCCTCAGCTACGACGTGATGGGCTACTTCACGCCCAAGTTCACGGCCAACTTCAGCGACGACTACTTCGGCCTCAAGGCCGCCTGGTACTACGACCTCACAGTCGCCGTACCCTTGCCTTACGAGTTTAGTCTGACCGGCCATTACGGCTGGACCCGATTCAACAACAGCCCGAACCATGGCGGCGCCGACGGCTACGAAGACTACAGCGTGAGCCTGTCCCGCGAGATCTACAACGGCGTCGTGGGCACCGTGGCCTGGGTGGACCGCACCGACTCGGATGTCTGCGAGGCCCCCTTCCAGTGCGGCAACTCCGCGGTCTTTACCCTTTCGAAGTCATTCTGAGGGGAGACCATCGCCTGCGCTGGGCCACGCGCCCGGCGCCTTTAGCTCAATGCCATCGAGCAGCGAGCGGCCGCGGCGGGATCGCGGTCGAACAGTCCAGCCAGGTCGGGACGCCTGCCGAGCCTCGCCGCCGCCCGGTGCGCGCGCACACCGGCAGGTCGCAGCCTTTCTACTCGTCGGCATTGCCACCTAATCATCGGAGCTTTTCGTCATGAAACTGGTTTCAGCCATCATCAAGCCCTTTAAGCTCGACGACGTGCGCGAGGCCCTCGGGGACATCGGCGTCTCCGGCATCACCGTCACCGAAGTCAAGGGATTCGGCCGTCAAAAGGGCCACACCGAGCTCTACCGCGGTGCCGAGTATGTCGTCGACTTTCTACCCAAGATCAAGGTCGAGATCGCGGTCGACGACGGCTTGGTGGACAAGGTCATCGAGGCCATCACCAATGCGGCCCGTACCGGCAAGATCGGCGACGGCAAGATCTTCGTGTTCAACCTCGAGCAGGTCATCCGCATCCGCACCGGCGAGACCGGCTCGGACGCCCTGTGACGCATAGGAGAGGATAATCGATGAAAACCAAGACCCACCGGACCCTCGCAGGGGTCTTTGCGGGCGCACTGGCGCTCACGCCACTGTTCGCGGGCGCGGACGAGGCTGCGACACCCACACTCAACAGCGGCGATACGGCCTGGATGCTCACCTCCACCGCGCTCGTCCTGTTCATGACCATTCCCGGACTCGCCCTCTTCTATGGCGGCCTGGTGCGTGCCAAGAACGTCCTCTCGGTGCTCATGCAATGCTTTGCCATCACCGCCCTGGTGACGGTCCTGTGGACCCTTTACGGCTATAGCCTGGCCTTCTCCACCACCGGAATGGAGCAGGGCGTGGTGAACTTCAACAGCTTCGTCGGCGCCCTCGACAAGGCCCTGTTCGCAGGCATGACCCGGGAGAGTCTGACGCTCGCCATCCCAGAGTCGGTCTTCGCCACCTTCCAGATGACCTTCGCCATCATCACGCCGGCACTCATCGTCGGTGCCTTCGCCGAGCGCATGAAGTTCTCGGCCATGCTGTGGTTCATGGGTATCTGGTTCACTGTCGTCTATGCACCTATCGCGCATATGGTCTGGAGCGGCAATGGCGGTCTGATGTGGGACTGGGGCGTGCTGGACTTTGCGGGCGGCACCGTGGTGCATATCAACGCGGGCGTGGCCGGACTGGTCGCCGCCCTGGTATTGGGCAAGCGCAGGGGCTTCCCGACCACCGCCATGCCGCCCAACAACCTGGGCTATACGCTGGTGGGCGCCTCGATGCTATGGGTGGGGTGGTTCGGGTTCAACGCAGGTAGCGCGGTCGCCGCGGATGCCAACGCCGGCATGGCCATGCTGGTAACCCAGATTGCCACCGCCACCGCGGCGCTGGCATGGATGTTCGTGGAGTGGGCGCACCACGGCAAGCCGAGCGTCCTGGGTATCGCCACCGGCGCAGTCGCGGGCCTGGTCGCGATCACCCCGGCCTCCGGCACCGCCGGCCCCTTGGGCGCGCTGATCATCGGCGCGGCCGCTGGCTCCATCTGCTTCCTGACCTCCACCAAGCTCAAGCGCGCGCTGGGCTACGACGACTCCCTCGACGTCTTCGGCGTCCATGCCATCGGCGGTATCGTTGGGGCCCTGCTCACCGGTATCTTCGCGGATGCGAGCCTGGGGGGCAAAGGCCTGGTGGAAGGCATGACCATCGTCGGTCAGTTCGTCATTCAGGCCAAGGGCGTGCTCGCAACCATCGTCTACACGGGCGTCATGAGCTTCGTCATCCTCAAGGTAATCGACGCGATTATCGGTTTGCGCGTCACGGAAGAGCAGGAGACCGAGGGTCTGGACCTCGCCCTGCACGACGAGCGCGGTTACATCCTGTGACCGCACGAGTTGGCCGGCACCCGCCGGCCAACTTGAGGAGGCCGGTCTCCCGGTCCGGCCTCTGCCCCGCCCAATACCGACGCCAGCGCGCCTACACAATGGGTCCGAGGGCAGAGCCTAAGAGCAGCACCGCGGTCGCGGACACCGTGATCAACACATTGTCGTCGATGGGGCCGAATTCGTAGCGCTCCACGAAGGTTGCCAACACCGCGGAAATGACGCCCCAATCCGGGATGGACGGGGTGGCATGCCCGCCGATGACCCAGCCCATGGGCACGCACACCAGCAGCATGAAAACGCTTCCGACGGGACTCTTAGAGCGTCGGCGGACCACCAGGTTGCGGGCAATCCCGGTGACCCCGTCTCCGAAGGCCATATAGAGGGACGGCAAAATGGCGAGCCAGGGGTCCCCGAGCAGCCACCAGAGGGCGGAGACCGAGCCCGCCCACATCAGTGCGAACTTCACATCGTTGCGGTTATCCGGGGTCTGGAACCAGTACATCCGCAAGCCAGAGCCATGCGCGAGGAATGTGAGCAGGGTCAGGAGCAGACCGGCGATCAGGGGGTACCAGGGGTCGGTGAAGACCAGCGGCACCATCAGGGAGCCCACGCCACCGGCCAGCATGTGGACGATCTTGCGATTGTAATAGACGGCCCGTATCGGCTCCATGCCCCGGGCGACCATCGCTCGATAGGGAATCAGCGTGAGAAAGAGGACGGCGAGCACATAGAAGCCGAGCCCGACGGCCCACAGAAGTTGGGATGGGGTGGACATGGAAGAAGAAGTCGATAGTTGCTGGGGCTGAGGGCCGATGATCGAGATGCTTCCTAGGCCCTCGGGCCTTTTCGAATAGCCACTCGCTACTCGGCTCTGGATTTCCGCCAGCCGTCAAGGATCTCCAGGCAGGCGGAATTCATCTCAGCCGCACGCTCCGGGCTGTCCGCCTCCGTGTAGGCGCGCATCTCCGGGGCGTTTCCGGATGGGCGCAGGTGAGCGATCTCCTCGCTCTCGAAGCGGATGCGCAACCCATCGGTGCTGTCGACCCCGGCCACCGGCCCGAAAAGCCGGCCAAAGAGCTCCTCGGCAGCCGCCCGGTTCCGGGCCGGGTCCCCTCCCTGCAGCCGGGCAAGTCGCTCCCGGGCGATCTGAGTAGGGAATTCCTCGAGCCGGTCGCTGTGAGTGAAGCGGGCGGGCAGGTCGGCCACCTGGTCCGATATCGGACGGCCCTGCTCCGCGGAGGCGAGCAGGATGGCGACGGCGACCACCAAAGCATCCCGGGTAGGCAAGGCGGCGAGGGTGCGCCCGCCCCGTTCGATAGGGGTCGCCAGCAGGAAACCGCCGTTGGCCTCGTAACCGGCCACCGGGGCCAATCCGGCCGCGCACAGGCTCTGCATGCCCTCGATGACGAATGGGGAGCCGATGCGGGTGCGCAGCACCCGCTCGAACCGGCCGCAACGCTCCACTGCGGTATTACTGCTGACAGGGGTCGCGAGTGCCCGCACCCCAAGCTCCTGGGCGCACAGGATGCCGGCGATGTCCCCGCGCAGCCACTGGCCCGACTCGTCCGACACCAAGGGCCGGTCGCCGTCCCCGTCTGCCGAGACGAGGGCGTCGTAATGACCGGTGGCGGCCCAACCCCGGGCCAGGGCCAAGTCCTCCGGCCGCACGGCCTCCGTGTCCACGGCCACAAAACGGTCCGAATACCCGAGCCGCACCACCCGCGCCCCCAGGCCACCGAGCACAGTCGCAAAGGCGCGGCGGGCCACGCTGGAGTGCTCGTAGATCCCGACCCTCAAGTCAGACAGGCAGCCGCGCGGGAAAAAACTCAGGTAACGTTCCACATATCGGTCGTAGGCATCCGGCTCCTCCGCCGGGAGCGCAGACAGCTGACCGGCTGCGAATGCGCCCGAAGCGTCGAAGAGTCCCCTGGGAATGACCACCGATTGGGCGCGGATGCCGTCTTCGTCGGACTTAAGGATCTCGCCGGTGGGGAGGTTGAACTTGATGCCGTTACGGTCCTCCGGGATGTGGCTCCCGGTCACCATTAGAGAGGGCATGCCGCAGGCGATGCCCCAGGCGGCCACTGCGGGCGAGGGGATGCGCCCGAAGTACCTGGGGCGCATTCCCAGATCCAAGGCAGCCCGGGCACAGGCGGCGAGGATGCGCCGGGTGCTCGGTCGTAGATCCCCTGCCAGACCCAGCTCCGCCCCGGATGCGGCGGCACCCGATCCCAGCAGGTAGTGGAGGTAGCCAGCCGTGTAGGCATAGCAGACCCGGTCTGTCATTTCGGCGACCAAGCCCCGGGCGCCGCTGGTCCCGAACTTGACCCCGCTCTCGCTCATCAGATCGCCAATGCGCATCCAACCCCTCCGGCACTCGCGCGACGGCCCGCGCCCAGGAGCCGTCGCAGATCGACGGCGAGGTAAGTGTAACGCGCGCCACGACGGGATTGGCCTCGGATTCGGCCGATTTGCAAGCCTGTTTCCGCCCGCCGGAGGTCGGCGGGGAGTGCCCTGCCGGACGGGGATGGGTTAAGCTCCAGGCCGCCGCGCGCCGCTTCGGGACCTCCGGATGTAGCACCTTGGCGGTGCAGTCTGCTCCAGTCTCTCCGGGGAGCGGCCCCGCTGTAGGGGATCCGGACCGGCCACGCCGCGCGTCGATCGAAACAGCAAAAGTTAAAGAGGAGACAGCCTAATGTCCTATACACCAAGAGCCCTCCCGCTCGCGTCTGCCATCGTCCTGGCCCTGGCCCTGGGTCAGCCGGCCTGGGCAGAGCAGGCGCCAGCGGCACCCGCCGCAGCGCCGGCACCTGCGG
>JBGSOR010000517.1:0-8953 GCA_041738985.1 Chromatiaceae bacterium | reverse complement strand
TCCGGACCGGGGCCGAGGCGCCGCAGGACGAGCCCCAGGACGCCGAGGAGGATGCCGACGATGGAGAGGACGACGAAGACGGCGAGGCGCCCTCAGGCCCGGCTGAGCCCCTCCCCGAGCCGGAGGAAGAGGCCCAGGACGTTGCATCGGTGTTGGCGTCCCCCCGGCGCATCGCCGTCGTGATCGCCCCCACCGGCACCGGCAAGACCCGGGAGATTGCCCGGCAAGTCGTGTCCGACATCGCCGAAGACGCTTACCCCCTCGTAGCGACGAATTCGAACCGGGCACTGCTGCAGTTGGAGGCCGAGATCCTGGCTGTCAGCGGAAACACCGCCGATGAGCTGGGCCTGATCTCGCTCGAGACGGAGATCGCGGAGGATGACGCCGGACAGGATAAGCGCCACGCCAAGGGCCAGCACATCTGGCACGGCACCGGTCTGTATGGGGCTTATCCCGGGAGGTTCCTGCGTCGCGGGGACAGTCTGGAGTGGTATTCCATCGTGCGCGAGATCGCCACGATCTGGGGCGATGCGCCGCTGGACGTCGATCCCGAGGCCGACGGCACGGCACTCCCGGACCCCCGGCAACTGCTTCGGGCCAAAGAGCTGCGGATATACATCGACGAGACCGGTGCATTCTCCGCGGCCTTGATGCGGATTCTGGTCCTGGACCGCCGGCTTGCCACGGTCCGACCGCGCGGGCAACAAGCCCCGCGGAAACAGGCGGTAGACCGCTGTCCCGCGTTCGTGCACTCAGGGGACTGCCGAGGCTGCGAGCTGCACCCCAAGCCCGCGCTGCGCGGGCACATCAACCGTTATCACAGTCTGGAGCTGACCCCGGCCCGGCGGCCCGATCAACCGGATCCGGATCGGCTGCCGGTGGACGTCGCGCCGATACTGCGCCGGTGCGACGTCATCGGGCAGGCATCCGACGGGCGCCGCGGATTCAGCTGGGAGCTACTCGACCCCGGCCCCCGACCCGTTTGGGACGATGCCTATTTCTCCCGGTATATCGGCGGAGTCGGCAAGACCCGCTATCACGACACCGCGGAGGTGTTCGCCGACCTTCTGCGCGCCGCCTTCCGGCCGACGGTCGTTCGGCACCATCCGCACACTAACGACATCGTCGACCCCGCGATTGCCCGGGCCGGACTCTATGCCCGGGACGCCGAGCGGAAGATCCGGCACGGGAAGGACGCCGGGAAGGCCGCAGCCGCGGCCGAGCTGATCTTCGCCGATGTGTTCCCTGGGGAGGCCGAGCGGCTCGCGGCGGAGCTGGCCGCGAAGGACCGTTATCAGGCACTGCTGCGTCTCGGCGAAGAGCTGCGCTTCCCGGCTTACCCCTGCACGGTCCGGTATCTGCAATTGCTCGACCTGTCGCCGCTCGCGTGGATGGTGCGCTACGCCAAGCGGCTGCGGTTCGTTGGCGCCGAAATGCCGCGATGGTTACCGGATGCCATCGAAGCGGCCCGCGGCGAGCGGCCTGAGGTGGTGGAGATCGAGAGCCGCGAGCGCCTGCTCGACGGGGCCCTGATCCTGCATTGCCGCTGGACGATGGGACCGAAACAGATCGAGCTACTGATCACCGAGGCCATCAAGCTGGGCGAGCGGCCGTTGGTCTTCTTCGCCCTGAAGGAGCGGACCCGGGATTTCGTCAAGACGCACCGCGAGCTGGCCCTCGCCGCCTACGTCGAGAACGAGACCCTCAACGCGCTCTCGATGCCCGGTCTGGGCGACCTGCCGGAACAGAAGGGTCTCGCCACCTATAACGGCAGTTCGATCGGCCGCTCGGCGAACCTGCCGCAATACCGGATCTTGCTTGCGGACCTGTCGTCCTACAGCCCCACGCACAGCCTGATACTCCCGGCGAACATCTACCCCGACACGGTCCGCGAAGAAAGCACCCGGGACCGCAACGACCGTATCGGACAGATTGCCGGGAGAGTGCAGCGCCTGGACCCCGAGACCCCGGAAGGCACGGCTCAGCGCCGGGTGTTTATCTTCCACACCCCGGACGAGCTCTACCGGGACGGCGCCCCCGAGATCCAACCCCTCGACCCGGATATCGCCGTTGCCATCGCTAAACGGGTGCGCCCTGGAGGTGTCCAGGTTATCGAGGTCGGTCGGTCGTTGCCCTACATCCTGCAAGCGGCGCAAGAGTTCCTGTCCACCGGCCGGGTCACCTGCCTGGAACCTGCCAGGGCGCGAAGCAAGAAGAGCCAGCGACAGCGCGCCAGCGAGACCGACGCCGAGAAGGAGGTCCGGGAGCGGGAGCGCCGGGAGCGCCGGAGGGCGAAAGTCTGCGCCCGGCTCGAAGAGCTGCGGACCGAGGGCAAGACCTGGAGGGAAGCGAGCCGGACGAGCGGAGCGCAGACCCCGATGCACCGATGGTTCAGCCCTGAGGAACGGACGACCCTCCGGCGGCTGTACGAAGCGGGCGAACCGGTAGAAATGTGAACCAACCGGGGCGCAAGGTTATTGTCAGGGTTTTGGTGGCTGTTCCCTGCAATTTTCAGGCAATAGCCCTACTGCAGACAAGGTACTTGGCAGGGTTTTAGTGGCTGTTCCCCATATATAGGAGACAGCCACCAAAACCCTGCCAAGTACCTTGTGAAATGCTGGGACATTGGCAGGGTTTTAGTGGCTGTTTCGGGCAGAGCTCGCCCGCGCGTACCGTTTCGCTGGCTGTTGGCCCTGACATGCAAATCGCCACTCAACCGGCCCCGCCGCACACAGTTGAGCTTGCCCTCGCCGCTTGCTCGACTACAATCCGGCGACATGATCACCCCCACATCGCTCCGCATCCCGGGCCCGCTGCTCGCCCGACTGGACGCCCAAGCCAAGGCCCTCGGCTGCTCGCGAAACGCGCTGCTGCTGCGGCTGATCGAGGAGCATGTCGCGAGGTTGGAGCGCGAGCCCCCTGAGCTGCCCCGGGTTGGATTGGTGGAGTTATTAGGCCCATGCCGTGACGCCCCGCCCCTGCGCCTGGACGATGAGGCCGCCTAGATGGGCTTCGGTGCGCCGACTGTGACGGATACCGGGATCGATGAAGCTCAGCGCGTCGCCGCCCGGCTGGTGCCCTGGAAACGGGAACAGCGACCGAGACCCGAGCGCATCGACTATGAGGCCGAGCGCCACGCCCGGGAGATGGCCGCGCTGCCCTGCACTTCGTGCGCCGATCGACCGAGCTGCGGCAAGGTCGAGTCGTTGTTGTGTCCCGACTTCAAGCGCTACATCCGGTCCGGCCGATGAAACCGCGGCGCAACCCGAACGCGAGCCGATCGCCCGCCGGCCTGGAGCGCCTCGCCCTCTACCGATCCAAGGAGTGGCGCAAAGCGCGTGCGGAGTTCCTGCGCGCTAACCCACGCTGCATCGCTTGTGGGGCGCAGGCAACTGTTGTCGATCACATCCATGGACATGGCGGGGATTGGAGGTCGCGCTTCTGGAGGCGGGACCTGTGGCAGGCGATGTGCTGGCCCTGCCACAGCCCGAAGTCGGCAAAGGAAGGAGCGGCACGGCCGAGGCGGAGCTGGTTTCAACCGGGGCCCGATCCACGTCGCGCGCAGTTCGTACCCACCGGCTCGGCCCCCCGTCTGACGCACGGGCGAACGTGTAAAACAGGGGGCGGGGGGGAGGTGTTTAAACCGGTGGGGACGGCTGCGACTGCTCCAGGGGGCTTAACGCCCACCGCAAATTACCCTGACGACCCAAGACGTGTTCTCGCCGCAAGCCTTATCGAGCGTTTTCGTAGAAATAGACCATGCGCAAATCGACCCTAACCTCGGTCAGAGACGCCTCAACCCCCAAGGTTCGCGCCGCACCTGCCGAGATCCCCTTGCGCTTCCGACCGCTCTACCGCAAAGCCGCCGACCAACTCGCCCGCGGCGGGAAATACGTGCACGAAACGGACGAGGCCCTGCTGCGCCATTACATCCTCGCGATTGCCGATCTCGAAAGTGCCCGGGCCCAAGTCGCCGAAGAGGGCATGACCGTCGACGGGTCGCATGGGCTGAAACCCCACCCTCTGCTCGCCCAGATCAACTCGCTACGCGTCACCATCGGCAAGCTGGCCATGACCCTAGGCCTATGCCCCGCCGCCCGGGTCCGGTTGTCGACGTCCGGCGCAACGGCTGCAGAGGCCGAGCAACCGGGCGACCCCTGGGCACCGAAGAAGCCCAAGGCAAAGCCCAAGACCAACGGCGCCCGCCTAGACGGCTGAGCTCGACAGCATGGGCCCCACGGCAAACCCGCAGTGGTACCGCGTCGAACGGGCCGAAGATGTCCTGCTGCCCCCCACCGACCCCACTGGGCGCGGGCGAGAGTTCCTGGACCTGACCGGCAACGTCATCGGGACTCAGGGGCCGGTTGCCGGTCTGCGCTTCGAGGAGTTCATTTTGCCGTGGCAGGAGCGCACCATCCTGCGCGGCTGGGGCGATACCAACCCGTCCGGCAACCCCGCTATCACTGAAATCGGTATTAAATGCGGGAAGGGTTCCGGTAAATCGTTTTTCGTTGCCAGCATTTCCATCGCACAGGTAATCGACTGGGCATTGCGCGGCATCAATACGCGCTGCCATGTCATTATTGTGGCGGCCGGTGTCGAAAGCGCGCTACTCGTATTCAATCACGCCCGCGAAGCTATTGCCGCCGACCCTTATCTAGCGAATAAATTCCGCTCCAACATAAGCCGCAAAGAGATCACCCATATAGCGAGCGGCATCGCTATTCGTGCAATTTCCCCGTACATGGAAAACGCTATCGGAGTGCGCACCGGGCTATTAATTGCCGATGAGCTGCATGCCGCGTCCATCGAGTCGAAAGAATTCGCCGCTGTCATCGATCAATTAAAGCGCGGCGGACAGAATAGTGAAGAGTTTCGCCAGATCGGTATAACCACCGCCGCTGTGGCACGACCGGAAGGTTATTACAAAAGCTGGTTGCAGCGCATGCGCGCTATTCGCGATGGCACGCTTATCGATCCGTCCGTCTTGCCCGTGCTGTTCGAGCTGCCGAATGCGAAGGTGCGCCCCGACATCGATGCCGCAGACTCGCGCTTTTGGTTTTTCGGCATGCCATCGATGATCACCCAACCGGGCGAACGCGGGACGATGAACGCCGAGGCCATGGAAAGGGAACTCATCGAAGCGGCCCAAGCGGCGGACGCAGAAGGTCCCGCAACGATGGAGCTTCTACTAAGCCAAAGGTTGGGAATCGAGGCCACCGACCGTGCGGGTGGAAGCGGTACGACCCGGCTGGCGGACTACTGGGCCCAGTGTCACGACCCGGCGATGATCGTGCCCGAGCATAGCCCCACCTTCGTGGCCATGGACCCCAGCTCCGGACTGGATGACCCGTTTGCCTTGGTCGTGCTGATGACCTCGGGTGGGCACTATTACGTTTGGTCGCGACAGCACCTGCTGCGTGCGACATACGAGCAAGCGCCGAAACGGCTGAAGGAGGTTTACGACGCCGCTATTAAAGCCGAGGAGCTGTTCTTATTCGATTCCACGTCGGAATTAGAACAAGCCGTGCTCAGCTATTGCCGCGGGCTGCTGCGCACCCTGGCAGGAGTGCGGTTCGGCGGCGACGGGTGGGGATTGGCGGGTTTTGCCGCTAAATTCGCGAATGAAGTCGGCGCACAATTCGAGATCATCCCACAGAATTGGCAACTACCGGCGGCGCTCGATCGGGTGTCGGCTGTAGCGCATGACCGCATGCTGCACCACGGCAATCAGCCATTACTGGGCGCCAACGTCGCGAACCTGATCCTCGAAAACGGCCGCCTGCGCAAATACGATGCATCGTCATCGGGCGTCGGCTCGGCAAAGATTGACGGCGCAATGGCTTTAATAAGCGCCACGCAAATGGCCGAGTCCGGCGTTCCTGTAATGAGTACCGGAGGCATGATAGGGTAGCTATATGAGCGTGCTAATGGTCCCCATGATCGACGCCCCGCAACCTGCGCCTATTCAGCGCTGCCAGGCCTGCCGCGAGGCCAGTGCCCCGATCAACAGCCTTTGCCCCGTCTGCCGTAACACCATCGTCCATGGGCTGCCCCTGGGCCTGCTCGGGCAGTCTGTGGCCGTCCTGGAGGCTTGGGGCTACAGATCAGGCCCCACCGCTGCCGTATCCCCTGCCGGGCGCTCTATGCACGCCCGCCTTGCCGCTGCCGGTGCCGACGTGCCCCCGCTGGACGACCCCGAGTCCCATGGCATTGGCGGCATGCTTGGCCGCGAATAACCAGTCAATCAACGGAGGTACCGGATAGATGAGCAACCCAAGATCCCGCCCTGGTCCCGCAGAAAGAAGGGAAGGCTACCGCGAGATGAGCGAGAAGCTGGAACAAGAGCGGCAGGCAAGAGAAGCCTTGGAATCGCGTATCAAGCGAATAGAAGAGCAGCAACGAAAGCAGCTGCGGTAATATCCCCTATAGCCGTGTCCGGCCCTCTGTCGAGGTAAATCATGTCCGATCCCCACGAATCCGCGCTCCCCGCGGATGTTTTGCCATCGTTGCTCCATCTGTCCACCCGGATCGATACGCTCGATCAACGCATCACCACCATTGACCGCTCGCGCGAGCCCCCTAATGGCCGCGCCGTAGCGGATTTGCAGTACAACCTTGATGCCCTCGAAAAGCGTATCGCCGAGCTGGCCCATGCGCGCCAGCAAACCCCGGTCCCATCCGCCGAGATCAATAGAGCCGTCGATTCCCGCATTAGTGCGCACCTGGCGGTTATTCGGGAAGAGATCACGGCCAAGCTCGGCGGGCTGATGAAAGGCTTAGGGACTGTGCTCAAGGACGAGAAGCAAGAAACCGCAGACCGGATCGACAGCACCTTGGCCCGAGCCCAGGCATCGGCTGAGCTGGCCCGCGGATTGGCTCGCCAAGACGTCGAGGTCGCCGCCTCGGTTGTGACCGCCCACACCCTCACCCTGACCGCAACGGCCATCCCCCAGAAGGACCTGCAGTGGGACCGCCGGGTCAAGGCCAGTTTCTCCACCATCGACCGCGCTGCAGACACCGTCACCCCGCAGCATGAGCCGCTGTCCGATCGACTGGGCGACCTGTTGTCCTGCATGGCGAGCCGTGCCGCGGCCCCGGTCCCCCCGGTAGAAGCTCAGCTCCGGGAGGTCGAAGACCGGGCCCAGGACGTCCTGTCCGCTGTTTCCGCCGAAGTGGCGGAAACCATCAAGGAAGCGGATGCGGCAATGTCCATCGCCGGGCACATCCGCGGCATCGAACCTCTATCGGATCGGCTGCCCCCTGCTGTGAGAAGCGCGGCCCTGCGCCTCGCGATGAGCGCCCAAGCTGGGCACGACCCGTCGGCAACAGCCAGCAAGGTGGAGAACGCCTGTACCGCGTCCTTGAGCAGGCTGAGCGAGATCGAGACCCGGCTCCTACCCCTCTGGACATCCGCGACCGCTGTTGCCCTGGCGAGCTTCCGGCAAAAGGCCCTTGGACGACTCGCCGAACGGGCCCCCGAGCTGCGGCCCATGGCCAAGTCCGCCCGCCTGGACTATTCGGTCGAGGTTGAGCGTCATCGTCAAGAACACCCAAGACCTGTTCGCGGGAGACTGCCAGCATGAGCACCGACAACATTGAACTGGTTCAACGGGTCGAGAAGGCCGTTGCCGACGTGGCCACCGATGCCGCGAGAGCCGAGACCGAATATCAGGACTACAAGGACGCCCTGACCGCACGGGTTGGTCTGCTGACGCAAAGCAGCCTCGAGTCCGCCCGCAGACTGTCCGCGGAGTTCCTTGCCGAGGTTGAAGCTGCCCTGCGTGAGAAGTGCGCGGAGGCCGGCAAACCCGCGGACAGGATCCCCCGGCAAATCACCCTCACCCTCGCGGAGCGCCTGCGCCCGAGGTGGGAGGAGCGCCTGGCCAGCTATGCAGCAACCCGGGAGCGCGAGACCTTGGAGGCCCAGAAGAAGGACCCGGCCTGGAAAGGCCTGATCGGGACCCCAGCTGCGCATCAACCGCCGATTATCCGATGATCGTCATCGGTTACGCAGACACCCCGAAGGCGTTCGCTGCCCTGCTCGAATCCGGCGCCGCGGACATCGCGGACGAACTGTGCTATCGCCTCGGGTGGGACCAATCTGTCGCCTTCGACCATTTGGTCGGTCGCGCCGCCCACCTGCATCGGGACCAAGACCTGCCGGCAAGCACCGCCCTCATGATCGCGGCTCACCGTTGGGCCCAAGAGCTGCGGGGATGACGGTGGACCTGGAGGACCTTACCGCCCTCGCTGCGCATGAGGTTGGCCACGCCCTCAGAGCGGCCCTCAGCGGCGCAACCAGGGCCGAGATCGCGCGGGAGGACACCTGGACCTACATCTGCGAGACGGACCTGTGGGAGCGCCGGGAGTTTTTGTCCGGGATCGATCACGACCGCGCCATGCCCGCCTTGCTGGGCGGTATGGCAGCCGGCAGCTTGGCGGAGATCTGCCTGGAGGAGCTGCGCCGCTACGGCATCCACGCCAGGGACGACATCGTCAGGGAAGCCCTGGCGCGCCTGCAGCGCGGCACCTTCTTCGGCCCGCGGGGAGTGCACGACCGGGAGGCCCTGGACCTGTACGCCACCAACCAGGCTACCGCGCAGTACCTACTGGACGACATCCGGCAGCACGCCGTCCAGATGTTCGACACCCTGTCCGGCATCCCCCGTGGTCGACTTGTGGCGCTGGGCCTGCTGCTGCGCAACCTCCCGGTAGGGGGCGCGATCACCCTGGACCTGGACGGCGCCATGACCCCGGATTGGAGGCTGATGCCGAAGCTGAGGCGAGCCCCCTCTTATCAACATACGGAGTGCACCTGATGGCCAAGACCAAGACCCAAGCCCCCAGCCCCCAACCCCCAGAGCCCGTCGAGGCCCGTTGCTGGCACTGCGACACCGCTCAGCGCGAAGCCGGCCTACCGCCCGCACCGGACGCCACGATCGGCCCCGAC
>JBGSOR010000486.1:0-9288 GCA_041738985.1 Chromatiaceae bacterium | reverse complement strand
GCCTCCAGCCCGGGCCGGTCCAGCACGCTGATGTGGCCCCGGTGGTAGTGAATCAAACCCGCGCTCTGCAACCTGCCGGCGGCCTCGGTCACGCCTTCCCGCCGTACCCCGAGCATATTGGCAATCAGCTCCTGCGTCATGACGAGCTCGTTCCCCGGTAACCGGTCGAGACTGAGCAGGAGCCAGCGGCAGAGCTGCTGGTCCACGGTATGGTGGCGATTGCACACGGCGGTCTGCGCCATCTGGTTCAACAGGGCCAAGATGTAGCGCAACAGCAGATGGTTTAGCGCCCCGGAGCGGTTGAGCTCCTGCTTGAGCACCTGTCCGTCGATCCGATAGGCATGGCCGGCACTCTGGACCACGGCCCGATTCGGCATGGTTTCGCCGCCCAGGAATAGGGCGATGCCCACGACGCCCTCGTTGCCGACCACCGCAATCTCGCCCATGCCCCGTTCTCCATGATGTGCAACAGGGAAACAATGGCGGTGCTGGGGAAGTAGAGGTGATTCAACCGGCCCCCGGGGACGTACAGGGTCGCACCCAGCGGGAGCGGAACGCGCTCGAAGTGGTGGAACAAGCGCTTGGCGACCTCCTCGGGCAGGACGGCGAGCAAGCGGTTCTCGCGTGGGTTCCGGGGCTTGGATGGGATGGACATGTCGTGCGGCTACAGGAACCTGCCGAGCGATGGTCCTGACATGATCGGCCAGTAATGCATCTGTCAAGCTGCCGTCCGACGAGCGATTTCTGGCACTGGGGGTTTATACGTATTGACTTAGACAGCGTGGCCTACAGACGCAGTCGGGTGCAGCGCTCTAGTCGCCAACGTATCGCCAATCGCTCTGTTCGCTGGCGAACGGAAGCCGCCGCCCGAGCGTTCTACACTAGCAATGAAACGGGCTGAGCCAAACGACAGCCGCGGAAGAATGCGCCGCGTTAACGCTGGCTCCCTGTGTTCCAAGCCGCTCCGGATCTCCGGGGTTCATTCGGATCGCCGATTCGAGACGCGGCACCGCGAGCCGAAGCGACGAGCCCCGGAGACTCTGGGGAGCTCAGCGACTATCGCCAACCGAGAGGTAAAGCAGATGAACTGGAATCAAGTCGAAGGCAACTGGAAGCAATTCAAGGGCAAGGTCAAGGAGAAATGGGGCGACTTGACCGACGACGACCTCGACCGCATCGCCGGCAAACGCGACATCCTCGTTGGCCATATCCAGGAGAAATACGGGATGGCCCAAGAGGAAGCGGAAACGCAGGTGAAGGAGTGGGAGAAGAGCGACGCTTGACCCCGTCGCTTCATCGCGCGCCTGCCTCCGAGACGAGCGGGCGACGCGCGCAGCCGTTAGGCATCGCGTTATCTCAGGCGGCCCGTCCGCAATGAGGCGGACGGGAGATACCGGAACCGCGGCGCGGTCCCAACCGGCCCTGTCGGCGCTCGCCGCCGCGGGCCGATCCGACACGGAGGCACAGGTCATTCATTATCAACTGGAGCACTCGTCATGAAATTCGACTTCGACTTCACCAAGAAAAACGTCGGCAATACGGATCGCGTGATCCGGGCAATCCTCGGCGTCCTCCTGATCGTCGGCGCCGCGCGCAGCAGCAGCTGGGTGGGCGGGCTGATCGGCGCGGTGCTGCTCGCCACCGCTTACTTCCGTTTCTGCCCAGCCTATAGCGCCTTCGGTTTATGCACCATCAAGGACGATGGCCCCGCGAAGGACGTAACCCCGGCAGCCAAATAGGCCGCAGCGGCGCCCACCGACGAGGTCGGCGGGCGCCGACTCGCGTACTCGCGGCCCGCGCAGGATGCCTGGACTTGCGGATAAGAGCGGGCGTCCTTTGTCCGTTCCCGCTCGTGGGTTCCGTCGTCCATCGCCCGAATACCTGCCATTAAGGCTCGGCCTTCGCTTCACTCCGCGATCGCGTTGGGGAGCAAGCGCTCGAGTTCTTTCCTGACAACGTCATCGTCAACCCTGGAGAAGCAGCCAATGTCTTTAAAGCACCTCATCGTTTCATCCGCCGCCGCCATGACCGTCGCCCTGTCCGGCGCACTCGTTGCGGAGACCGCCTCGGACAAGGCCACCGCTGCCGCGGAGGCCCAAGAGCGGGCCAACGTGACCGCCGACACGGCGAGTGGTCAGCCAACCGGCACCGCCGAGCAGTACAAGCACGAGAAGGTAGACGAGGCCACCGCGGCGGATGCCAAGTTCCACGCCAATCGCACGGAAGCGAACATGCAAGCTCGGGATAAGGCGGAGGCGGAGGCCGCGGCGGCCGCCGGGATGCCCCACCCGACGGGTCAAACGAGTCCCCGCTGAAGCGGGCAAGGCCGGCACCGATTGCGATGTCGAGGGACCGCGCCATGGAGCTGGCCGGCTGGTCACGGGCTTGAGTCCCTCACAGTGGCGGTCGCTCCGCCATTGGGGACGTGCATTCGGACGCGACAGACAAGGGTTCTCGACCGGGCGGAGGCCAACCTGGACCGGGGGGCCGCCCGGACGCGACCGGACGATGCCTTCCGGATAAACGGGACGCATCGAAGGTCAAGTGCCCTGCTATTCTCAAAGTGCAACCGCGAGTCCTGGATCGAGCGTTTTCCTGACCTACGGAGGATCGTCCCATGTTCTCTTGGACCATCTTGATCTGGATCGTGATCGGCGCGTTCGCCGGTGTGGCCGCCCGCAAGCTGATCGGAGGGGACCCGCCCTTCGGCATGATCGGGGACGTGGTCCTCGGCATGGTCGGCGGTGCGCTCGGCGGTATTCTGGTCGGCATGGCCGGGGATTTAGCCAGCTTCGTGTGGCTCGTCGGCAGCGTCGTGACCGCCCTGCTCGGGGCCGTGCTGCTGATCTGGCTCGCCAGCTTAATCAAGCGGAAGCCCAGTTGAGGCGAGAATGAGGGCTGTTGAGAAGGAGGAAAAGCATCAGGAGACCGACCCCCCATCCGACAAGAGGCCGATGGGCTCTTCGCTGCCCGTGAGCCAGACGCCAGAATAAGGGCGCCATGGTCAGGACGCCGAGGGGTATGGGTGCAATCCGTTTGGCTTGGCCTCCCGCGATTCGACGGGGCTGGCTCATTACTCGTAATCGCCCGCCCTGCGCGCATCCCCACGCACCCTGTCCGCGGGATAGCGCTGCTCGTTGATGGCGATTTTCTGGTAGGCCGCGGCAACCAGGTCGATGTTCAGGCGCTCGGCGATCCGGACCAGGTAAATGAAACAGTCGGCCAGCTCGTGGGCGACCTCCCGCTTCTTATCCGGGTCCAAGGCCAGGCTCTGGGCCTGAGTCAGCCATTGGAAGTGCTCCAGCAGCTCGCCGACCTCGCCGGCCAAGGCCATCGCCAGGTTCTTTGGCGAGTGGAACTGCTCCCAATCCCGCTCTTGCGCAAACCGGATCAGTCGGCGATTGAGATCGTCCAGGCTGTCCATGCGCTCAGGTCTCCGCAAGTCGTGCGCGGGCGCGCGCAATGGCAGCGCGGACCTGGGCGGGGGCTGTGCCGCCCAGATGGTTGCGGGCGGCCACCGAGCCTTCCAGGGTCAAGACCGTGTAGACATCGGGATCGATCCGATCCGAAAAGCCGCGCAGCTCCTCCAGGGTCAGCTCGGAGAGGTCGCGGCCCTCCTTGACGCCGAGGGCCACGGCCTTGCCGACGATCTCGTGGGCGTCGCGAAAAGGGATGCCGCGGCGCACCAGATAGTCCGCGAGGTCCGTGGCGGTGCTGAAACCTTGGCGGGCGGCGGCGGCCATACGGTCGCGCCGACAGGTCAGGTGCCCCATCATGTCCGCATACACCTTGAGACAGCCCTTGAGATTGTCCACCGTATCGAACAAGGGCTCCTTGTCCTCCTGGTTGTCCTTGTTGTAAGCGAGGGGCTGGCCCTTCATAAGGGTCAGGAGCCCCATCAGGTGGCCGAAGATGCGCCCGCTCTTGCCCCGCACCAGCTCGGGCACGTCCGGGTTTTTCTTCTGGGGCATGATGGAAGAGCCGGTGCAAAAGGCGTCCGAGAGCTCGATAAAGCCGAATTGGGCGGAGGACCAGAGGATCAGCTCCTCGGAGAAGCGCGAGAGGTGCATCATCAGAATGGCGGCATCGGCGGCAAACTCGATGGCGAAGTCCCGGTCCGATACGGCGTCGAGGGAGTTCTCGGCCGGGCGGTCGAAGCCCAGAAGCTCCGCCGTATAGTCGCGGTCGATAGGATAGGTGGTACCAGCCAGGGCCGCCGCCCCCAGCGGCATCACGTTGACCCGGCGGCGACAGTCGGCCAGTCGTTCCCGATCCCGTTGGAGCATCTCGAGCCAGGCCATCATGTGATGACCGAAGCTGATGGGCTGAGCGACCTGCAGGTGGGTAAAGCCGGGCATGAGGGTATCGGCCTCCCGCTCGGCCAGATCGAGCAGGGCCAGCTGGAGCCTGGCTATTTCCTCCCCGATCCTATCGATCTCATCGCGTAACCACAGCCGCACGTCGGTAGCCACTTGGTCATTACGGGAACGCCCGGTATGCAGTCGTTTGCCGGCGTCCCCGATCGCCTGGGTGAGGGCAGTTTCCACGTTCATGTGGACATCTTCCAGGGGGATCGACCAGGCGAAGTCGCCCGCGTCGATCCGAGCGCGCACCGCCCCGAGACCCGCCACGATCCGATCGCATTCCTCGGGGCTCAGGATGCCCTGACGGGCGAGCATCGTGGCATGGGCGATGGAGCCCTGGATGTCGTAGCGGTAAAGTCGGCGATCGAAGTCCACCGAGGCGGTGAACGCCTCCACGAAGGCATCCGTGGGGGCGTTGAAGCGCCCCGCCCAGGGCTTGGCGGCCAGGGCGGCGGCGGGAAGGCTCTTTTCGTGCATCGCGGAGACCGACCGGTGATAAATTGACGATTCTACACATACCTTCATCGAGGGCAGGACTCGAAGGCATGGACTCCCTCCTCGACGTCGACCGACCTCCGCCGCGTGCCGGGTTCCTGCCCAACTTCTGCCGGGCGCCCATGGTGATGGGCGTGGTTCTGACCGCCCAGCTCCTCGGCATCACCCTCACGCTCGCCTCCTCGGACGCGATCGCCGGGTTCTGGGAGCGCCTCGCACCCATGTCCTTCCTGGTCCTGGCGATCTCCCTTCTGGCGAGCGCGCTGCTGTGCGGACTGCGGCCCGCCCTGCTGCGGTTGGGAGACCGCGCCGCCGCAGTGCTTGCCTGGGGGATACTGGTGGCGACCGCGGGGATCACGACCTGGTGCGCCTACGCCCTGATCCCCGCCCCCGTGCACGCGGGTCTTTTTCCCGGAGAAGGGCTGACCGGGCTGATGGTGCGCAGTTTGGGAATCAGCGCCATTCTAGGGGCCATGCTCTTGCGCTATCTTTATCTACACCATATGTGGCGTCTACAGGTAGAGGCCGAGGCCGAGGCGCGGTTTCAGAAACTTCAAGCAAGAATCAGGCCGCATTTCCTGTTCAACAGCATGAACACCATCGCCAACCTGACCCAGACCAATCCCCAGGTCGCCGAAGAGGTGGTGCAGGATTTAGCGGATCTGTTCCGGGCCACCCTCTCGAACGTCAACGACAGCTCGACCCTGGCAAAGGAGCTGGAGCTCGCCTACCGCTACCTCAATATCGAGAAGCAGCGACTCGGGGACCGACTCCAAGTCCTGTGGGACGTGGAAGACATTCCCGGCGATGCGATGCTCCCCCCGCTAATCCTTCAGCCGCTCGTGGAAAATGCGGTCTATCATGGGATCGCCCCCTCGCGTCGGCAAGGGTTGATCCAGATCAGCGGACGCTACCGGCGCGCGCAGGTAAATTTAAGCGTCCGTAACACCCTGCCGGGGGAAGACGAGGCAGGGAACCGTCACACCAGCGGGAACCACATGGCCCTGGACAACGTGAAGCAGCGCATGGCCGCCATGTTCGAGGGCGATGCAAGGGTAATCGTCTCTCGGGTCGAGGGTGACTATCAGGTCCGTTTGGTGTTTCCTTACCCATGGAAAGTGCAATGAAAATTCTGGTTGTTGACGACGAATCCCCGGCCAGACAGCGCTTGGTGCGAATGCTCTCCGAGATCCAGGGCAACTACGAGCTTGCGGGGGAGGCAAGCGACGGTATCGAGGCCGTAGAGCTTTGCCGCTCGAAGCCCGTGGACCTGGTGCTCCTCGATGTGCAGATGCCTGGTTTGAACGGGCTCGATGCGGCCAAGGAGATCGCCCGGCTGGAACCCCCGCCAGCGGTGATCCTGGTCACCGCCTATGAGCAGTACGCGCTGGCTGCCTTCGAGCATAAGGTCGAGGACTACCTGGTCAAGCCGGTACGCCGCGACCGCCTCCAGGAGGCTTTGGAGCGAGCGCGAATACCCACCCGCCCCCAGCGTGCCGCCCTGGCCACCCTGGACGACGCCCACCCGGGCCGCCGCATGTCGTTGAGCGCCCACTACCGCGGCGGCCTGCAGACGGTGCCCATGGAGGAGATCATCTATCTCCAGGCGGAGCACAAGTACGTGACCGTCCGCCACACGGGGGGGGAGCTCCTGGTGGACGAGTCCCTCAAGTCCCTTGAAGACGAGTTCCCAGACCTTTTCCTGCGTATTCACCGCAACGCCCTGGTAGCCCGCGCACGACTCTTCGGCCTGGAGAAGACCTCCGACGGGGGGACCGAAGTGCGACTGCGCGACTGCCCAGAACGATTGCCGGTGAGTCGGCGACACCTGGCGGACATCCGTCGATGGCTCCGCAACGGTACGGTCTGATCGCCGACCCTTGCCTCCCGGCCAGCGCCCGCCTCGGTGGACGTCGGCCTCGCGCGTTTCAGACGTCCCTCTGGGGGTCGCCATTCGGGCGGATCTCCCGCAGATTTCCGCCGGGCCCGGGCCTGAGGCGCACGGTCTGGGGTACAAGGCTCACGGTCTCGGTGTACTCGTAGGCTGTCAGGTGCTCGACCTCGATACGCATTCGGTCTCCGTCGATTTGGGTTCGTCGCGATAAACCAGGCCGACGTCGGCCTGCTGCCTCCCGGTCAGCCGCCAGTAGCCCCACCCCAGAAACCCGATCCAGACCATGGCGAGCCATCCGATCGTACCGTCGTAATCCCCGACCAGAAACGCCAGGGGGGAATCGGGATTTCCGTCCGTCACGGCGCGGGTCGCCTGAATGACGAGCACCCAGCCGGCATGCAGGCCGATGCACCAGCCGATATGGCCGGTGCGCTCCCGCACCAGGCCCAGGAACATCCCGACTGCGAAGAGCGCGGCGAGGGTGTCCAGATTGCGCCACTGAAAGACATCCAGGAAGACCGCGGCGACCATGGCCTGCACGCCCGAGACGTCGAAGGACGTCCCGGGAGGCAGGGCCCCCGGCTTCATTACATGCAGCACTGCATAGAGCAACGCGCTCCAGACCAGGGCCGGAAGGACACCGTCCCGGCGGCGGATGGCGCCGAACAGCGCCCCGCGAAAGAAGGTCTCCTCCAGCACGCCGATCAGGAGCCCGCCGATTAACGCCTGCAAGACCTTTTGCGCGACGAACGACCAGGAAAGCGATCCCGGATCCGGTACCCGGATCTGAAGCTCGAAGAGTGCCAGCGCGAGTGCCAGAAGTATCAGGACCCCCAAGACCCATCCCAGGATCAGGCCAGCAAGGAAGCGCGATCGCGACACGCCATAGCCCAGGGCGCGGCGGTCAGCGAGACCCATCGCCTTGAGGAAGGGCCAGACCCCCAGCAATGCTAAGACCTGTGCCAGCCGACCCAGGACCCGCTCCGGCGGGTAATCCAGCCAACCGGTCTGCATGAGCGGCACGCTTAGGGCCGCAGCGAGCGCCAGGCAGACGACCAGATACAGGAAGAAGATCGCTGTGGTGCGCATGGGGACTCGGATCGCGAGGGACCTGGCGGGATTCTAACGCGGATGGCCTCCGACCCTGGAGCGGCCAACATGGCACCGTGGCACGCCTTGCCGCCTTGCCTCGTTCTCGGACCAGGCGACACAATGGCAACCCCTGAGACCGCAGGCGCAACATGATCCATCTCCACGCTCGACCCAAGGCCTGCGCCTGATGTGCGGCATCGCCGGTTTCATCCTGCGCGCCGGCGGTCGGCCCGATCCGGCTGAGCTCCAGCGTATGGGGGCCGCCCTTGCCCACAGGGGACCGGACGACCGGGGCATTCATATCGCGGGGCCCGTGGGCCTGGCCCAGACCCGGCTCTCCATCATCGGGCTCGCCACTGGCCACCAACCCATGGTCTCGGAAGACCGGACCCTGGCGCTGGCCGCCAACGGGGAGGTCTACAACTACATCGAGCTCAACGCGGAGCTCGAAGCCGCGGGGCGACGGCTGCTTACCGACTCGGATTCCGAGACCATCCTGCACGCCTATGCCGTCCAAGGTCTCGGCTTCCTCGGACGACTGCGCGGCATGTACGCCTTTGCACTGCACGACCAGGCCAAGGGGCACCTGATCCTCGGACGCGACCGACTCGGCATCAAGCCCCTGTTCTATGTCCAACTGCCGGACCGCATCGCCTTCGCCTCCGAGATCAAGGCACTGCTGCCGGTGCTACCGGGCCGACCCGAGGTCGAGCCGGGGGCGCTACGCCAGTTCCTCCAGAACCAGTTCACGGCGGGCGAGGAGACCCTGGTAGCCGGCATCCGCCGGGTCCTGCCCGGGGAGGTCCTGGTGGTGGACGAGGCGCTGCGGGTCGTACGGCACCGCTATTGGTCGGCCCTGGGCCTGGCCCCGCGGC
This sequence comes from Chromatiaceae bacterium, assembly GCA_041738985.1. Classification (GTDB taxonomy): domain Bacteria; phylum Pseudomonadota; class Gammaproteobacteria; order Chromatiales; family Chromatiaceae; genus Thiodictyon. Next base: position 568 of record JBGSOR010000486.1, on the reverse strand, counting down.
CGATCGGGGAAGAGGAGGCCCAGGCCGAGTTGGACGCGCTTCTCAACGCCGCCATGATCGAGCACATGCGCTCGGACGTGCCCTTCGGACTCTTCCTCTCCGGCGGGGTGGACTCCGGGGTCCTGGCCGCCCTGCTCCACGCCCACGGGGCCGGACGCATCCGGTCCTTCTCCGTGGGCTACCGCGGAACGGCCATGGTCCAGGAGCTGGACGAGGCGGCCCGGGTGGCGGCCCATTTCGGGCTCGACCACCGGCCCCTGGAGCTGAGCCTGGACCAGGTCTTCGGCCGTATCCCCCACACGGTCTGGGCGGCCGACGAGCTGATGCGGGACTACGCGAGTCTGCCCACATCCATCCTCGCCCAGGCGGCGGGGACCGAGCTTAAGGTGGTGTTTTCCGGCGAAGGGGGCGACGAGATCTTCGCGGGCTACCGGCGCTATCGCCCGAGCGCCTTCGAGCGCTGGGCCAAGGCACTGATCCATCCCGGTACCGGCGGCTTCCGCACCCGCGGCCAATGGGCCGGGCGCTGGTCCCGGCGGCTCTTCGGTCCGGCCCTGCGGGGCGCCCC
>JBGSOR010000485.1:0-10023 GCA_041738985.1 Chromatiaceae bacterium | reverse complement strand
GCCTCCAGCCCGGGCCGGTCCAGCACGCTGATGTGGCCCCGGTGGTAGTGAATCAAACCCGCGCTCTGCAACCTGCCGGCGGCCTCGGTCACGCCTTCCCGCCGTACCCCGAGCATATTGGCAATCAGCTCCTGCGTCATGGCGAGCTCGTTCCCCGGTAACCGGTCGAGACTGAGCAGGAGCCAGCGGCAGAGCTGCTGGTCCACGGTATGGTGGCGATTGCACACGGCGGTCTGCGCCATCTGGTTCAACAGGGCCAAGATGTAGCGCAGCAGCAGATGGTGCAGCGCCCCGGAGCGGTTGAACTCCTGCTTGAGCACTTGTCCGTCGATCCGATAGGCATCGCCGGCACTCTGGACCACGGCTCGATTCGGCATGGTTTCGCCGCCCAGGAACAGGGCGATGCCCACCACGCCCTCGTTGCCGACCACCGCAATCTCGCCCGACGCCCCGTTGTCCATGATGTGCAACAGGGACACGATCGCCGTGCTGGGGAAGTAGAGGTGATTCAACCGGCCCCCGGGGACGTACAGGGTCGCACCCAGCGGGAGCGGGACGCGCTCGAAGTGGTGGAACAAGCGCTTGGCGACCTCCTCGGGCAGGACGGCGAGCAAGCGGTTCTCGCGTGGGTTCCGGGGCGTGGATGGGATGGGCATGGCGTGCGGCTACCGTCCGAGCGAGGGCGCCGACATGATAGGGCAAAGCACGCATCGACCGAGATGCCGTCCGACGAGCGAATTCGGGCACTCGGGGATTCTACGTATTGACTTCGACAGCGTGCGCCCCCTCCCCATGAATGCGGTGTCGCGACAGTCCCGCCGGTTCAGCCGCGAGCCTTGGCCGAGAGCCCCGAGGCGAACCGCCGAATCTCACGTGGTATTCAATGTGCGATGGCGTACAGACGCAGTCGGGTGCAGCGCTACACTCGTCAACGTAGTGCCAATCGCTCCGTACGCTGGCGAACGGAAGCCGCACCCGGAGCGTTCTACACTGGCAATGAAGCGGGGGCCGAGCCAACGACAGCGGCGGAAGAATGCGCCGCGTTAACGGTGACTCCCCGTTTTTCAAGCCGCTCCGGATCTCCGGGGTTCATTCGGATCGCCGATTCGAAACGCGGCACCGAAGCGACGAGCCCCGGAAACTCTGGGGAGTCCAGCGACGATCGCCAACCGAGAGGTAAAGCAGATGAACTGGAATCAAGTCGAAGGCAACTGGAAGCAATTCAAGGGCAAAGTCAAGGAGAAATGGGGCGATTTGACCGACGACGACCTCGACCGCATCGCCGGCAAACGCGACATCCTCGTTGGTCATCTCCAGGAGAAATACGGGATGGCCCAAGAGGAAGCGGAAAAGCAGGTCAACGAGTGGGAGAAGAGCGACGCTTGACCCCGTCGCTTCATCGCGCACCGGCGGCCCGTCCGCCATGAGGCGGACGGGAGATACCGGAACCGCGGCGCGGTCCCGATGGGTCCTGTCGCCGCGCACCCCCGCGGGCCGATCGGACACGGCGGCACAGATCTTTCGTCATCAACTGGAGCACTCGTCATGAAATTCGACTTCGACTTCACCAAGAAAAACGTCGGCAATACGGATCGTATGATCCGCGCCGTTCTCGGCGTCCTCCTGATCATCGGCGCCGCGCGCAGCAGCAGCTGGGTGGGCGGGCTGATCGGCGCGGTGCTGCTCGCCACCGCGTACCTGCGCTTCTGCCCCGCCTATAGCACCTTCGATTACAGCACCGTCAAGGACGAGGGCCCCGCGAAGGACGTAACCCCGGCGGCTAAGTAGGCCGAATGACTCCCCCGACCGGCCCATCGGTGTCCGGTCGGGTTCCATAGCCGGGCCTGCCGGAAAAGCTCCGCTCGCACATGCGACAATGGCTTTTCGAAATGGCGTATCCATTCCAGGGGATTCTTGTCGGTTATGCCAGTGTACGCTAGCGAACGGAAGACTCCCGCAAATTGCCTAAACTCAACACTCGTTCCAAGTCCACTCAGACAGGAGACCCGTTATGCCGTTGCTTCAAGTGATCCTTGCATTGGTCGTCGTTGGAGTCGGCCTCTGGTTGATTAACAGGTTCATACCGATGGAGGGGACCATCAAGATGATTCTAAACGCAGTCGTTGTGATTGCAGTGATTGTCTGGTTGCTCTCCGCCTTCGGGGTCTTGGCTCTCTGACAGCGAAGAAGCTCCCGTGCGGCAAGTAATAGGATAATTCCATGAACGATCTCGGCTCCCGAACAGATACCGCAGCCCCGAGAAAACCGGGAGTTGCCAGGAAGGTCAACAAAGTCGTCACCCTCTACAACCCCCGCACGTGGAAAGAGAAGGGATTCTGGTGGACCGCGGCTCTGCTCTTGACCACCTACCTGGCGATCGTCGTCGTCCTCGGTATCTACTGGTCCCGGTCGCCTGGCCAGTTCGACGTGAAGACGCAGGCGCTTTCGCTGGTCAACGGCGATGCAACGAAGCTGGTTCCCGGTACCGCGACGACAGCCACTGTCATTCGTATTGGCGAGACCTTGCTGGACAAACCGGGCGGTTATCTGACGAACGACATCTCTTTGCCGGGTTTGTTGCTCGACAATATCCCCAGCTGGGAGTTCGGTGTCCTCACGGAGCTGCGCGATGTGACAAACGCCTTGCGCAACGACTTCAGCCGAGCCCAGTCCCAGTCGGTCGAGAACAAGGATCTGGAAATCGCGCAACCCCAGTTCAATTACAACTCGGAGTCTTGGATACTGCCCTCCAGCGAGTCGGAGTATCGCAAGGGGTTGGACGCCCTGCATCGATACGGCGTCGGACTCTCCGACAAGCAGTCGAAGAACGCCCAATTCTTCGCCCGAGCCGATAACCTCACCACGTATCTGGAGGTCGTCGAAAAGCGCCTCGGAAGTCTGGCGCAACGCCTGAGCTACGCGGTCGGTAAAGACCAGCTTAATACGGATCTGGCGGGCGATCCCAGCGCCCGGCAGTCCACGCCGACGCCCGCTCAGGCGCCGAAGAAGACCCCGTGGCTCAAGATCGATGACGAGCTCTTCGAAGCGCGGGGCTATACCTGGGCATTGCTGCACACCCTGCAAGCGATGGAGATCGATTTCCGAGCCGTACTTGAGGACAAGAACGCCCTGGTGTCCCTGCAGCAGATCACGCGCGAGCTGAAAAACACCCAGGACAGCATTTGGAGTCCGATGATCCTGAACGGCCGGGGATTTGGCCCATTGGCCAATCACTCGCTCGTCATGGCCAACTATATCTCCCAGGTCAACGCCGCGATCGGCGATCTGCGCAATCTGCTGCAGAAGGGTTGAACGCGGCCGTAGTCCGTGTGCGGGCGGGCAGACGCCCGGCACGGCGCGAGGTGAGACGACGCTAACGCTAATGGACATAACAGGAGAATGGCGATGCCCTTGATTCAACTCGTGATCGTGCTGGTCGTCCTCGGGGTGCTCCTCTGGGCGATCAATGCCTACATACCGATGAACGCGACCGTCAAGAAGATCATCAACGTGGTCGTGATCCTTGTCGCAGTCCTCTACGTATTGACCGCATTCGGGGTGCTTGGCTCCCTATCGGAACTTCGCGTAGGGTGAGGCGCACGGCCATGTCCTAAGCGGGTAAATCATCCAAACGCATTTTAGGTGACGTTTCCGCATCTCTCTCCTGTAGACGGTACTCGACACGCGTCCCTTGCGTGCCAACGGTGTGGGCCGGCGTCGAGTCCGTTTTGCAGGAGGCGAGCAGGTAGTACAGACCCCTGTCAAATGAGCAGCGCCTCCAGCGAAAACACGCAACCACTGCGTCTCGAAAGCGCTCTCGCGATTGCTGTTGGATCGTGGCATCGATACCGATGTACTCTGTAATCGAACGACACGCGGTTCAGTTCACTGAGATCTTCTAGGATATGGGGCAACGAAATAACCATGGCTTTGAAATCACCAAAGTTGGCCTTCGCGAAAGGTCGCATCCCGCGAAGCAGCCCTGTCTTGGAATCGGTCGAGACTCGCGTCCGAAAGGTCGGCGACTTGTTGCGCGAGCGGCGAATGCTCGCCCTCGCTTTCAAACGGACGGGTGACGAGGCTTACCTGTCCGAGCTAAGAGAAAAGGATAGCGCGCTGGCCGAGCATGGAATCGATATTCCTGCAATCGCGAAGCGAGTTGCGGTCAGAAACTCTTGAGATTGCCATATCAAGGTTTCAACCGCAGGGAACGCTACAGTCGCCCATGATCCCTCCGCATCCGATTCGCAAGGGCTCACCTCAACCCTGTCGACTTTCACTCATCTGCTTGCAATACCGTTGGAGATCCTCCGGCACGCCGGAGGGACATACGCCGCATTCCCGGTTTCCCGGCACCGCATAGTCGATAAAGGTCGGATAGCTCAAATCCAGCGCGCGCATGAGCGCGACGAAGGCCGCGAGCGAGCGGTCGCCACCGAGGCGCGGGTTGCGCGCCTTCTCCTGCCCGATGCTCGACACCCGTCGCCCCTCGTAATCATGGGCCGGATACACCAGTGTTTCATCGGGCAGTGAGAATAGCGTTTCGCGCACGCTATGATACAGCGCCGGCGCATCGCCATTTTGAAAGTCGGTGCGGCCACAGCCGTCGATCAGGAGCGCATCGCCGGTCATGACGCGGTCGCCGACGCGATAGGCATGATGGCCGTCGGTGTGTCCGGGGGTAAAGAGCGGTTCGATCCGGACGCCGCCGACCGCCAGCGGCGCGCCTTCCCGCAAGGGCTCATCGGTACAGGGCAGGGCGTCGATGGCGGGATGCGCGATCCGGCTCCCGGACTCGCGCTTGAGCGTCAGCGCCGCCGTGATGTGATCGGCGTGGATGTGGGTGTCGAGCGTGTAGACCAGCCGCAGCCCAAGCTCGGCGATGGCCGCGAGATCGCGCGGCCAGGTGGGCAGTACCGGATCGATCAGGATCGCCTGACCGGTCTCCTCGCAGCCGAGCAGGTAGGTGTAGGTGCTGGATATCGGTTCGAACAGTTGTTTAAACAGCATGTCATGCTCCGGTGTAAGACCTTGCCCCAGTTTAATCTTCGTTGTTCGGGTCGGCCGCTTTCTTTTTCGGCGGATCGCTCGCGTTTCCGTTCCGCGCGCCCGCATTCTGCTTCTCCTTGGCCAAATCGAGATACTTCGTAATACGGCCGATGATTGCCAGGATGAACCAAGCCAGCGTCACGCTCAATGCGGCGATCCCGAAACCGCCTAATCCCACCGTCATGCCCACCGCGGCTGTCATCCAGATGGCTGCGGCTGTCGTGAGTCCTTGTATGACCCCGTCTTTGCTCTGTTTGAGGATTGCTCCGGCCCCAATAAAGCCGATGCCGGTTGCCACCCCCTGCGCAGCGTTCCCTGGCGAGTGATCTTGCCAGTCCTCGTCGGCGGCGTGTCCGCGATCATCGCCGAGGGCGGAGTCCTTCCGGCGAGGAACGAACTGGCGACCTGCGACGGGCCGGTGCCGGTCGCGACAGCACCATACTGCCAACCACCTGCGCGCTCGGTACGGCAGCACGCTTAGGCTGGATGACATCGGCTGACCGAGACCCTGGCGCGGCGCATCGGCCGTTATCTGGCGCGGCAGGGATTGCTGGAGCGGGATGCGCCGAAAGCCTACCTGGCTGGTGGGTCAGCGCTCGCGTGAGATCAACCTCCGATACTCCGCCATGTGCCGGATGGCTTCCCTGGGCCTTGCGAGCTCCTTGCACAGGAGCGCCAGGTTGTAGTGGCAATCCGCCAGGTCGGGATCTCCGCGCAGCGCAGTTTCGTAGGTTTCCAGCGCTTCGTCCTTGCGGTTGAGATCGTCTAGCAGGACGCCGAGGTTGTAGAGCAGCGCGGGGTCGTTGCCGCACGCTTGCGCTGCGTCGCGATACACGCGCTCGGCCTGCTCGAGGCGTCCGGTTTCGTGGAGCAGCGATCCGAGATTGATATAGGCGTCGAGAAACGTCGGGGCGGCGGCGATGGCATGTTGATACGCCAGGCGCCCGGCCTCGGCATCCTCGCTTTCCAGCGCGACGCCGCGCTCGAACCAGTCTTCCGCGCTGGGCGTCGCCTCCGCGTTGCCGCGCTCGATCACGCTCAACGAGCCGTCCGCAGGATCGCCCTCGAAGGCAAGCAGGTACTGTCCCGAATCAGCCTGCCACCGGCTGCCGCCTTCCTTCACGACCACGCGCTCTGCCACCGCACAGATGCTCAGTCCGGAGAGCGGCCTGGTCTCAGGCAGATGACGGCGCAGCTCCTTGATCGACCTCGTGATTCGTCTGCGCGGAACCTTGGCCTCGGCGAGTGCCTGGGCGGTGCGCAGGACGACCAAGTCCTGGAACGAAAACCGCCACGCGTTGCGCGGGCCGCGCGCGGGGGACACGAACCCGGCCTCGATCAACGTCCGGATGGTGCTGCGCGGCAGGCGCAGCAGCTTCTCGACTTCGCGCACGCCGTACGGGTGCATGTCGGCGTTCGTGCGCTATTTCTTCACGGTTTTGCGCGTGGGGGGTTCGGCTGCGGGGGCCCGCTTAGGCGGCTTGCGTGTTTCGGGCTGCGCCTTCGCGGCCTTCTCGGGCACCGGCGCCTTCTTCTCGAGACTCGCGCGCAGCGCTTCCATCAGATCGATGACCTGTGCGCCCCCCTCGGGTGCCTCGCTCATCGTGATCTCCTGGCCTTCGACCTTCTTCTGCACCGTTGCCTCGATGCGCGTGCGCACTTCGTCGGTGTACATATCCGGATCGAACGTGTCGGAGGCCTGCTGTTCGATCAGCTGCTGCGCGAGCTTGAGCTCGGCGTCCTTGACGTCGGTCTGCGGGATCTCGAGGTCTTTGATCGTTCGCACCTCGGTCGCGTAGAGGAGCTGCTGCATGACGAGCCCGTCCTCGATCGGACGGATCATTACGATGTACTGCTTCCCGCGCGCGGCCCAGCGGCCGATGGCGCAGCGCTCCGACTCGCGCAGGGCCTTCGTCAGCAGCGCATAGGGCTTGGCGCCGCCCTTGTCCGGCGCGAGGTAATAGGCCTTGTCGAAGTACACCGGGTCGATTGCTTCGATCGGCACGAACTCGGTGATGTCGGCGGCGTGCGTGCCCGCCTCTTCCAGCGCCTTCAGCTCTTCGGCCGAGAACATCACGTACTGGTCCTTGGCAAACTCGTAGCCCTTTACCATGTCCTCGCGGGGCACCACCACGTCCTCCTTCACGCAGACGTACTGCTGCTTGAGTCGCGAGCCGCAGGTCCTGTGCAGCAGATTGAACGAGATCGCACCACTCGGCTCGGTGGCCGAATAGAGCTTTACGGGAATGGACACGAGACCAAACGAGATCGTCAGCGACGCAATCGATCGAGCCGCCATGCTCACCTCCTTTAAGGTGGTTTAAGCCCGTGCGCTTTGCAACGCGCTTTCGAGGCTCTGTTTGCGGGTCAGGGCTTCGCTCCAGCGATCACCCTTGGCGGCAAGACGCTCCACGCTGTTCGCGATGCGAAAGTCGAGCGGATGCGCCTTTGCCAGTTCCTCCCAGGTGAGCGGCATCGAGACCGGTGCGCCGGGTACACCCCTCGGCGAGTAGGCGACGTTCAGCGTCTTGCCGCGAACGTTCATATTGTAGTCCATGAAGATCTTGCCGGTCCGCTTGCGCACGCTCCACTCCATCGTGATGTCCTTCGGGTGGCTTCGCATGAGATGGCGGCCGACGAGCTCGCAGACGTGGCGTGCCGCATCGAAATCCAGCGTGCGCCGAATCGGCACGAAGACATGCAGACCAGTCTTGCCCGAGGTCTTGACGATGGATTCGAGCGACATGCCGAGCAGGAGCTCGCGCAGCCAGAACGCGACCTCCTTGCCCTTTTCGAAGGCGACGGTGTTGAGCTCCGGCTCGGCGCCCTGTGCTTCCTTTCCCGAATAGATGTAAGGATCGATGTCGAAAATCACGTAGTCCGGATAGTTGAGCACCGACGCCTCCATCGCGGCGAGCGAGCTCGCATAGTCGGTGCCCTTAGTTGCGTCGGGACCTGGCTTCGCGCGCGAGTGCCAGACGTGCAATTCGAGCGTGCCCGACTGCGCGAGCCACAACAGCGTTGGCAGGTTGTTGCAGACGATGTAGTCGTGACGCTCGTCCTTGTGCTCCGAGAAGACGGTGATGGTCTCGACGAACTCGGGCCGGTCTTGCTCCCAGTGTTTCTGGAAGAAACGCTGGCCGTCGATTCCCTCCGGCATCCGGATCATGGTGAGTGGGCGATCCGCGAGATGCGGCAGGATGTAAGGCGAGACTTGCGCGAAATAGCGCACCAGGTCGCGCTTGGTGAGCGCCGGCTGATTGAGCGCGGCGTCGGCAGGCCAGTACACGCGGTCAAGATTGGTGAGACGAATACGGTGCGGGCCGACCGCGAGCGGAAACGTCGCTTTCTTGGTCTCGAGCTGCTGCACGATGTCGTCGACCTCGGTGACGGCCCTCTGTGCCAACGTCGGCGCGGCACTCGGATGCGGCGTCGGGTTGGACTTCGGACGCCGCACGCGCTTCGGATCGACGTCGTCCCGCATGCGTAGGAACACGGGCGCGCGCAGGCTGCCGTCGTCGGTCCAGTTTTGAAATTTCACCTCCACGACGACTTCTGGCTCGACCCAGACCGTCGGCCCGTTCAGCACGGGTTGCTCGGCGAACGGGCACTCAGTTGTTCCCAGCGGTTCGAGGCGTGCCTTCATCTGCTCGATCGCAGCGACATCGAAGCCCGATCCCACGTGCGAGGCGAAGCGCAGCTTGCCGCGGTCCCGGTATCCAATGAGCAGTGCGCCTAGCGCCGCCCGCGACCCCTTGCCCTTCGTGTAACCGCCGACGACAAACTCACCGCTTTGCGTCGACTTGACCTTGAGCCACGAAGCGGAGCGTCGGCCAGCCTCGTATCGGCTGTCGTTGCGTTTTCCGACTACGCCTTCGAAACCGTTGGCGAGCGCCGCCGCGTGCAGTGCGATGCCGTCGTCCTGGGCGTGCACGAGCTGCACCAGGGGCGATGGCAGCAGGCATTGCGCGAGGTAGCGACGCCGATCGGAATAAGGCGATGTCCGCAGATCTACGCCTGCGAAGTGCAGTAGATCGAAGCAATAGAAGACCACGGGGGTGGTGCGGTCGGCCTCCGCAATCTCCCGCGCCGTCTTCAATTTGGCCCGGTTCTGCAACGCACCGAACGAGGGTTTGCCGCTCGCGTCGAACGCGACGATCTCGCCGTCGAGGATCATGCCGCTCACGCATTGCGCGGCGAGCTCTGCGGTCAGCGCGGGAAAGGCTGCAGCCAGGTCGAGGCCGCGCCGCGAACGGAGCTTCACCCCCTGCTCGCTCACGAAGGCGAGCACGCGATAGCCGTCGAGCTTGGGTTCCCACATCCAGTCGGCGCGGTTGAACGGCGCATCGCCCGACTCGGCGAGCATCGGCGCGAGCTTGGCGGGCATTGCTTCGATCCCGCCCGCTGGAACGAGCCGGGCGGCGGCGAGGCGGTGTGCCGGGAGGACCTTGAGCGCCTCGACTGCCGCGCCGGAGAGGACGGAGCGATTCTGCGCCGTGATGTCGCGCTTGGCTGCAAATCGATCCTTGTGCTTGATGAGCAGCCAATTCTTCGTGTCCGATGTCCGGACGAGCGCGAAGGAGCCCTTTACCTTCTCGCCGCGCAGGAGGAATCCGAGCTTGCCCTGGTCGAGACCGTCCGTGACCCGCCGTTCCGCCTCGGTCCGGTCGTGGAACCAGTATTTCTCGCCTTCGTCCGGCGAGTAGACGCCGCAATCCCAGACGATCACTTCGCCCGCACCGTATTGCCCCGGCGGAATCACACCCTCGAACGAGGCGTACTCGAACGGATGATCCTCGGTCTGCACGGCGAGGCGCTTCTCGGCCGGGTCGAGCGAGGGTCCCTTGGGTACGGCCCACGATTTAAGCACTCCCGCGCATTCGAGACGGAAGTCATAGTGCAGCCGGCGGGCCGAGTGCTGCTGGACGACGAAGAGGAGGGGCCCGATCCGCGCGGCGGGCTCCGCGGGCGCCG
>JBGSOR010000477.1:0-39468 GCA_041738985.1 Chromatiaceae bacterium | reverse complement strand
CGGGGGACGTCGAGCCCGAGGGTGGGGTGCGGCATGGCGGCCTGCCGGGGCCAGGGCATGGGCGTGGACCGGCCCGTTAGGACGATGATCGTATTCTGGCGAGGGCCGGCCCAGCGCGTCGAGCCAGGGACATGACCGACGGGGTCGCGACGGAGCCGGAAAGAAGCCCCCCAGTCGAGCTGCATTCGGAGAGGGGGGGGGAGGAGGTCAATGCCTCCCCCGACGTCGAGCCCGTGGCCCCACAACCCCCGATTCCTGACCCAGACGCGGCATCATCGAATTTGGCGCCAGCGGAGGGGTTGGTCCCGCGGTTCCCGCTGGAAGAAGCGGGCACCGGGCTTGTGCTCTATGACTCCGCCCCTGGGGAGCTGAGGGCGCACTGGTCCCTAGCACGCACCGAGATGGAGCGCTTTGGCGCCAGCTTTCCGGTGAACGGAAGCCGGCCGGCCCCGGTCCTGCGGCTTAGACGCTTGCGTCCGGAGGGGGTCGCGGAGCTGGTAGACGAGGTTTCGCTGCTCGGAGTAGCCCGAGAGCGCTCGGGTGACGCGAGTTTTCGCGTGGAGCCGGACCAGAGCCGTTATCACGCGGAGTTGGGGCTTGCAACCGGGGACGGGGGCTGGTTGATGTTGGCCCGCTCCAACGGGCTGGATTACGCGGCAGGGATTGGGTTGCGGCTTCCGGTCTCGGAGGAGGGGCCTCTGCCCCTTGGACCGACCGTGGAGCGGTCCGCGGAGCCCGATCCGATCCGAGCCCAGGGACGCGGCGGTCCAGTCTCCGGGGCTGCGGATGGGCCGGGGGTCTCTTCGGCTGGGGATTTGCTCGGGTCCGTCTCGCCTCCGGCCCCGCATACTCCCCCGGTCGATGCCAGCCTGCACCCGGCCGAGCCCGTACGACCCGATTCCGCGCACCCTTTCTCCGGCCTGATACCTCAATTCCCTTTGGTAGAGCCGGCACAGTGCCGCTCCGTCGCGGAGTCGGACGCAAGCACGCTTCGATCCGAAAGCCCGGCTGCCCCTTCGGTGGAGGGGGTGGGGGCGTCGCCGGAGTCGGCCGCGACCGGTTTGCTGGGCGATGCCCATCGGTCGTTAAGGCCTACAACGGCTCAGGCCCCGCCGATCAGCCGATCGATCCGTCAGGACCCTCGTCTCGCACCGCCGGATCCCGAGACACCCACGGCGCGCGTCCGCATCGATCCGTTCGTATACGGGGCGGCTCCGACCCGTGTGAACGGCCTGCGGCTGGAAGCCGAGCTGCGCATACTGGGCGAGGCCGTCCCGGGAAGCATAATCGACCTTCTCGGACACCCGTTCCAAGTGGGTCCCGGCGGGCGTTTCCTGCTGACACTGCGGGTGGACGATCCGGACCTCCTGCGCCGGGCCTTGGAGCTCCAACCCCCGATAGAGCTGAAGGCGCGGCGCGACGATTGAACGGGTCTAGCCAGACGGGCGTCACTGGGGGGTGTGTATAATCCGGGAGTCACGCGCCGGGCCGCCTCCCAGGGGTCCGATCCCGAGCGGGCCGTTGCCGCGGTTCCTGCGCGTGTCAAGCTCACGTAATCAACGAGGGGGGCAGGGCGCATGTATATCGCAATGGTCAGTGCCGAGTGCGCGCCGATCGCCAAGACGGGGGGGCTCGGCGATTTTGTCCAAGGACTGTCCCGGGAGCTTTCCGTCCGAGGTCATGCGGTCGAGATCTTCCTACCCAAGTACGACGTGCTGCGGTATGACCGCATTCGGGACATGCACAAGTGCTATCGGGATCTTTTGGTTCCGTTCTACGACCAGTGGGTTCACTGTGACGTGGAGTGCGGCGAGGTCGACGGGCTCAAATGCTACTTCATCGATGCCCATGCCCGACAGAATTTCTTCGGCCGGGGAAAGATCTACGGGGAGGCGGACGACGCGGACCGTTTCGCCTTCTTCTCCCGGGCAGTGCTGGAATATCTGTTTAAAGCCGGCAAGCACCCGGACCTGATCCACTGTAACGACTGGCAGACCGGGCTCGTCCCCGTGCTGCTTTATGAGATCTACCAGGGTTTGGGGATGACGCGTACCCGTGCCTGTTACACGCTCCACAACATGGGTCATCAGGGCGTGGTTGGGGAGTACATACTCCGCCAGGTCGGTCTCAAGCCCGAGCGGCTCATGGCCATGGAGCGCCTGCAGGACCCCGTGACTCATCGGGCGGCGAATCTCATGAAGGGGGGGATCGTCTATTCCAATTTCGTCACCACAGTCTCCCCCCGCTATGCCTGGGAGATCCAGCATACCGACCAGGGAATGGGCCTGCAGGGGGTGCTGCTGCACCATGACCACAAGTTCGGCGGGATTCTAAACGGGATCGACTACTCGGTCTGGAACCCGGAGCTGGATACGCATATCCCCCAGACCTATGGGCCGGACAGCCTGCCGCTCAAGGCCGACAACAAGCAGGCGTTGCGCGCCCGTCTGGGGCTCGACGCTGTGCACAAGCCCGTCGTCTCGGTCGTGACGCGGCTCGACCGCCAGAAGGGCGTCGACTTGATCCGCCACGGCATCTATTACGCCCTGGAAAACGGATGCCAGCTGGTACTTCTGGGCTCGGCCCCCGACCCGGCGGTTCACGAGCAGTTCTGGCGCATCGAGCAAGAGATGAACGGGAGCCCCGATTGCCGGCTGGTGCTTTCCTATGACGAGGAGCTTTCCCACCTGATTTATGCCGGGGCGGACATGATCCTGATCCCGAGTGTCTACGAGCCCTGCGGACTCACCCAGATGATCGCTATGAAATATGGGGTGGTGCCCATCGTGCGCCGGGTGGGGGGGCTTGCGGACACGGTGTTCGACGCCAACTACTCGGACAAGCCCTTCGAGGTCCGCAATGGCTATCTATTCGACGACCTCACGCCGGCCGGACTGGAGTCGGCCATGGGCCGCGCCGTCGGTCTGTGGCACCGGTATCCCGAATACTTCCGCCAGCTGCGGGTCAATGGCATGCGTGCGGACAATTCCTGGAGCAAGCCGGCTCAGCAGTATCTCGATATCTACAATTACGTTCGGGTCTGAAAGCCGCGGACCTGGGGCCCCTCCTGTGCCTGGTCCGTCGGCGCTCGGCCTTTGACTTGCTAAGAAGCGTTTCGTCCCATGCCCAGCACCCGACCCGAGCCCCCTCCACTCGCCCGTGAGCTCTATCGTGCGGATCAGGTGCGCGCCTTGGATCGCGCCGCCATCGAGACCCACGGGATTCCGGGTATCCAGCTCATGAACCGGGCCGGCACGGCGGCTTACCAATACCTGCGCGACCGCTGGCCGGAGGTCGACCGTGTCACGGTGCTCGCTGGCCTTGGCAACAACGGGGGCGATGGCTATGTGGTTGCCCGCCTGGCCCGGGCAGACGGGCTGGAGGTACGGGTGCTCCAGCTCGGAGACCCCGGGCGCCTTCGCGGCGATGCGGCCCTGAGCCTGTTGGCCTACCGGGATCTCGGCGGGGAGATCTTGTCGTTCGGGGAGGCGAGCTCCGGGCTCCCCGAGTGCCTCGGGGTCTTGGTGGACGCCCTGCTGGGGACTGGCCTGGACAGGCCGGTCGAAGGTCCATGGGCCGCGGCCATTGCCGCGGTCAATGCCGCAAGTGCCCCGATACTCGCACTCGATATCCCCTCCGGACTCGATGCCGATACGGGGGCCGTGCTTGGCATTGCCGTGCGCGCCGATGCCACCATGACATTCGTCGGACTCAAGCAAGGCCTGTTCACTGGCGCCGGACCGGATTGTTGCGGCGAGATCCGGCTTGACACCCTCGATATCCCGCAGGAGGTTTATTCGGGGGTGCCACCATCCGCCCGGCGGGTGGACTGGGCGCAGCAGTCGCATGCCCTTGGACCGCGCCACCGCGCTGCCCACAAGGGCGACTTCGGCCATGTGCTCATCATCGGCGGTGCCCCCGGCATGTCCGGTGCGGTGCGTCTCGCCGGGGAGGCGGCCCTGCGCGCGGGGGCGGGGCTTGCAACCCTGGCAACCCACTCCGAGCACGCGGCTTGGCTCAACCTTACCCGGCCGGAGCTGATGGTTCGGGCCGTGGATGACCCGGGCGCATTAGATGCGCCGATCGAGCGGGCCGACGTGATCGCCATTGGCCCCGGCCTGGGGCGAGGTGCCTGGGGCCGGCGGCTCTGGGATCTCGTGCGGGCGCTGCAGAAGCCACTGGTGGTGGATGCGGATGCACTCAACCTGCTCGCCGAGGAGCCGGAGATCGGTCCGGATTGGGTGCTCACGCCCCATCCGGCGGAGGCGGCGAGACTGCTCGGCTGGACCGCAGAGGAGGTCGAGCGCGACCGCTTCGGCGCCGCCCGGGAGGTCCAGCGGCGTTATGGCGGGGTCGTGATCCTCAAGGGGGCCGGGTCCCTGATCCAGGGCGCCTCCGATCGCCCCCCCGCGGTTTGCACGGACGGTAATCCGGGCATGGCGACTGCCGGGTCCGGGGATGTGCTAACGGGGGTCGTCGCGGCGTTGCGGGCCCAAAGGGCAGGGTTCGATGCGGAAGCGGCCGCCTGCCTGGGCGCATGTCTCCATGCGGCCGCCGGGGACCGGGCGGCGCAGGGCGGGGAGCGGGGGATGCTCGCGGGGGATATCCTGGAGAGCTTGCGGGCGGTGGCGAACGGTATCCCCACGGGGGCGGATGACCGATGCAGGTCGTGATCCGGGATGCGGAGGCCCAGGGGGCATTCGGCGAGCGTCTCGCCCGGTATCTGCCAGCCCGTTTCGCTGTCTTTCTGGAAGGGGATCTGGGGACCGGCAAGACGACCCTGGCACGGGGCATCTTGCGTGGACTCGGACACCGGGGGCCCGTGCGCAGTCCCACTTACACCTTGATCGAGCCCTACGAGATCGGGTCGCGGCGACTCTATCATCTGGATCTCTATCGGCTCTCCGACCCCGAGGAGCTGGACTATCTGGGGCTGCGGGACCTCGCGGAGGAAGACGCCGTGCTCCTGGTGGAGTGGCCAGAGCGGGGCGCAGGCGCCCTGCCGGCGCCGGACCTGCGAATCCGGCTGGACTATCTACCGGACGGCCGGCGTCTCGCTCTTGTCGGGGCAAGCGAATCGGGGAGTACGCTAGTGCGGGCATTGGAATGCCTCGAAACCTGAGAAAGCTTCTCTAATACGAGGATTTTATTTGGAAAGACTGGAATGATCGTGCTATCTTCACAGGATACTCCCTGGGGCTATCGCAACATTGAGGCCGTGTCGTGAAGCCGCTCTCCCTGTTCGTGCTGCCGGCCCTGCTGTCCATGTTTACGCTTTGTGCCTTGGCCGGGCAGGCCACCGTAAACGGGTCGCAGATATTGCCCGCGCAGGATAAGACCCGTTTGGTCCTGGAGACCTCCGGTGCGGTCGAGCACCGGATCTTCGCCCTTGAAGGTCCGGATCGGCTCGTAATCGATGTGTCCAACACCCGACTCGTTGGGAAGCTGCCCCAGACAGGCGCGGATGACCCGATTCTGGTGGGACTGAGAAGCGGGGTGCGCGAAGCGGACGATCTGCGTGTCGTGCTGGATTTGAAGCAGCCGGTGCGGGTCAAGAGCTTTCTGCTCGACCCGGCAGACGGCAGGGGGCATCGTCTGGTCGTCGATCTGATTCCGAAAGGCGCCCGCAAAACCGGCATTGCCCCGGTCGCGGCCGCCAAGTCCGCGCCAGCCGCTCCACCCGTGGCCCGCGGGCGGACGGGCCCAACCCGTCCGCTGGTAGTCGCCATCGATGCCGGTCACGGCGGCCAGGACCCCGGGGCGATCGGCGCGCGCGGGACCCGGGAGAAGGACGTGACCCTTGCGATCGCCAAGCGCCTGGCGGCGTTGGTCGCCCGCGAGCCGGGCATGCGCCCGCTCATGATCCGCGACGGAGATTATTTCGTGCCCCTGCGCAGTCGGATCCTAAAGGCGCGCAAACACCAGGCGGATATTTTCATCTCCATCCACGCCGATGCGTTCGAGAACCGCGGCGTGCGAGGCTCCTCGGTCTTCACCCTGTCCGAGCGGGGGGCGAGCAGCGAGGCGGCCAAGTGGCTGGCCGACCGCGAGAACAGCGCGGACCTGGTGGGTGGTGTGGATCTGGGCAAGGGCGACGACGTGCTCGCTAACGTGCTGCTGAGCATGTCCCAGAACGCCACCATCGAGCACAGCGGGGAGGCGGCCAAGGCGGTGCTCGCAAACCTGAGCCGGCTCGGAGCCACGCACCACGGAAATGTGCAGAAGGCTGGGTTTGTCGTCCTCAAGTCTCCAGACATTCCGTCGCTTCTCGTGGAAACGGCCTTCATCAGCAATCCGGAAGAAGAGGCACGTCTCGTCAATCCTGCCAATCAGCAGCGGTTGGCGCAGGCCATCCTGGCTGGGATCAAAGCCTATTTTCAGAAGTACCGGCCCCAATCGTTGCGGCCTAAAGGGGCTGTTGCGGGCGGCGAGCCCGGTCGCCGTCACGTGATCGACCGGGGCGATACCCTGGCCGAAATCGCCAAGCGCTACCAGGTGAGCCTGTCCGACCTGCGTGCCGCCAACAGTATCGACGGGGATACGATACGGATCGGGCAGGTGTTGACCATCCCCGGCGGCGGTTGAACGCGGGCCGACGGCAGAATCGCCCAGCCGCGGGCCGCTCCGCAACCTGACACAGATTGCCCTTGAACGACACCCGACCTTCCCTCGCGCGTCCGATTCGGGTCCTCCCTGACCACCTGATCAATCAAATCGCTGCGGGCGAGGTGGTCGAGCGTCCGGCCTCGGTGGCCAAGGAGCTGATCGAGAACAGTCTGGACGCCGGGGCGGGCCGAGTGGAGATCGACGCGGAGCAGGGCGGCATCAAGCGACTGCGGGTGCGCGACGACGGCTGCGGAATTCCTCCGGATCAGCTCGCCCTCGCCCTGTCTCGCCACGCGACCAGCAAGCTCGCGGAGCTTTCCGACCTGGAGGCAGTGGCGACCCTGGGTTTTCGCGGCGAGGCCCTGCCGAGCATCGCCTCCGTGAGCCGTCTGACCTTGAGCTCCAGGACGGAGGGGGAGCCTCACGGCCTGGAGGTCGTGGTGGGCTCGAGCGGGGAGCCGGGGGAGCTCCGCCCCTGCGCCCATCCACGCGGGACGACGGTGGACGTGCGCGACCTCTTTTATAACACCCCCGCCCGCCGCAAGTTTCTGCGTACGGACAGGACCGAGCTGGGCCATCTGGAGCAAGTGGTGCGACGCATCGCGCTGGCGTGCCCGGAGGTCGGGTTTAGCCTGAGCCATAATGGTCGTGGCCTACTGGATCTGGCCCCAGTCGGGGACGATCCCGTGCGACTGCACAAGCGTCTGGATGCCTTGCTGGGTCCCGGTTTCGCCGAGCAGGCCCTTTCCGTGTCGGAGCAGGCGGTGGGACTGGCCCTTTCAGGCTGGGTCGTCCGCCCGGCCTTCTCCCGGTCCCAGCCGGATCAGCAGTTCTTCTATGTCAACGGGCGCATGGTGCGGGACAAGCTGGTAACCCACGCGGTCCGTCAGGCATTCAGCGACGTGCTCCACCATAGCCGGCACCCCGCCTATGTCCTGTTTCTGACCTTGTCGCCGCGGATGGTGGACGCCAATGTCCACCCGGCCAAGCACGAGGTCCGGTTCCGAGAAGGGCGCCAGGTTCACGATTTCGTCTTTCGGGCCTTGCAGCGGCGCCTGTCGTCTGGGGCCTTAGGCGACGCGCCCGGCGGCTCCGAGCCCCTGTTGGGACGGTCACCGGACCAGGCGGTGGACGGGATCGCCGAGGCCTCGCCGCCGAATCAAATCGGGGCCCGGGGCCCGCTCGCGGCCCGACGTACCCCGGACCACGATGCGGGCTGGCTGCCTTTGGGGATTGGCGAGCCGCTCGGGCGCCGTTATGCGGCGGATCCTGAGCACCAGAGCGGGCCGATGGATGCCGACGGGCAGACGCGGCTGGAATCTAGGGAGATTCCGCCCCTAGGCTTTGCCCTGGCTCAGCTCAATGGGATCTATCTGCTCGCAGAGTCCGCGGAGGGGCTGATCGTGGTGGATATCCATGCCGCCCACGAGCGGGTTGTCTACGAGCGGCTGAAGTCCGCCTGGGGCGCCGGGCAGGCGCCCCGTCAGCCCTTGCTGGTTCCGCTCCTTATCCAGGTCAGCCCGCGAGAGGCGGGGCTTTTGGATATCCACCGGGGGCTCCTGGAGCGGGTTGGCCTGGTGGTTGACCGGATCGGACCGGGTGGGCTCGCGGTACGGGAGGTGCCTGCACTGCTGAGGGACGTGGACCTGGAGCGTCTGGTGCGGGACCTGATCGCGGACCTTGCGGCGGATGGGACAAGCGGCCGGCTTGAGGAGGAGGCCAACGGCGTGCTCGCCACCATGGCATGCCACGGGTCGGTGCGCGCCAACCGGCGGCTTACGCTCCCGGAGATGAACGCCTTGCTGCGGGATATGGAGCAGGTGGAGCGGGCGGATCAGTGCAACCACGGACGCCCTACCTGGATTCGGGTCAGCCATGCCGACCTGGATCGCCTGTTTGCCCGCGGGCGCTAAGTATCGATCGCTCGATGGCAGACGACTCCGTCGCCAATCCTCGTCCCCTGGCGATCTTGCTCATGGGGCCGACGGCCTCCGGCAAGACCGAGCTGGCGGTCGAGCTGGTGCGGCAGCTACCCTGCGAGATCCTGAGCGTAGACTCCGCCATGGTCTACCGGGGGATGAATATCGGAACCGCGAAGCCGGGCCCCGAAATACTCGCCCGGGCCCCTCACCGGCTGATCGATATCCTGGACCCCGTTGAGTCCTACTCCACGGCCCGCTTCCGCGCCGATGCCCTGACCGCGATGGCGGAGATCGTCGCCCGGGGCCGTATCCCGCTCCTTGTGGGTGGGACCATGCTCTACTTTCGCGGCCTTCAGCAGGGGCTAGCCCGGCTCCCGGATGCGGATCCGAAGGTCCGAGAGGCCCTGCTCCAGGATGCGCGTCGGTTGGGCTGGGCCGCCATGCACAACCGGCTGGCTGAGGTGGACCCCGTGGCGGCCGCCCGCATCCACCCGAACGACCCCCAGCGTATCCAGCGCGCCCTGGAGATCCACGAGATCTCCGGGGAGGCCATGAGCGACTTGTTGCGATCGGATCGGAATACGGACCCCGATCTACCCTTTCGTCTGCTCAAGCTGGTGCGCGCACCGGCGGACCGCCGGACACTGCACGAACGGATCGAGCGGCGCTTTCGCGCGATGCTGGATCTGGGCCTTGTCGGCGAGGTGGAGTCCCTGTGGGCGCGCGGGGATCTGAGCCCGGATCTCCCCTCCATGCGTTGCGTGGGGTATCGGCAGGTCTTGAAATACCTCTTGGGCGAGTACAGTTTCGACGAAATGTTGCACCGCGGCATTGTCGCCACCCGGCAACTGGCCAAACGCCAAACGACTTGGTTGCGGGCGGAAGCCGGCTGTCTCTGGCTTCGGGATGACCCGTCAGTCCTGGGCGAGGCCCTAAGTCTCGCAGAGGCCGCCGCGCGCGAAGCCTAAGTCGGCCCCTGGGCACGCCGAACCGAGCGATTTTCCCGACGGCGCGAGAGGGGCATCGTCGCGGTGGTTTTTGTCGGTGGCTTGGGTACACTACCCTCGTCTTATTGCGTGGAGATGCATGTCCCGGCTGCAGTCCACGCGCAGCACTGCCGATCGGAGTCCCTGGGGGCGAGCGCTCCCGTGTCTGTAGCCATCCTCTGGGTGGCCGGTCGAGCGATTCGAGCCGGGCAATTCGCGCGTAACGACTACAACAAGGAGTCACAACCATGTCCAAGGGCCAAAGCCTCCAAGACCCCTTTCTCAACGCCCTGCGGAAGGAACGTATCCCAGTCTCCATTTTTCTGGTTAACGGCATCAAGCTGCAGGGCCAGATCGAGTCTTTCGACCAGTTCGTCGTGCTGCTTAAGAACAACGTCAGCCAGATGATTTATAAGCACGCGATCTCGACCGTTGTACCCGCTCGTAACGTCAAGCTTCCGGCATCGGGGGACGAGCAGTCGGAGCCCGGCAATAGCTGACCGCGCGCTGGTCCTGGCCGTGGCCAGCCGCGGCGTCTTGGCTGGTAGCTCCGGCAAGCCCCGTCATCCCTGCCCCCGCGCGGGGTTCGGCCGTGTTTGAGCGTCCGGGCTCGGGCGAGCGGGCTGTCTTGGTGCACCTGGATCTGGGTGGAACAGCCGAGCCCGACGAGCGGGAGGAGTTTGTGCTCCTCGCGCAGGCCGCCGGTGCCCAGGTCGTCGGGACCCTGGGCGGCGCGCGCTCGGTGCCCGACGCGCGGCTCTTCGTCGGCAGCGGCAAGGCCGAGGAGCTGAAAGACCTGGTGTCGGCCACCCAGGCCGAGCTCGCGGTCTTTAACCATCCACTCAGTCCCGCCCAGGAGCGTAACCTGGAGCGGATTCTTCAATGCCGGGTCGTCGATCGCACTGGGCTGATCCTGGACATCTTCGCCCAGCGGGCGCGCTCGTTCGAGGGTAAGCTCCAAGTCGAGCTGGCCCAACTGCGTCACCTCTCTACCCGACTGGTGCGCGGGTGGACCCATCTGGAGCGCCAGAAGGGGGGCATCGGGCTCCGCGGACCGGGCGAAACCCAGCTCGAGACCGACCGACGCCTGCTCGCTAAGCGGATCGCCGTGATCGACCGCCGGCTGGATCGCATCGAGTCCCAGCGGGCCCAGGGTCGGCGAGCGCGCGCCAAGGCCGAGCTCCCGGTGGTCTCTCTCGTGGGCTACACGAATGCAGGTAAGTCCACCCTGTTCAATCGGCTGACCGAGGCCGGTGTTCTGGAGGCGGATCAACTCTTCGCAACCCTGGACCCCACCCTGCGGCGGCTCCCGCTGCCCGACGGTGGACGGGCCCTCTTGGCCGATACGGTGGGCTTTGTGAGCCGGCTCCCGCACGAGCTGGTCGCTGCCTTTCGCTCCACCCTGGAGGAGACCCGCAGCGCTGCCCTGCTCCTGCATGTGGTCGATGCCTCGGCGCCCCACCGGGCTCGCCTGATTGCCGACGTGGAGGCGGTGCTCGCCGAGATCGGTAGCAGCGAGATCCCGCGCATCGAGGTCTGGAACAAGATCGACCTGCTCCCAGGGGAGTCCCCGCGCCTGGAGCGCGACGATCGCGGAACCCCGGCGCGGGTCTGGCTGTCAGCTGCCAATGGGGCAGGGCTGGACCTGCTGCGGTTGGCGGTGGCGGAGTTGACGGGCGGCGGACGGTTGCACCGATGCTTGGTCCTCGGCCCGGGGGAGGGGCGGGTACGTGCCTGGCTCTACGAGCGGGCGACCATACTCACCGAGCGGCCGGAGGAGACGGGCGGCTGGCGTCTGGAGGTCCAGATCGGCCAGGGAGACCTTGATCGGCTGCTAGCACAGGAGCCAGGCCTCGCGGGGCGATTGACCCATTGAAAGCGATTCGCGGGCGTTCGGGCGGTTTGCGCCCCGAGGCTCGGCGTGCCTACAATCCCGATTGCTCATGCCCGGATGCCTCCAATCCCTTTGCGCCCACACAGGGCGCGCGAGCGTTGGACGGCGTGGCTTGAATCCGGCGGCTTCCGCTGGCACTTAGGCGCAGATTGAATCGAGATGCCCGGCAGATTGTCGACTGGACGAAGGCTCGGTGCATCTTGACGGGACCGGTGTACGACCGAATCGATTGCTTGCTCGGTCCCCTGGATCGGGCCAGCGTAGCGTCCGGGAGCTAGCTCTCTCGGACGCACCCATCTCGGGCGACTCGGCGTCGCGCGAGATGGCGGGGCATCCCGCCCCGTGGGACAGGCCGATGCGGTCGGCCTGTCCCCTAAACGAACGAGTACGAAAGACGGAGCAGCTATGGCCTGGAACGAGCCAGGTGGCGGTAACAAAGACCCGTGGAGCGGCAAGGGCGGCAGCGATCAGGGACCGCCAGACCTCGATGAGGTGGTGCGCAAGCTCCAAGAGCGATTGGGGGGGCTGTTCGGCGGCGGCAAGTCCGGCGGTCCATCCGGCGGTGGCGGTTTCGGCCTCCCCGGCGGGAGCCTGGGTGTGGGCGCCCTGGGCATCATTGTCGGCGTCCTGTTCCTGGTGTGGCTCGCCTCCGGAATCTATATCGTCGACCCGGCTTACCGGGGCCTGGTCCTGCGCTTCGGGAAGTACGTGGACACCACGGACCCCGGACCCCACTGGCACATCCCCTTCCCTATCGAGAGTGTCATCAAAGTCAACGTGGACGAGGTCGCGACCTTTAGCCATCAGGCGGACATGCTGACCCAGGAGGAGAACATCGTCGATGTGGAGCTGACGGTGCAGTCGCGAATTCAGGATGCGGCGGACTACCAGTTCCAGGACCAGGACCCTAAGCGCACCCTCAAGGACGCTACCGAGACCGTCATGCGCGAGACCATCGGCGGGAGCAAGCTCGATTACATTCTGACCGAAGGTCGCGGACAGATCGCCGCGACCATCCAACAGCGGGTCCAGGAGCTCATGAACAACTATCAGACGGGGCTCCTCGTGACATCGGTCAACCTGCGCTCCGCCAAGGCCCCCGAGCCGGTCAAGGAGGCCTTCGACGACGCCATCAAGGCGCGCGAGGATAAAGAGCGCTCGGAGAACCAGGCGGAGGCTTACTCCAACCAAGTCCTGCCCCAGGCACGGGGCGAGGCTGCGCGCATCGTCGCCGACGCCAAGGCCTACCGGGATAAGGTCGTCGCGGAGTCCGAGGGCGAAGCGGCGCGCTTTACGGCCGTGCTGACTGAGTACAAGAAGGCCCCGGACGTGACACGGGAGCGTCTGTACCTGGACACCATGGAGCAGGTGCTAGGCGGCACTAACAAGGTCGTCCTGGATGTCCAGGAGGGGGGTAACAGCCTGATCTATCTGCCGCTCGATCAATTGATGCAAAAGCGCCCTGGGGCCGCCGCCATGCCGGGGCCCTCCGCCGCGGTGGCTCCGGTGGAGTCCGAGCCGCGGCCGACCGTCGCTCGGCCCGTTGACCGCGACCGGAGGGCCCGCTGATGGGACGTTTAAAGGTCTTCATGCCGGTAGGGATCGTGGCCGCGTTGCTGTTGGTCTATGCCTCCACCTTCGTGGTCAACGAATGGGAGTCGGCCATCAAGCTGCGGCTCGGCGAGATCGTCGGAAGCGACTATTCCCCCGGTCTTAATTTCAAGGTCCCGATCCTGAACCAGGTCATGCTGTTCGACCGGCGTATCCAGACCCTGGACTCGGAGCCGCAGCGCTTCCTGACGATCGAGAAGAAGGACGTCATCGTCGACTCCTACGCCAAGTGGAGGATCGCGGATGCGGCCCAGTATTTCCGCTCCACGGGCGGTAATGCCACCCGGACCTCCCGGCTTCTCTCCGAGCGCATCAACACCAGTCTGCGCGACGAGTTCGGCAAGCGCACCATCCAGGAGGTGGTTTCCGAGGACCGTCAGGCGGTCATGGAAAAGCTCACTAAAGACATGGACCTTAAGGGCAACGAGCTGGGCGTCGAGGTCCTCGACGTTCGGGTCAAGAAGATCGAGCTGCCCCCGGAGGTCAGCGAGTCGGTGTACATGCGCATGCGCGCGGAGCGCGAGCGGGTGGCGAGCGACCTGCGCGCCAAAGGCCAGGAGGCGGCTGAGCGTATCCGCGCCGACGCCGATCGCCAGCGTACCGTTACCCTCGCGGACGCCTATAAGGAGTCCGAGGAGCTACGCGGCGAGGGCGATGCCAAGGCGTCCGAGGTCTACGCGAGTGCCTACAGTGCCGATGCGGACTTCTACGCCTTCTACAGGAGCTTGAACGCCTATCGCGGTGCGTTCGGCAAATCCGGAGATATCATGGTGCTTCAGCCGGAATCGGAGTTCTTCCGCTACTTCCGCAACCAGTTAGGCGACTAACGGCCGCCCCGGCAGCGAGCTCGCAGCCCAAGAAAATGGGGCAGGATTGACAGAGGTCGGAGGCCTTCTTTCGGTCTCCCTACGAAGGTGAACTTGGGTTTACCTTGTTTTTAATCTTGTCTTTTATTCAACCGACTACTCCGATCTGCGACTTGCCGGCCTGGCTGCCGTTGGACAAAGGCCGGCGGGTCTGGAACACTGCGCGCCTTTGACCGCCCGCCGGTCCCGATACACTCCCAGCCGGCCTCCTGCCCGAGTCTCCGTGCACGATATCCTGGTAGCCCTTGCGTTGATGATGGTGATCGAAGGCGTCTGGCCCTTTCTGAGTCCCAGCAGCTTTCGGCGCGCCCTGATAGCGGCTGTTTCCGAGGGCGATGGCCGTCTGCGCTGGGCGGGGCTCGCGAGCATGCTGGCCGGGGTCGGTCTGCTTTACCTGGTCAACTGAGCCGGGCCCTGACGGTCGAGCCCTAGCGATGAACGACGAACGCTGGCTTCTGCCCGCCGGCATCGAGGAGATTCTCCCTCCTCAGGCCCAAGTCATGGAGTCTCTGCGTCGAGAACTGCTCGATCTTTACCGCTCCTGGGGCTACGAGCTGGTCGTCCCTCCCTTTATCGACTACCTGGAATCCTTGCTCACCGGCACCGGGCAGGACCTGGATCTCCAGACCTTCAAGCTCACGGATCAACTGAGCGGCCGGCTGCTCGGGGTGCGTGCCGATATGACCCCCCAGGTGGCGCGGATCGACGCACATCACCTGCGTCGGGACACGCCCACCCGCCTTTGCTACCTGGGCACTGTGCTGCACACCCGCGCAGACGGTTTCGCGGGCACCCGCAGTCCGTATCAGATCGGCGCGGAGATCTACGGCCACGCCGGCATCGAGAGCGATGTCGAGATCGTTCGGTTGATCTTGAAGACCCTGGGCACCGCTGGAGTCCAGGATTGCTATCTCGATCTGGGTCACGTGGGGATCTTCCGGGGTCTGGCCCGTCAGGCGGGTCTAAACGAGTCGGGGGAGCACGCCCTGTTCGATGCGCTCCAGCGCAAGGCCATCCCGGAGATCGAGTCTTTGGTAACGGGTCTCGGTCTCCCGGCCGCTCCGGCCCGCATGCTGGTGGATCTGGCGGACCTTAACGGGGATGACGCCCTGGAGCGGGCGGAGCGGGTCCTGGGTCACGCGGATCTCCCGGTGCGGGAAGCGGTTGCGTATCTGCGTCGCCTGGCGGAGGCCCTGGACCGCTGGCTTCCCGAATTGTCGGTCCATTACGACTTGGCGGAGCTCCGCGGGTACCGTTATAAGACCGGGGCGGTATTCGCTGCTTTTGCGCCTGGCTGGGGCCTCGAGATCGCCCGCGGCGGGCGTTACGACGACATCGGTCGGGTCTTCGGTCGTGCCCGCCCTGCGGTGGGCTTCAGTACGGACCTCAAAGGCTTACTGCGCCTGGGCCGGGTCTTAGCAGACGGGGAAGGCGAGACCGCGGTCTATGCCCCCTGGTCCCCGGACCCGGAGCTGCTCGCGGCGGTGGAGCGGCTGCGTCGGGCCGGGCGCCGGGTGATCACCGCGTTGCCGCACTCCGACCCGAATTCGGACCAGGATCCCCGTCAGCTCGGATGCGGCCAGCGACTGGCCCGCACGGATCTGGGCTGGGACCTCCAAGAATTGACTTAGCCGGTCGAGATGGATTATTTTTAGCGGCTTATGTCGGCACCTCTGCCTGACCAGCTCGATCCTTGGCGTGCCGTGCATCATGGGTGGTCGTTCGCCGGGCTCGTGCCCCTCCAGTCCCTGCCGAGGCTCGCCGCGGCAGTGCTGGGGGCCGACGGGCCAGCCCGATACGAGATCGCATTCGGGCGCGACGGCGATGGCCGACCGGTCGCCCGCGGACGCGTCTCCATGACCTTGAAACTCGCCTGCCAGCGATGCCTGGAGGTGGTGTCGGTTCCTGTGGACGCGTGTCTCGCCTTGGCCTTGGTCCAGCGTGTCGCCGGGGCGGACGATCTGAGCCTCGCGCCCATCGGGGGCGTGCCGGAAGATCTCGAGCCCTTGTCTTTGGGGCAGGGGCCAATACGGCCCTTGGATCTGGTGGAGGACGAGCTATTGCTTGCGATCCCCCTAATCCCCTTGCATCCGTCACGGGACTGCGGGTCGCTGGGAGCCCCGGCACCGCTCGTTCGCGAGCCCGCGCGGCGCGACAATCCCTTCGCGGTGCTTGCTGCAATGCGTGGGGATCGGGATCCCGGGTCCGACAAAACTTGACCGCGACGCGGATCTAGCGATCAGGCGTCGTGACCATCGAAGAACGGGCCGGTTTCAAAACCGGCCCAATGGTATTAGGCAGGCGAGCCTAAGGGCCTTGACCCTTCGGGCGCAAAGCGGAGAGAACCATGGCTGTCCCCCAGAACCGAAAGACCTCGTCGCGGCGCGATATGCGCCGTTCCCATGACGCACTGACTAAGCCGACGCTTTCGGTCGATCCCACCTCGGGCGAGACGCATCGGCGCCATCACGTCTCTGCCGACGGCTACTACCGCGGCCGGAAGATCCTGGATAAGTCGGAGTGACCGACAGCTCGGCCCCATCGGCTGTCCCGGTTTCGGATTTTCGCCAGCGTCCCCCGGGGCAATCGGTGAGCCGTCGACATACCATTGCCCTGGACGCCATGGGCGGCGACTTCGGTCCGGACGTGGTGGTTGCGGCCGCCAAACTCTTTGCAGCCAATAATTCAGATGTAGATTTAATCCTGGTCGGTCGGCAGGACGAGATCGAGTCCCGCCTGGGTAAGAACGTGCCCAAGGGTATTCGCATTGTCCATGCGAGCGAGACGGTTGCCATGGACGAGCTACCCTCCAAAGCGCTTCGCAACAAGAAAGACTCATCGATGCGGGTGGCCATCGATCTGGTCAAGAGCGGTGAGGCCCATGCCTGCGTGAGCGCAGGCAACACCGGCGCCCTTATGGCTACCGCCCGTTTTGTGCTGAAGATGCTACCCAACGTGGACCGCCCGGCAATCATCACCGCGGTCCCATCGGTGCATGGAGACACGCACGTCCTTGATCTGGGTGCCAACGTGGACTGCACGGCCGAGCACCTCTTCCAGTTTGCGGTCATGGGCAGCGAGCTGGTCAAGGCGGTGGACGGAGTGGCCGAGCCGCGGGTTGCATTGCTCAACATCGGTCAGGAAGAGATCAAAGGCAACGAGCAGGTTAAGAAGGCCCACGACCTTCTCTCCCGCAGTGGGCTCAACTTTGTGGGTTATGTGGAAGGGGACGACATCTACCTCGGCGACGTCGACTTGGTGGTGTCGGACGGATTCGTTGGAAACGTGGCGCTCAAGTCGAGCGAGGGCGTGGCCAAGTTCGTGCGGCACACCCTGAGCGCCCAGTTCAAACGCAACCTATTCACGCGGCTCGCGGGGCTTGCGGCGCTGCCTATCCTCAGGGCATTCCGCCGCACCATGGACCCGCGCCGCTACAACGGTGCGAGCCTGCTTGGGTTGCGCGGCATCGTCATTAAGAGCCATGGCGGCGCCGATGCCTTCGCATTCGAGAACGCCATCCGTATCGCCGTGAAGGAGATTCACAGCGATGTCCCCCGGCGCATTGCCGAGCAGGTGGGACGGCACCTGGGCGACGATCAGTACAGGGCCACTGCCTGATGTTGTACTCCCGCATTCTTGGCACCGGCGGTTATCTCCCGGAGCGGGTGATGACCAACGCCGAGCTCGAAGTCATGGTCGACACGACCGACGCCTGGATTCGCGAGCGGACCGGGATCGAGAAGAGACATTTGGTTGTGGAAGGCGAATCCTGCTGCGACCTCGCCGAGCGTGCCTCGCGGCTCGCGTTGGATGCCGCCGGGATCTCGGCGCAGGACCTGGACCTGATCGTGGTGGCCACGACGACTCCAGACCAGTTCTTCCCAAGCACGGCCTGCCTGCTGCAGGCGCGTCTGGATGTACACGGCTGCCCGGCCTTCGACGTCCAGGCGGTATGTACGGGATTCGTCTACGCGTTGAGCATTGCCGAAAAGTTTATCCGCACCGGTTCCGCGCGCCGGGCGCTCGTCGTCGGGTCCGAGACTTTCTCGCGGATCCTGGACTGGACCGACCGGGGCACGTGCGTCCTGTTCGGCGACGGGGCGGGGGCCGTGGTCCTGGAGGCGAACGACGAGCCCGGGATCGTTTCCACCCATCTGCACGCGGACGGCGCTTTCAAAGAGCTGCTGCAAGTCCCCGGGGGGATCGGCAACGGCGAGCCCGCCAACAACCGCGTCGAGATGAAGGGGAACGAGATCTTCCGTCTAGCGGTCACCACCCTGGGGCGTATCGTCGACGAGACCCTGGAGGCCAACGGACTGACCCGATCGGATCTCGACTGGCTGATCCCGCACCAGGCCAACCTGCGCATCATTCAGGCCACTGCGCGCAAGCTGGACCTCCCCATGGAGCGGGTGGTGGTCACGGTGGCCGATCACGCCAATACCTCCGCCGCGTCGATTCCCCTGGCCCTCGACCAAGCGGTGCGCGACGGACGCATCCGCCGTGGGGAGCTACTGCTGATGGAGGCATTCGGCGGCGGACTGACTTGGGGCTCGGCCCTGGTGCGTTACTAGACCCTGGCGGCCGATCGTCCCGTACGACCTAATCGATCCTTCCCATCGACTCGACGATGACAATCGCAATCGCGTGTTTCTTCCCCGGACAGGGCTCCCAGTCCGTGGGTATGCTCGACGCCCTCGACGCTGCCTGGCCCCAGGTGCGCGAGACCTTCGCCGAGGCCTCCGAGGCCTTGGGGCGGGACCTGTGGGCCCTGGTTGCCGAAGGTCCCAGGGAGAATCTGGACCGGACCGAAAACACCCAGCCAGCCATGCTTGCGGCCGGTGTCGCCGTGTGGCGGGTGTGGTGTGCCGCGGGCGGGTCCGGGGCTCGGGTTATGGCTGGCCACAGCCTCGGAGAGTACGCGGCCCTGGTGGCGGCGGACTCACTGAGCCTCGCAGACGCCATCCGAATCGCTGCGGATCGCGCCCGTTTCATGCAGGAGGCGGTGCCCCTGGGTGAGGGGGCTATGGCTGCTGTCCTGGGCCTCGAAGACGACCGGGTCGTCGCCCTGTGCGAGGCCCAAGCCCAGGGCCAAGTGCTCGAGGCGGTGAATTTCAACTCTCCTGGCCAGGTGGTTATTGCAGGGGCGACCGCTGCAGTAGAGCGGGCGGTGGCCGCGTCCAAGGCCGCGGGTGCCAAGCGTGCCCTGGTTCTGCCGGTGAGCGTGCCCTCCCACTGCGCCCTGATGCGTCCGGCGGCCGAGCGGCTGGCGGAGCGGCTCCAGGCCCTGGATCTGGCACTGCCGCGGGTTCCCGTTTTCCACAACGTGGATGCGAAGGCGGCAGCGGACCTCGGGGGGCTGCGCGAGCGTCTGGTCTCGCAGCTCTATCGTCCGGTCCGTTGGGTGGAGACCGTGACCGCAATCGCCGAGGGCGGCACGACACTGGCCATCGAATGCGGTCCGGGCAAGGTGCTGGCGGGGCTCAACAAGCGCATCCACAAAAATCTGAACACGCTGCCGGTCTTCGATCCCACAAGTCTGGCAGCGGCACTGGAGGCGAGCGCACATGCTCCAGGGTGAAATCGCACTGGTTACCGGCGCCTCCCGGGGTATCGGGAAGGCCATCCTCAAGGCCCTGGCGGAGCAGGGCGCGGTCGTCGCGGGGACGGCGACTACCCAAGCCGGTGCCGAGGGGATCGAGCGCGACCTGGCGCAAGGCGGCTTTTCGGGAATCGGCATCGTCTTGAACGTGGCTGACCCGCAATCCGTGGAGTCGGCGGTCGCGGAGGTGACCGAGCGCCTGGGGTCACCGACGATCCTTGTCAACAACGCTGGCATTACGCGAGACAACCTGCTGATACGAATGAAGGATGAGGAGTGGCAGTCGGTCATCGACACCAATTTGGGGTCGGTCTTTCGGATGACCAAGGCGTGCCTGCGCCCCATGACTAAGGCGCGCAAGGGTCGCATCGTCAGCATCGCCTCCGTGGTCGCCGCTACGGGTAACGGCGGCCAGACCAACTACGTGGCAGCCAAGGCCGGAATGGTGGGTTTCACCAAGTCGCTCGCCCGTGAAGTGGGCTCCCGCGGGATCACTGTGAACTGTGTGGCCCCCGGGTACATTGCGACGGATATGACCCGCAGCTTTACCGACGCCCAGCGTGAGGCCATGCTCGCGACTATCCCGCTAGCGCGCGAGGGCCGCCCGGAAGAGGTCGCAGCCGCTGTCGTCTTCCTGGTCTCGCCTGGCGGCGCTTACATCACCGGCGAAACCCTGCATGTCAATGGGGGCATGCACATGACCTAGCCGGAGAAGCACGCCGCGTGCGCCTCTCCGAGGCAGCGGCTAAATCCGAGTAAGATCATATAGTTAATTGATAGATGGAGGGAGCTTGAGCCGCTTTCATCCCCCACCGTTTGTCACTAGAATACCGCGTGGCCCGTACCGGGCCGTCTTTTTGATCCGGAGGATTCAGACACATGAGCAGCGTTGAAGAGCGAGTTCGGAAGATCGTCGTCGAGCAATTGGGCGTGAAAGAAGAGGAGGTGACCGCGGAGGCATCGTTCGTCGACGATCTGGGTGCGGATTCCCTCGATACCGTGGAGCTGGTGATGGCGCTCGAAGAGGAGTTCGAGACCGAGATCCCTGACGAGGACGCGGAGAAGATCACCACTGTCCAGCAGGCCATCGACTACATCAACGGGCACCTTGGCTGAGGCGCGCTGCTTCGAGGACGGAACGGCCGCCGCCCGCAGGACGGAGCTCGCGTGCGGCGCTCTGCCGGTCGAGGCAATCTGAGCGAGAGGGGTAGGCAATGGCAGGCAGAAGGGTCGTGGTTACAGGTCTGGGGCTCGTGGCTCCGGTCGGGCTGGACGTCAAGTCGTCCTGGGAGAGCATCCTGGCCGGGAGGAGTGGGATTCAGCCGATCACCCACTTCGATATGGAGAATTTCAGCACGCGCTTCGGCGGTCCGATCTACGGGTTCGATCCGACCCTCTATATTTCCGAGAAAGATGCCAAGAAAATGGATAAATTTATCCATTACGGCGTCGCCGCGGGGTGCCAGGCCATCGCGGATTCCGGACTACCCATCGACGACTCCAACCGTCGCCGCATCGGTGTGGCGATCGGCTCGGGCATCGGCGGCATCACCGGCATCGAGAACAATTACGAGGCTTACCGGTCTAAGGGACCCCGGCGAATCTCGCCATTTTTCGTGCCTGCCAACATTATTAATATGGTCGCGGGCAACCTTTCGATCAAGTTCGGGCTCAAGGGTCCAAACTATTCCATCGTGTCCGCCTGCAGCACCGCCACTCACAATATCGGCGAGGCGGCCCTGATGATCCGTCATGGCTACGTAGACGTGATGATCGCTGGCGGGGCGGAGATGGCGACATCTCCTGTTGGCCTCGGCGGTTTTGCCGCTGCGCGGGCGCTTTCCACCCGTAACGACGATCCGGCGCGCGCCAGCCGACCATTCGACAAGGATCGGGACGGATTCGTTTTGAGCGACGGGGCCGGTGTGGTGGTGCTCGAGGAATACGAGCGGGCAATGGCGCGGGGTGCGCCCATTTACGCAGAGCTGATCGGAGTCGGCATGAACTCGGATGCCTATCACATGACCGCACCCTCCGAAAACGGGGAGGGCGCCTCCGACTGCATGC
The DNA here is from genome assembly GCA_041738985.1 of Chromatiaceae bacterium. GTDB lineage: Bacteria > Pseudomonadota > Gammaproteobacteria > Chromatiales > Chromatiaceae > Thiodictyon. The sequence continues at coordinate 17,914 of JBGSOR010000477.1, read as the reverse complement.
TCCTTGCCATGAACGATGCCGAAGTCAGCCCAGACGAGATCGGCTACATCAATGCCCACGGGACATCGACCCCCGCGGGCGACTTGGCCGAGACCCTGGCGATCAAGCGTACCTTCGGGGAGCGTGCCTACCGGATACCGGTGAGCTCCACGAAGTCCATGACTGGGCACATGCTGGGTGCGGCAGGGGGTGCCGAGGCGATCTTCACGATACTTGCCCTGCGCGATCAGATCGCTCCACCCACCATCAACTACGAGACGCCGGACCCAGATTGCGATCTGGACTATGTGCCGAACACCGCTCGGGAGCTGCGGATCGACGTTGCCCTGACCAACTCGTTTGGGTTCGGCGGAACCAATGGCACCCTGATTTTCCGCCGCGCCTGAACGCACCCGGGTTAAGGACCAGGTGCCGCGGCTCGACCGAATTGGTGCAACCGCGGGCCCGGCTGGGTCCGCTCCGCTGGCATCCCTGATCGATGGGGTCCCCTGCGAGACCATACCGGCGTGGGATCGGGGCTTAAGCTATGGGGACGGGCTGTTCGAAACCCTCCTGGTTCGCGAAGGCCGACCCTGCCAATGGCCGCGCCACTGCACTCGTCTGATACTGGGGTGTCGGCGCTTGGGGATACCCGTGCCGACGTCCGACACCCTGGAGTCGGAAATCCGCCTACTGACAGCCGGGCTTGAGGATGCCGTCCTCAAGGTCCTGGTGACTCGTGGGATCGGCGGGCGCGGCTACCGGTCCTTGCCCGCTCCGCAGCCGCGCCGCATTCTCCACGTCTATCCGGCACCCGCGTATCCGTCTGCCTGGCGCGAGCAGGGGGTGGTTGTGCGCTATTGCCAGACCCCAGCAAGCTACAACCCGGCACTCGCGGGCCTGAAGCATCTGAATCGATTGGACAGTGTGCTGGCCCGGGCCGAGTGGGACGACCCGGAGATTGCCGACGGACTCATGTCCGGGATGGACGGGGAGGTGGTGGGTGGGACCATGACGAACCTGTTTCTGTGGGATGGCCGCACCCTTCTGACTCCGACAGTGGATCGCTGCGGCATTGCTGGGACGGTGCGGGCGCTGACCCTCGAGCTGGCGCGTGCGCGGGGGATTCCCAGCGTATTGGCGGATGTCAAGCCGGCAGTTCTGGCGCAGGCGGAGGGTGTGTTTCTCACCAACTCCCTGGTCGGCGTCTGGCCGGTGCGGCGATTGGGCGAGCGCGACCTGGAGCCGGAACGCCTGCCGCTGGAGCTGCTTGCCGCCGTGACCAGGGAGGCACAGAGCCCCGGGGGCCCGGCCGCATGATTCAGCGCACCCTGTTGGTGCTGTTCTTGGTTGTCGTGTTCGTCTCTATTGGGGTAGGTCTCGATTACCTGCGCTTTCTCGGCACCCCAATCCGCCTGGGCGCGCCCAGCCTGATTTTCGAAGTTCCCCGGGGCGCCAGCTTTCAGCAGGTGGCCGAGGATCTTAACCAACGGGGAATCGTCGCTAATCCTTACTACTTGCTCGCTTTGGCTCGGCAACGAGGGGACCAGGGGCGCCTCAAGGCCGGCGAGCTCGAGCTGACCCGATTCATGTTGCCGGCGGACTTGCTCGAGCGCCTGACCTCGGGGCTAGTGATCGAATACCCGATTACGCTGGTGGAGGGGCGTACGTTCCGCCAGGCAGTGGCTGCCATCTTGGCGGACGGTCGATTCGGCTCCGACCTCCAGGGCCTCTCGGAGGAGTCTTTGATGGCAGCGCTCGGACGCCCCGGGGAGCACCCCGAAGGGCGCTTTTTTCCCGATACCTATCGGTTTCCCCGCCATACCACCGGGCTGAGTGTCCTGCGTCGGGCCGCCGAGCGGATGGACCGGGTCCTGAAGGAGGAGTGGGAGCTTCGTGCCGAAGGGCTGCCCCTGAAGACCGCCTATGAAGCACTTATCCTCGCCTCCATCGTGGAAAAAGAGACCGCGGCTTCGGTCGAGCGACCGGCCATCGCCGGCGTGTTCGTGCGCCGGCTCAAACAGGGGATGCGGCTCCAGACGGATCCCACCGTGATCTATGGGTTGGGGGCGCGCTACGACGGCAACATCCGCCGTGCCGACCTCTTGGAGGCAACTCCCTATAACACCTATGTGATTCAGGGGTTGCCGCCTACGCCGATCGCACTCCCAGGGCGGGAAGCGATTCATGCGGCCCTGCACCCGGCAGACGGAGATAGCCTCTATTTCGTTGCCCGGGGGGATGGCACCCATGCCTTCTCCGCCACCCTGGACCAGCACAACCGGGCCGTGCGTGAATTCCAGCTCCGCCGGCCCCCCAACGGGCGATCGGCCACGCCATGAGCATACGCGGTCACTTCATCGTCTTCGAGGGGATCGAGGGCGCTGGCAAGTCCTGCCAGATCGAGCCCTTGGCACTCAGGCTGCGCGAGCGCGGGATCTCCGTGATCGCCACCCGGGAGCCGGGCGGCTCCCCGGTTGCCGAGCGCATACGCAGCGTCCTTTTGGACCCGGAGAATCGGGGGCTATGCGCCGATGCGGAGCTGCTCCTGGTCTTCGCCGCACGGGCCGAGCACCTGCACAAGGTCATCCTGCCGGCCCTTCAGGCCGGCACCTGGGTCCTGTGCGACCGCTTTACCGACGCCACCTATGCCTACCAGGGCGGCGGGCGCGGGCTGGACTGGGGCCGTATCGCCGTCCTGGAGGACCTGGTGCAAGGGGGCTTGAGGCCCGATCTCACCCTCGTGTTCGACCTGCCGCCAGAGCTGGGGCTCGCCCGTGCCAGCGCGCGCAGGCAGGGCGCACCGGACCGTTTCGAGTTAGAGCGCCTCGCCTTTTTCGATGCCGCCCGAGCCGTGTATCTGGAGCGATCCAGGGTCTCTCCTGGGCGGTATCGGGTGCTTGACGCCACGCGAACCCTGGACGAGGTTGGGGCGGAGGTCATGCACCTCGTCGATGACTACGCAGACGCCGTCTCGACTGCGTCGGCGGGGCGCTGAGCCCGTGTCGGTGCCGGTTGCGGTCCCGGAGGACGAGCGCCTGCCTTGGCATGAGGCCCTGTGGGGGCGCCTTTGCGCGGTCCGCACGGCCGGGCGGCTGCCCCATGCCCTACTGATCGCGGGGCCGCGCGGTGTGGGTAAGCGGCATCTCGTGTGGCAGCTGGCCCGGGCGCTCCTGTGCACCAATCCGGATACCCAAGGCCATGCCTGCGGGCTCTGTGCGGACTGTCGGCTGGCCGTCGCCGGAAGCCACCCGGATCTGCAGCAGGTCTCCCCCGATCCGGACTCCAAGTCCGGCGAGATTGGAATCGAGCCGATACGCGACCTGGCGGATCGAACCTCGCTGACCCCATCGCGCGCGCCCCGTAAGCTGATCCTGATCGATCCGGCCGACCGCATGAATATCGCCGCCGCCAACGCGCTCCTTAAGACCCTGGAGGAGCCAGCGGGGGAGGCTCTGCTATGTCTAATCGCGGAGCAGCCGGGCCGGCTCCCCGCGACCATCCGCAGCCGTTGCCAGTGGCTCAGGGTCGCAATCCCGTCACAGTCCGAGGCCGCGGCATGGCTTGCTCCCCGCATGGGCCTGGAGCCTGAGGAGGTCGCGGCGCGCCTGCGACTCGCATACGGCGCCCCTTTTAGGGTTTTGTCGGAGGTGGATGGGGCCTTTCTTGACCAGCGCCGCACGCTGTTCGATGGCCTTCTCGGCATTGCTGGTGGGGAACGTGACCCAGTGGGGGAGGCGGGCGCTTGGAACGGGGTTGGGGCGCGGCTATCATTGGACTGTCTGTCGGGCTGGCTTTGCGACTTGCTGCGTCTCAGGGTTGTCGCCGAGCCGCCGCGGCTCGGCGACCTGGACGCACGTGGAGCCCTGGCAGAGCTCGCAGCGCGGATCGATGGTGCCCAGACGCATCGTTTGTTGCGCCGCGTCCTCGAGGCCAGGGGGCTTGCGGACAGCACCCTGAACCCGCTTATGATCTTGGAGTCGTTGTTGATCGAATGGTCTCTAGTCTGCCAAGCCCAGGGAGCCTCGCCGAGCGGCCGGGCGTCCTGATTTCAAGACCCGAATCCAATGCGGGTGCGCACAGCCCGGGGCGCAAAGACCGGGAAGACGAGGCTACATGAGCACCCCCATGAATCCCGCTGGGGCCTTTGGCGGTCAGCAGCGGATCCTGAGCTTCGCGATCAAGGACAAGACTGCCCTTTATGCCTCCTTCATGCCGTTCGTGAAGAACGGCGGGCTGTTCATCCCCACCACCAAGCGCTATCAGCTCGGCGACGAGATCTTTCTGCTACTGCAGCTGATGGACGAGCCAGACCGCATCCCGGTGGCTGGACGCGTCGTCTGGGTGACCCCGCCAGGGGCCGAGGGAAACCGCGCAGTGGGTGTCGGCGTCCAGTTCAGCGACCAGGACAAGGGCGTGGCCCGGCGCAAAATCGAAGAGTACCTGGCTGGCGCGCTGAGCGCCGAGCGGCCCACGCATACGATGTAAGGGAGTGGCGAGTTACTAGCGGCGAGTGGCGAGGCGGGAGTTTGGGGGTTGCCGGGACACTCGGGGTCTCGGTGCTTCGTCGTCCCGCTACGCGAATCTGTACTCTCGCTCCTCGTCCTTTCCTCGCCACTTGGCCCTAGCTACTCGCTACTTCCCATGTATATCGACTCCCACTGCCACCTGGATCGCGTGGACCTTCGTCCCTACGGCGGCGATTTCGCGCGGCTGATGGAGGCGACTGTCGAGGCCGGGGTCTCGCACCTGCTCTGCGTGGGGATTGACCTGGAGCGCTATCCGGGGATGCGTGCGCTGGTCGAGCCCTTTGCGAACGTGGCCGTATCCGTGGGTGTGCACCCGAATGCCGAATCGGATGGCCCGGCGATCGCGGAGCCGACGATAGAGGGGTTGGTCGCCCTGGCCGCGGACCCGCGCGTGGTTGCTATCGGGGAGACAGGCCTCGATTATTTCCACGGCCGCGGGGACTTGGAACCGCAGCGGGAGCGCTTTCGCACTCAGATCGCCGCCGCCCATGCCTGCGGAAAGCCTCTGATCGTGCATACGCGAGACGCCCGTGAGGACACTATTCGCATTCTCCGGGAGGAGGGCGCCCGGGACCTTGGTGGGGTGCTCCACTGCTTCACCGAGGACTGGGACATGGCCCGAAATGGGCTGGACTTGGGTTTCCACGTCTCGTTCTCGGGGATACTCACCTTCAAGAACGCGGCCCAGCTGCGTGAGGTTGCCCGCCTTGTCCCTCTGGATCGGCTCCTGATCGAGACCGACTCGCCCTATCTATCCCCCGTCCCCTACCGCGGCAAGTCCAACGAGCCCCGCCATGTCGTCCATGTGGCTGCTTGTATGGCGGAGCTGCGCGGCTTGCCGGTGGAGGAGCTGGCCTCGATCACAGGCGCGAACTATTTTCGGTTGTTCGGCGGACAGGGTGGCCTTTCTCGGTGAGGCACCGGCAGGCTTGTGGCCCGCCTGGGCCCGGCGCGACGACTCAGTTCATGCCCGCAGCGGTCGATTGGTACTCCATGTACGCGGGGATGGCGATGGCCGCGAGGATGCCGCCGAGCACACCGACGACCATTAAGACGATGTAAACGATGCCCAGGACCTTTTCCCAGCCCGCAGTTGGCCGAGGGGGACCGAATCGGTTCGCGCCTGTGTTTCCGCGCTTGATTGCGAGCACCAGGAAGACGATCAGATTAGCCAGGGGGACGATCAGCAGCGCAGACCACCAGCCCGAGGCATCCATGTCGTGAAACCGGCGGATGGTCAGCAGCACGCCGAAGACCACGAGCACAAGCTGTAAGATCAGCATGCCGACGGGCAATCCCGTGCCCAGGCCCGCCGTTGGATCGGCCTCGGAATCGGGCATGGCGATCATCCCGGCGGCCATCAGCACCATGACCACCAGGAAGCCGAGGAGCGCAAGCAGCAGGTTCCAGGCCATCCAGCTCAGGCGGCCGAAACGTCCGCTGGGGTCTAAGGGATTGGTGGTGTCGATGCCCCCGGCTGGAAGGGTCAGGTCGCTCATGGGGCTACGGTAAGGGTTCTTCGGGTCCATGGAACGGCTCCATTGGTTGACGTGAGTGGGCGGTCCCGGCCCGCAGGTCGCGGCCGCCGGTGTGGACCTCCGTCCCCACGCCTGGAGGCGGAAGCAGAGGCGCACCTATTGAGCCCGATCCGATCCGTGCTCGCAAGGGCGGCGCGCGGGCGACCGGGGTTCTGCCGATCAGCCCCGATGCGGCTGACGGGGTTTGCGGCGCCCATCGGATACGGGGACAATGCGGCGTTTAACGAAGTCCCGAGGAGACGATTCCCCATGTCCGAGAAGGCCCCCTGGATCACCTACCGCCCGGAGCTGAAGGTGCTCGATTGCACCATCCGCGACGGCGGGCTGGTGAACGCCCACCAATTTAGCGATGAGCTCGTCGGTGCCGTGTATCGCGCCTGTGTGGAGGCAGGCCTGGACTACATGGAGATCGGCTACAAGAACTCCAAAAAGGTCTTCCCCACGGACAAGTTCGGACCCTGGCGCCATTGCGACGAGGAAGACCTGCGGCGTGTGGTCGGGGATCATGACTCAGGGCGAACCGGGCTCAAGCTCGCCGCCATGGCAGATGCCGGCAAGAGCGATTGGCAGACCCAGATCCAGCCCTGCGCCGACAGCGTACTCGATATGATCCGGGTCGCCTTTTACGCCCACCAGGTCTCCGAGGCGGTGGATATGATTCGGCACGCCTCCGAGCTGGGCTACGAGACCACCGCCAATCTGATGTCTGTCTCGGTCATCAGCGAGGAGGAGATCGATACGGTCCTGGAGGCAATCACCGAGACGCCGGCCAGCACCATGGTGATTGTGGACAGCTTCGGACACCTGTATCGGGAGCAGATCGATCGTCTCTACAAGAAGTACTCCTCGGCTATGGAGGGGACGGGCAAGCAGATCGGTATCCACGCGCACAATAACCTTCAGCTCGCCTTTGCCAATACGATCGAGGCGATTATCCTGGGCTGTAATCGGGTGGACTCGACTATCTTCGGTTTTGGACGCGGGGCCGGGAACTGCAACACCGAGCTCCTGCTCGGTTTCCTGCGCAACCCCAAGTTCGACCTGCGTCCCATTGTGGAGGTGATACAAAATCACCTGCTCCCCCTGCATCGCCAGCTCGACTGGGGCCCTTCGGTACCCTACAACCTGACCGGACAGCTCAATCAGCACCCGCGCTCCGCCATCGAGTGGTGCGAGGGACCCAACAAGGACGATTACCTGACCTTCTACGACAAGATCGTCTCGGAGATCTGAGTGCCACCCCGAGTATTTCTGCGGGGCGGTTCCGGGGGGCCAGCCGTTTCCAAGGGCCGATCCTCCGCGGATGGGCGACGCGGTCGCGAGTCGGGGCCCGCGCTGCCTGCCGGTCCCGCAGAGCGCCTGCAAAAGGTGCTGGCCGACCAGGGTCTCGGCTCCCGGCGGGAAATCGAAGGCTGGATCGCGGAGGGGCGGGTGAGGGTCAACGGGCAGGTCGCCAAGCTCGGAGACAGGGTCTCGGTCACTGATCGGGTGCGGGTGGACGGCCACGATGTGCGCCGGCCCCGGCGCGGGGCTGACCGGCCAGCGGAGATCATCGTCTACCATAAGCCTGAAGGGGAGTTGGTGACCCGCCGGGACCCGGAGGAGCGTCCGACCGTGTTTCGGCGTCTGCCGCGGCCCAAGCAGGGCCGCTGGATTGCCGTGGGGCGGCTCGATATCAACACCTCCGGACTGATCCTGTTTACGACCGACGGGGAGCTGGCCAACCGGCTGATGCACCCCGCCCGCGGGCTGGAGCGCGAGTATGCGGTGCGCATCCTGGGGGAGGTTCCGCCCGGCACCTTGGAGAGGCTGCTTTCCGGTATCGAGCTCGAGGACGGCCCGGCCCGCTTGGATGCGATCGAAGGTCGCGGCGGGAGCGGAGCCAACCGCTGGTATCACGTGGTCCTGAAAGAGGGTCGCAACCGGGAGGTTCGGCGCCTGTGGGAGGCTGCCGGTTGCCAGGTCAGCCGGTTGATTCGGGTCCGCTACGGCAATGTGAAGCTGGGGCGGCGGCTCTTCCCGGGCAACTGGCGGCCCCTAGACGAGGGCGAGCGGGCCGCGCTCCTGACCTTGGCAGGGATGAAGCCATGGAGTCCGAGGCGGCGCGGGCCGGCCCCAGCCTCCGGAAACTGGGATAGCGGATCTCGGCGCGACGGCGCAAGCCCGAGACCAGGGAGCCGGCCCGGCTATTGAGCTATGCTGCCGCCTATCTCGCGGGAGGCGGCGGTGTGCCGCCAATGACTGCGGGAGCGCATGTCGTTGCCTTGCCTCGCGCTCTTATAGATAGAGGACGATGGCGAAGTAGTGGCTCGCACTCCCCGCCAAAACGAATAGGTGCCAGATCCCATGGCACCAGGGCCACCAGTCATCCAGTACATAGAAGATCACGCCCACGGTGTAGAAGAGTCCCCCGGCCACCAACCACCAGAAGCCCGGGGGAGATAGGGCCGCGATCAGCGGATCGAGGGTGAAGATCACCGCCCAGCCCATTCCCAGATAGATCGGGATGGACCACCAGCGTTTGCCCCGTCGCGGAAGGGAATCGAGCACGATACCCAGCAAGGCCAGCGCCCAGACGATACCGAACAGCCACCAGCCGGTCGGACCCTTGAGGGCGATCAGGGTAAATGGCGTGTAGGTTCCAGCGATCAACAGATAGATTGCATGGTGGTCCAGGACCTGAAAGACCCGCTTGGCCCGCCCCTGCAGGCTGTGGTATAGGGTTGAGAAAAGGTACAGCAGGAATAGGGTGACCCCGTAGACGCTGAAGCTCAGGACCCGAACCGTCCCGCCCTGCGCTCCAGCCAGAGTCACCATGACGGTGACACCGATCAGGGCCAGCACGGCGCCGACCAGATGGGTGATGCTGTTGAAGCGCTCGCCTCGATACATCGTGGAGCTAATGGACTCGAGTGTGGGTGACGCCGGATGGCACGGCACAGGCGCGGAGCGGTATCCTATGCTATTCCCATAGGTCCCATTGACTGCGTGCGACGCGGCCTGGCTCCAACGCGTCGGACTCCAGCCATTTGCGTAGCCGAATGGAGTCCCCCACGGGCGTCCGTTTGCCGGCGGAGTCCAGAAGCACGATGTCCAGTCGCCGCCCGCCGATCACCGCGCGCATTACCAAGCAATGTCCGGCCTCGTTCACGAACCCGGTCTTACTGAGCTCGACCTGCCAGTTTGGGTCTTTAACGAGCGGGTTGGTGTTGCGATACTCTAGGGTTGCCTCGTCGCCATAGGGGTGGACGACCATTTCGGACCGGCTGGTTATGGCCCGGATCAGTGGGTATTGGTCTGCTGCCCGCACCATTCTTACCAGGTCCTCTGCGGTGGAGCGGTTGCCCCCGTCGAGTCCCGTGGGGTCCGCAAAGCAGGATTCGTTCATGCCGAGCGCTTGGGCTTTGCGATTCATGGCCTCCACGAACGCCGGCTTGCCTCCTGGGAGCGCGGTGCGCCCCAGGGCCGAGGCAGCTCGGTTATCGGAGGACATGAGTGCCACAGCGAGCATCTGCCCGCGGGGTAGGGTAGCCGCGCGATCGATCCGGAGGCGTGAGCGGCTGTGTCGCAACTGGTCCCGATCCGACTCGAGGATCGTGATGGGCTCCTCGAGGGACGCGCCTGAGTCCAAGACCACCATCGCTGTCATGAGTTTCGTAATGGAAGCGATAGGCTTTTGGTCCCGGGCATGCTTGGCATAAATCAGCCGCCCGGATTCGTCCATCACCAGGGCTGCCGCGGAGCTTAGCTCCGGGCCAACGGAGTGCAGTGGCGCCCCCGAGGTCCCCAATGGGGCCAGGAGTACGAAGGTCAGGGTCAAGGCTGTGAGCAGGTATCCGCCGGACAAGGCAATCCCCTTGAGTCGAGCAGTGAAAGCCGAAAAAAGGCTCGGCTGCCTATTATCCCAGAAAGCCGTCCGGATAAACGGGGCGCTTGGGCACCTATTCGCGACCTGCGAGAAATCCGCGCAGTCCGAGAACAGTCTCGGGTGAAACATCGAAGGGGCGGCAGTGTTCAACCAGTCCGAAATAGCAGTCGGGGTCGGTGGGGAAGGGGCGCAGGTCAACGCACGCATGGCGCCATCTTTCGGGGTCGAGGATCCGATCTCCACGTTCGTCGGAGAAGTACAGCCCCGCCTGACGCTTTCTCAGCCTTTCGAGGACATCGGTCGGCGCTCCAGAGAGCCGGGCTGAAGTCCATTGGGCCTCCAGAGTCGGCGAGCAGAAGGCGAGCAGAAGCAGGCCGTTACCCTCTGCGTCCACCAGCAAGTACCCCTCAGCCGGATCGGAAACCGCGTAATATTCAACGATACCGCGCTCTTCCCGCAGTCCCAGCAGGAGATGTCCGAGTCCCAGATCGTCCCAGGTTGCGTAGGTCTCGGTCCGCAAGGCGTGGCGAATCAGGCGGGTCTCGTCGGCGATGAAGGCGCGTTGATAACGAAGGATGCGCTCACGTATCGCCGCCTTCAAATGTGGATCGCTTTTGGATACGAAGCAGTCGATCAGGCCTTCGTTGAAGGCCGCCACGGCCTGGGATTCGGTGGCTTGACCGGTGAGCAAGATCTTACGGCAGGGCAGGTGAGAGATGGCACGACACAGGTCCAGGCCATCCATCTCAGGCATATCGAAGTCGATCACTGCCACGCTTAGGCTACCGAAGCGCTGGCGCGCGAACACGCGCGTAAAAATTTTGGCCTTATCCAGGCCGAGCATATGCTCGTGGCTCTCGTCGGTAATGTGACCGCCGTACGCCGTCCAGCACTTGAGATCGATCCGCGTCTCGATCCGCCCGGCCGCCAAATCGGCCAATAGCTTACGGGGGGAATCGTATCGCGAGACAGGGATGTCAGTCCCTATCGTTCGCGGGAAAAACTCCAGAAACTTGCGGTCGTCGTCGACAAACGCAACGCGCGTAGGGTGAAAAAAAGGCAGGCATTGCGTCTCCTGCATCCTGGGATTCCCCTTAAGTGCGGCGACAGAGTCTTCAGGAGGCGGCCGGCCCGGCTGGACCGCTCCGGTCGTTATATGATCGTATCATCAGGGGCGCTGGCATGTCCGTCTCACAGTGTGACTTAGCCAGCACCTCGGTGCAGGCTTACGTCTCTCTTTCCGGCGGAAATGCATAGGCTGTCAAGGTTTTTTATTTTATTCTGTATCAAAGTGTTATTCCAAGCGCTCCGAAACCACACGCGTGGTTAGACCCGTGTAGCCATGCAGCGTGAGACACGAGTGCTTGCCCCCGCTTTCGCTCTTCCGGAGTCGGGCGGCGAAACGCTGATTTCCTGTCCGTTGCTCCGCCACTTGCAACGTACAGGACATACAGATGCCCGTCTTACCGACTGTCTGCGACATTGCTGCCGGCCACTCGCTTCCCCAGTTCGTTGCTCGACGTCTCGCACGATTCGAGAGCGAAACAGTCCGCGCCGACCGGTCGGCGCACTCCATTGTGCTGGGCTCGTCGCCGAAAGCATACCATCTCGATCTTAGATCGAACGACTATTTGGCCGTTGGCCGCCATCCGCACGTCCTGGAATCCCAGATTCGCGAGCTGGAGCGATCCGGGAATAACCAGATGATGTCCGCCGTATTCTTGACGTCGGGAAATCCGCAAACGGAGCTGGAGAGCCGCTTTGCGGCCTTCGCCAGGGCCGAAGCAACGGTCATGTTTCAGTCCGGTTATCAAGCGAACACAGGGCTCATTCAGACCATTGCAGAGGCAGACACCCCGGTATACGTAGATCAAATGGCGCACGCTTCGCTGTATCAGGGGGTGCTTGCGGCAGGGGCGGATCTACGTCCTTTCCGACACAATGATATCGATCACCTGCAACGCCAGGTAACTGCCTTCGGTCCCGGCGTGATCGCCATCGACAGCGTCTACAGCACCGACGGAAGCCTGGCACCCATTCAGTCCGTTCTGACGGTCGCCGAGAAGATGGGCTGCGCCCTCGTTGTAGACGAATCCCATTCCCTTGGGACCCATGGTCCGTGCGGGTCCGGGCTTGTCGTGGAGATGGGGCTGGAGAACCGCGTGCATTTTCGCACCGCAAGCCTGGCCAAAGCATTTTGCGGGCGAGCTGGTCTGGTTGCCTGCTCGTCTACTTTCGCCCATTACTTGCGATTCTCCAGCTTTCCGAGCATCTTTTCGAGTGCGATCTTGCCACATGAGCTTGCTGCCTTCGCCAAGACCTTAGAGATCGTTCAATGCGACGATTGGCGTCGGGCCAAGCTACACCGCAACGCCACGCAGCTCCGATTCGAGCTGGACGCCCTTGGCTATAACGTCTCGGCGAGCGGGTCCCAGATCATTGCACTGGAAGCAGGGACAGAGGCAAGGATCGTGACGCTCGCGGAGTCCCTCCAATCTCATGGTATTTACGGGGCCCCGTTCTTCGCCCCTGCAACCGCGAAGAATCGCGCCTGTATCCGGTTGTCGGTTCACGCAGGGTTGGATGATAACGACATCCGACGAATTGTAGGCGTGTGTGCCGAGATTCGTGATCAGGTGGACCTTGCGAGCTGGTCGTCGACTCGCCGGAAGCATCGTGTGTCGTATCGTTCGGCGAGTGGTCGTTCTCATGGGCGTGGCGTCGGTGCCATGGCCAATCCCTCGCTGAGCCACGCGATCGCTGCTTGAAGCCCGCAGCAGCGGTGCGGCTCGAATCGGAGCCGTTCGCGAATCCGCTTAATGCCGGGTTACAATCGGACCGAGGCCATCGACGGCAGGGAACGTCAGAACTAGCTCGGTGTGCCTTCCGGGCTCCGAGCGGCATGCGATGTCTCCGCCGAAGCGGGTCATCACCGCGCGGCAGAAGTGAAGACCCAGACCGGTCCCGTTGGCCCTGGTGGAGAAAAAGGGGTTGAATATTCGCCCGATGACGGCGGCCGGAATGCCGACGCCATTGTCTTGCACGTGAAGTCGATTGACATGTATGCCGTGCTCGGCACGAATTCGAATTTCGCCGATATCGGCTCGGCCTGCCGCCTGGATGGCGTAGATGGCATTCTTCAACAAATTGAATACAAGATGGTCGAGTAGCACCGGGACGACTATCGCATTGAAGGCGGGGTGTGGATCGATACGAACCCAATTGCGTTGCTCTGGATCTTTGAAGGGGTATCGCTTGATGGCGGCTTCGACTGCGGTGAGAATCGGCAGGGTCGTTAGCTCATGGGAGCCGTAGGGACGGATCCCCGTGTTGACGAGAGCCAGATCGATCACCATAAAGGCGTGATCGACCTCGCAGGCAATCGCCTTTGGCGCTTCTTCGAGCAAACGCCTATCTTCGGCATGCATCGCGCGCCGCAGCGGATCCGAGTCGGAGTCGAGCAAACAGGGCAGCTGCTCGTCGATGAGCTCGGCCGCCGCACGCATGCTTACCAAGGGGGTCCGTAGCTCGTGGGCGATGTGGCCGCCCAGTGCCATGGCGGCGGCGATCTTGGCGCGGGTTTCGCGGGCAACTGCCTGGTTAAATACCGTGACGGTTAGTATCGCGAATGCATAGATGGGTGTCTGCTCCAGGAAGAGCTTCCATGGTATCGGTCGCGTCGCGACAAGCCCGAATGCAGCGAATGCGAGTGCAGCTCCGAGCAGTAGCATCAGGATCGCGTTTGCAAGATCGAAAACCAATAGGACAACCGTCACCGCGGCGAGTAGCGACGTCGACCAGACCGTATTGACATCGTTCTGCAAGAGCATAAAAGTAAAAAAGAACGGTGCGCACAAAAGGATAGAAGTATACCAATACGCCGCGACGTAGCGGCGGGCGTATTTCGGCCACCATCGAATCACTAATGCCGGCGCGGCAATGCACATTCCGGCCAGTCGCAGCGCGAGGTTTTCATAGGGCTGCGGAAAGACGAAGGCCCAGAGAATGTAATAGAGCGGGAACCCGACCGTGCAGAGCACTCCGAGAACTACCAGCTTGGGCTCTGCGTCCTCCGCCGATTCGACGATGGATCCAGCTAGCCGACGATAGGCGTTGCCAATCAATCGAGCGATACGCATGACGAAAGCCGTAGGCAGCGAAAGAGCACGCTTAGCCAGGAATTCTAGCCGTTCCGGTTGGGAAGCAACCGACTCCGAGAGGCTCTTCCTCATCGCGTCAAGGTCCGGGAGGGAAGGCACGGTTGGGCAGCCACAAAGATAGCGGATCTATCCCTCGACCGCGGGGGGACGTCGGACCTTTTGCCGCTGCTCGGCGCCTTGCCCGCCAGTGCGCGCCTAGGTGAGCAGGCCGGCAGGATCCAAGGGGCCGGTGTCCTCTTAATCGCGGGAGGCATCTTGCTCGCAGCCGATTACGGTACGACGTGCGGCGCGGATTGCACCGGTCCGGACGGATGACGGCAGGGACGGCGACGGTGCAATGAAATGGCTGTAGAAGGGACAGAGGAACCGATCCTGGACGACAGCAGGCGGGCAGGGGAGTGCCCCCGCCCGCTGCTCTTGAGTGTTCCGGTCTCAGTCCTCGCTACGTTGGTAGGCGTCTGCGAGCTGCTTCTGGATGTTGCCGGGGACCGCCTCATAGTGGCTGAGCTCGATCGAGTAGGTCCCGTCGCCGCCGGTGATGGCCTTAAGGCGGGCATCGTAGCCCGAGAGCTCGGCAAGCGGCACCTCGCCGTCGATGGCAATTCGGCCGCGCGCTTTCGACTCGCTGCCGCTAATCCGCCCACGCCGGCCGGAGAGGTCGCCGGCCAGGTCGCCCATGCAGGAGTCTGGGGCCACCACCCGGATCTTGACGATGGGCTCGAGGATCACCGGCCTTGCCTTGTCCACGGCATCCAAGAATGCCTTGCGTCCGGCTGTGGCGAAGGCAATGTCCTTGGAATCCACGGGGTGGTACTTGCCATCGTAGACTGTGACCCGAACATCCTGTAGGGGATAGCCGGCCACAGCCCCTTCTTGGAGGACTTGCCGCACCCCCTTTTCGATAGAGGGGATGAAGTTGCCAGGGATGGAGCCGCCGACGGTGGCATCCAGGAACTCGAATCCGGCCCCACGATCCATCGGCTCGATCCGCAGGAAGACCTCGCCGAACTGGCCGGCTCCTCCGGTTTGCTTCTTGTGTCGATGGTGACCTTCGGCCTTGGCCGTGATGGTCTCCCGATAGGGAATGCTCGGCGGACGGGTATCGACCTCAACGTGAAACTGCTCGGAGAGCCGGCGCAGCAGCACCTTCAGGTGCAGCTCGCCCAAGCCCCGCATGATGGTCTCGTTGGTCGCGGCATGGTGCTCGACGTGGAAGCAGGGATCTTCGGACCGCAGCTTGTTGAGCGCATCGTTAAGCTTCTGCTCGTCCCCGCGCTTGGACGGGGTAACAGCGAGCCCGAAAAGCGGGACCGGGCACTCCATGGTGGTCAGGTGGTGATGGTCCTCGTCGTGAGAGTCGTGAAGCACCGCGTCGAAATGGATGTCGTCCACCCGTGCGACCGCCAGGATGTCGCCGGGGACACCCTCGGACACCTCGATCAGGTCGTTCCCTTGGAGGCGGTAGAGGTGGTTGACCTTGAACGCCTTGCGGGCATCGCCGATGAAGAGCTGGGTGGAGGCGGTGATCCGCCCCTGGTGGATGCGAAAAATGCCGAGCTTGCCGCGGAAGGGGTCGTTGATGACCTTGAAGACATGGGCCAGGGCGTGCTTGGTCGGGTCCGGGGAGACCCGCACCGGCTCCATGGCCGCGTCCTCGCCCTTCATGTAGGGCGGCGGATTGCCCTCGGACGGGTTGGGCATGAGCCGCACCAGGATCTCGATCAGCTCCGGGATGCCGGCACCCGTGGCGGCGGAGCAAAAGCAGATCGGGATAAGATGGGCCTCGCGCAGCGCTGTCTCGAATGGGTCATGGAGCTGCTCTGGTTGCAGATCCTGACCCTGCTCCAGGTAAAGCTCCATGAGCGTCTCGTCGACCTCCACCACCTGGTCGATGATATGGCCATGCGACTCCTCGACAGAGGAGAAGTCCGCGCCTTCGCCGCTCGGCTGGAAGAAGCAGTCGATGACCCGGGAGCCTCCGTCCGCCGGCAAGTTGATGGGCAGGCACTCGGGCCCGAAGGTCTCGCGGATCTGATCGGTAAGCGTGCTGAGGTCGACACCGGGGGCGTCGATCTGGTTGACGACGACGATCCGGCACAGGTTGCGGTTGTCCGCCGCCTTCATCATGCGCTGGGTGACCGACTCGATCCCGGCCTGGGCGTTGACCACCAGCGCTATGGTCTCTACCGCAGGTAGCACGGAGATCGCGCGACCTATAAAGTCAGGGTATCCGGGGGTGTCGATCAGGTTGATGTGCTTCCCATGGGCATTGAAGCTGGCGATCGACGAGTCCAGGGAGTGCTGCAGCTCCTTTTCCAGGGGGTCGTAGTCGCAAACCGTGGTGCCTTTGGCGATGTTCCCTGGCGCGGCAATAGTGCCGCTGGCAGCGAGCAAGGCCTCGACCAGGGTGGTCTTACCGCAGCCAGCATGGCCGACCAGGGCAATATTGCGGACATCCTCGGCGTTGTAATCGGACATCGTCGATCCTGTTCTGGGGTGGGAGACTGGCGGCAGGCGCATCGGCCCATCGCGTTTGTTCGCAAAGCCGAAATTATACCGTAACTCCCGCGAGTGGCCGCCCGCTTACGAACGAGAGGGGAAGCGACAGCCAAAAAAAAGGCGGCCGATCGGCCGCCGAAGGACGCACAGCTAGGGAGGGGTAAAACCGTCTCTAGGGCGATTTTGTCCTCGTAACTCAGTTGACCGGACTAGACCGACACCGGTTCAATGTCGCCAGACCAGCCGTTCAAGATCGCCGCCCGGCCCTTTGATCTCTGGTCCCGTTCGCCGATCATCGCAGAATCGATCCCCCGGCGGCTCCTCTTTCGCGGTGACCTAAAGGCATGGCACCGATGAAGCGCTCGCCATTTCAGCTCGGTTTGAATCGAAATTTAGCACAGTCGCGGAGGTACGAGATGTCACTGGTTCTCATATCACAGGCGTTCGCCGACGGCGGGCAGATCGGCCGAAAGTATACCTGCGAGGGTGAAGACGTCTCTCCGAGCTTATGCTGGGAGGGCTTGCCAGTTGCCACCCAGAGTCTGGTTCTTATCGTCGACGACCCGGATGCCCCGGACCCCGCAGCCCCACGGATGGTGTGGGATCACTGGATACTCTACAACCTCCCCCCGACTCTCGGCGGCCTACCCGAGGGGATTGATCCCGTCGATCTGCCGCCGGGGTGCGGTCAGGGTATCAACAGCTGGGGGCGAACCGGTTACGGTGGTCCCTGCCCACCGATCGGTCGCCACAGGTACTTCCATCGGCTGTATGCACTGGATACACGCCTCCCGGAAGAGTTGGGCAGGCCAACCAAAGATGACCTGCTGCTCGCCATGGAGGATCACATTTTGGCCCATACGGAGCTGGTGGGGACTTATCGGAAGGGCGACGACTAGCGCGCCGTTGCCCCACGTCGGCTCAGGGCCGTTGTTTGTCGATGGTCACGGCAACCTCCGGAGCCCCGGCTACCGAGACCGGTCCGGCTTGTCCCTCCAGATCCCCGGACGAGGGTGCTGCCTGGCCGCTCTTGGAGATGCGGGCGCCGACCATGACCTCCGGGAACGCGGAGAGGCGCATCGCGGGCATCATGGCCATGCCGTCGTCCAGGGTCACCGTGGCTGGCAGGTCCGAGACCTTAAGTCGCTGGACGGCGAGCGGCATGGGTGGGCCGGAGGGGACTCGTGCAAAGACGAACAGGGTATCGGTCGGGGCGGCGGCAGCGGCTAGATCGGGCGACAGGCTCACCTTAACTCGGATCTCGGCCTGGGCCGTTGCCGCTGCCTGCGATGGCGCCAACGGCGCAGCGCGAGGCTCGGATGCAACGCTTTCGGCCGGCCG
>JBGSOR010000454.1:0-6794 GCA_041738985.1 Chromatiaceae bacterium | reverse complement strand
GGTCGCCGGCGGCAAGGCGCACGATGTCCCCCGGCACCAGGTCGGCCGAGTCGATCTGCACCCACTGGCCGTCGCGCCGGCACCGGGCGCGTAACGCGAGCATCTTGCGGATGCCCGCTAAGGCCTGCTCGGCCTTGCCCTCCTGGATAAAGCCAATCACCGCATTGATGACCGTCACCGCGAGGATCACCCAGGTATCGACCCAGTGTCCCATCAGCGCCGTCATCGCCGCGCCGGCGAGCAGGATATAGATGAGGCTATCGTTGAAATGCTTGAAGAAGCGCTTGATCGGCCCGTCCCGCGGGGTAGACGCCAGCCGATTCGGGCCCATCGCCGCCAGCCGCTTGGCCCCCTCGGCGCTGGAGAGACCTTCGGGCCGACTGTGCAGGGCCTTCATGACATCCTCGGCCGGGAGCGCGTGCGGTGCACCAACGCCGACGCCACCGGGGGCCACGGCTGCCGCATGCGCCAATGCGCGGTCGTCGTGAAAATCGAAGCGATAGAGCAACAGGAGTCCGACCAGCACCCCGCCCAGGAACCAATCCGGTCCGATCAGCCAGAGTACGAAGGGCACCGCCAGGATAAAGACCCGGGTACCCTGGTTATAGTGGCGGCCGCCGCGATCGAGGGTATCGCCGATGGGATCGACCGGGGAGCCGCTGAAGAATCCGTCCGGCAGATTGATGACGAAACCGCCTTGGTTGTAGTACCGCAGCGACAGCACGAAGTGCATAAAGCCGGAGAAGAAAAGGGCGGCCAGCAGGAGCAGCTTGACGCGCACGACATCGGGGGCGCTCGGCGCCCAGCTCAGCGCCTGCGACAGATCGGCCAGATCAAGCCCCCCGAAGGTCACGCCGATGATGCCCAAGCTCACGAGCATGCACGTCGACGCGAACATGGTGGCGGACATCACCCAATTGCGCAGGGTCTGGATCGCCAGGGTGTCCTTACCGCCGGCACGCACGGTCTCGATCCAGGCCCGGCGCAGCCGGTTGCATCGGCCCTCGTGGGTACGCTCCGGATGGCGCCTGAAGACCTGACTAGAATAGAGTTTGTAACCAACCAGGAGTGCGAGGCCAAAGGCATCGACGCCCCAGACCGCGGGTAGTCGGGCGAGCTCGCCGAGCAGGGCATCGAACGGCACGGGCAGGGTCTCGATCAGGCTCCGCCGCGGTAGAGCTGCGGGGGGCGTCCGGCAAGGGCGCTGGAGATGCTGTTGGCGATCGATAGCTTGCGCGAGAACCCCGTGCGCGGGGAATTGTCGGCGCAGCCCGGCCGTCGCCGGGCAAACCGCCGGTCTCTCAGGAATGGGGCACCGACCTCGCTTGGCGCCATCGGTTTACTTGCACCTTTCAGGGTGCGCTGTCTGAGCCGAAAGATGGCGTTAACGGTCATTGCGTCACATGTCGCTCTTGACGTCTTTCGCCGTGTCGCTGACGGCCTTACCGCCGCTTTGGATGTCCTTGCCAGCGCCCTCGATGGTGCTGCAGCCGAGCAACCCACCGATCGTGACCAATAGGAGCACCGCTAGGATCTTGTTCATCTTCGTCACCTGTAGTTTCAGCAGCTCGCTGGCGGCAATGCGGTACACATGCAGCCCAATACACATATCAATTTGGCTCGGTCTCGAAATCTTGAGTCCAGCCTCGTCGTCTGCGCCGGACCTCGCCTGGTTGTGTCAAGCGGGACTTCCCGTACGCAACGTCTTTGCAACTCTACATCGAAGCGGTTGCGCCTTCAGTGCGCTAACGAACGTACAACCCATCGGTCGTAGGGCAACGTGGGTCTAGGTACGATACCGTACAGACCGCGAGCGCCCCCTCCGCTAATCTTCAATTGAAGCCGCTCTCTCGCTAAAGGAGCGCCTCGGGAGCTTGACTGACCGCATCGTTACCGATATACGATAGCGACAGGGTTGCCGGTAAGAGGCTCGCCGATCCACCCGCTCACCTCATCGCCGGAGGGCGACTGGCAGAGCAAAGGCCAGGTCCGCGTGGGATTTGGTCTCGGCTCATCGGTCTTTGTCTAACGAGGATACTCCCATGTCGCTTGGCACAATCTTACTCGTCGTACTCGTTCTAATCCTGATTGGCATCATTCCCACCTGGCCCCATAGCCGGGGTTGGGGGTATGCACCCAGCGGGGTGGTCGGACTCCTGCTGGCGATCTTGATCGTCCTGCTCTTGCTGGGCCGGATCTAGGCGCGAGCGCTCTTAACGAACAAGCCGAGGATTGACCTATGCAGACCATCCACGTCGTTAACCCGACGACTATTTCGCCAAGCGCGGCGCTGTTCCTTGCCGCCGCTCTGGCCACCTTTTCCGGACTGGCGGCTTCTCAACCCGAGGGAACCGCTGAGAAGGCCGGGCAACAGGTTGACCAGACCCTCGAAAAGGCGGGAGAGGCGGCCGCGGACATGAAGGAGTCGGCAGGCGAAAAGGCCGAGAGCGCCGGTGAGTACATGGATGACTCCGCGATTACCGCTAAGGTCAAATTCGCAATTCTGAGAGATCCGGATCTGGAGGTGCTGCAGATCAGCGTGACCACGACCGACGGCGTGGTGAATCTGGCCGGTGTCGTCGATTCCCAACAGAGCATCGAAAGGGCGACCGAGGTCGCCCGGGGCATCGCCAACGTAAAATCGGTGGAAAGCAACCTGACCGTCAAGGATGCCAGATGACCGAGCCGAGCTCGGGGCATACCTGCCCCGAGCGACCGGCGGGCACCCCGGAGACCTTGAGCGTCATGGCCGGGGCAAACGGTGCAGCCAGGGTCTAAGCCGGTTGCCCTTGGAAGCCATGTCAAGCGGGCGTAAGCCATACGCATGGTGAATTGTTTCAGGTCGTTAGCGCGCAACAAATGCCCCCTAGCGGAACAAGACAGCGGAGAACGGCAATGCGCCCTAGAACACTGAAGCCACCCATCGAGCGGGGAAATCTCCTGCCAACGAGCCCGATTGCCGAATCGGTGGCGCATCGCGCCGGGCAGGTCGCCGATCTGGTGCTCAAACGCAGAAAAATAGCCCTGGCATACAAACGGACCCAGAGCGAAGATCAGCGCCTTGCGCTCGAGGCGCTCGATCATGACTTGGCCAAGCACAATATCCATATTCCAGCAATCCAGAAATCGGCAATAAGAAGCAAGGAAGCGGCGGCGAGCCTCCGGTCCGGCAACGCAGAGCGTCTGCCGCGCGATTCCCAAGCGGGGCCTGGGAACGAGCAAAGCGCATAGCGGACCTTGCGGTGTCCCCCGCTCATTCGCCCGTCGAGCGCACCTCTTCTGTCCAGACCTTGAAGCCTTTGAGGGTGTTGGGTCCGAAGGCGTTGCTGAGCGGGACATCCGCAGCGTCGCGGCCCTGGGCAATCAGCACCCGCCCGACGCGAGGTACGTGGTTGCGCGGGTCGAAGACGTGCCACCGACCACCCAGGTACGCTTCGAACCAGGCGGAAAAGTCCATGGGCTCCGCGGACGGCGCCACACCGATATCGCCCAGGTAGCCGGTACAGTAGCGCGCGGGTATGTTCATGCAGCGGCAGAACGCGATCGCGAGGTGGGTATAGTCGCGGCACACGCCGGTCCCTTCGTTGTAGGCCTCGAGCGCCGTCTTGGTGGCTCGGGCGTGTTGATAGCCGAAACCGATGTGCCGGTGGACAAAGTCGCAGATGCCCTGGACGCGTGGCCAGCCGGGGGGGATCTTCTCGAACAGCGACCAGGCGGTTTCGGAGAGCCGGTCGGTCTCGCAGTACCTGCTCCCTTGGAGATACACCAGCGTCTCGTTAGGCAGATCCTCCACGGCGTGCTGTACCGCCTGCGGCTCAGTGGGGTCGGGCAGACCGGTGTCCTCGATGACCGCATCGGTGGAGATGCGGATCTCCCCCGGCGGGGCCACGAGGCGGCTGCACCAGTTGCCGAACCCGTCGCGATAGGCGGAGATCGGGACGGCTGGCTGGGTGACGATATGGTCGGGCATGACAAGATCGGAAACCCGGCTGAAATGCACGTTCAGCGTCAGGATCATCGGCGTTCGTTGCGGGCAGGCATAGACCAATTCGTAGCCAAGTCGGATCTGCATGAGGTCGTCTCCTGGTGCGGCGCCGATGGGACGGTAGGCGGAGGGCTTTGTGCCACCCTTCGCCACCCGACCCGCAGAGGGCGGTCAAGGTTGTTTTGTGCCGGCGCGTCTTAAACCCGGCCACGGACACATCGGTGGTGTCTTGCGATGCCACGCCCGCCGTCCCACTTGGCGTCGCCCCGGTCGGCCATAAGCAAGCACGTGCTTATTTCTCGATCTGGCATTAACGCGTGACCGAATCGGCCGAGGCCCGCGCGTTGTAACGTCCTTTCTCCGGCGCGCCTAACACACTACAGCAAGCTCCGCGGCATGCTCGGTGCGGCACCGAACATACCTCAAGGTCTTCTCCCTGACACCCTGATCGCTGCCCCTTTGGTATGTATGGTGCCGGCCGTATCGGCATCGCGGAGGCATTCCCCACGCTCCGGGGATTCTCTCCAGCCAAATAACACTGACCCCAACGGCTCCCGGTTGGCGATGCACGCACGCCCCTGCTCAACGCCGCCAACCGACTCCCGTTTTCCCCTGTTTACTAATGGTTTCATTGCGGCGCTCCCGCTCCCCGGGACTCGCCGCCGCGCGCCGGTGCGACATGAAATGTGCGATACCGTACCAACAGCGCCCCATGGGTCGCCTAAACTCCGAATAAATGAAAGGTTGAACCTCGTTTGGCGCCTTAAAGAGGCTGCTTCGCGCCGACGCAGCATCAACGCCAACCAGCAAGATATCCAACTCATTTACGAGGCCGAAACGATGAGCCAATCCATCGCAGATATTGGGGCAATGGCTAAAGACGGACTCTACAGGACGATTCAAACGCACTTGACCGGCGTTCGGAACACAATCCCCGTAGAGGTTCGATTACCGGGAGGTGCCGCTTATCGCTTTGGGACAGGCGAGCCGGCGGTAAAGGTCTTGGTCAACGATCGAACGGGCTTGAAGGCTTTGCGCCGACTGGACGAGCTGAGTATCTGTGAAGCATATATGAACGGCAGCCTCGACGTCGCAGGAGATATTCTGGGATTCGTCAGCCTCAGGCGCGCGTTGAGCGACAATAATCCGCTGCAATATCTGCGGGCACGTGTCGCGCCCTGGTTTACTGGGCGTATACCGACCGATCGACACGCCATCGCAGCGCACTACGACGTTGACAACGACTTCTATCTTCAATTCCTTGACGCCACCCGCTGCTACTCGCAGGCCGTATTCGAACGCGACGATGAAGCGTTATCGACGGCACAGCGCCGCAAGCTGGATTTTGCGATCGACGCCTGTCGGATGAAGCCGGATGATCGCGTTCTGGACGTCGGCGGCGGGTGGGGAAGCTTTACGGAGCACGCCGGGCGGCGCGGCATTCAGGTAACCTCGCTCACGATTTCCCGCCCATCGGAGGAGTTCTTGGCGGATTTGATTCGCCGGGAAGCCCTGCCCTGCCGGGTGCTGAATCAGGATTTCTTGGCGCATACAACGCCCGAGCCCTACGATGCGGTCCTCATCTTAGGCGTCATGGAGCACCTGCCCGATTATCCGGCCGTCCTGCGGCAGCTCTTGCGGCTTCTGAAGCGAGGCGGACGCGTCTACCTCGACGCCAGCGCGGTCCGGGAAAAGTATTCCAAGCCGAGCTTCATCGCCAGGCATATCTTTCCGGCGGACCATACGTTTCTCTGCCTGCACGACTTCTTGAGCGCGGTGGCGAAGACCGAAATGGACGTGCTGGAGGTCCACAACGATCGCCACAACTATTTTCTTACCTGTAAGGCATGGGCCGAGAATTTGGAGGCCGCGCGGGACGACATCGTCCGCCGATGGGGCGAGACGCTCTACCGTCGCTTCCGACTTTATCTCTGGGGCTCTGCCTATGCCTTTCTCAGCCGCAGCGCCGAAGCGTTTAGGGTCGTTCTGGAACGTCCCCTAGAGGTTTGACGAGCTCGACTGGAGCGTTGAGATGCACCTGTGCGGCACGCGCTCAACGTATCGTCGACTTGGATAGTCTGTGTGGCACCGTACCGACTGGACGTGGCTTTCCGGGTAGCCTCCGCTCTAGGTTTCGGTACGGCGCAAACACGATTCCTCCAACACTGTCTCTCCACCGCATCGATACAAGAGTAATTCCCATGAAAGCGACACGTACACTCGTCTGCGGCTTGACCGCCCTCGCCGCGTTGATCGGCTTGGGAGGTTGTTCCGGCATGTCTACACAAGACCGGAACACCTTAGCGGGCGCTGGCATCGGTGGCGCCGCGGGCGCCATCCTCACGGATGGGAGCGCTGTCGGGACCCTTGGCGGCGCCGCGGCGGGCGGCATCGTCGGCCATGTGATTACCCCGGACGACGACAGCTACAGAAGCCGGAACAACCGATACAACGACAACGGCTACAATAACACCGGCTACAATAATGGCAACCGCTACAACAACCGCGGCCGCCGGAACAACGGCTACCGCTACAATAATAGCCAGAACAGCGACTGGTACTGAAGCTAACCGCCGTACAATCCACGCCAGACGGGGTCGCTTCGCTCCGCGATCACGCGGGGGGGGGGGAGCAGGCGGTCGAATTCCTTCCTGACGACCTCGTAGCACTCGCAGACCCGCGCCTCCAGCCCGGGCCGGTCCAGCACGCTGATGTGGCCCCGGTGGTAGTGAATCAAACCCGCGCTCTGCAACCTGCCGGCGGCCTCGGTCACGCCTTCCCGCCGTACCCCGAGCATATTGGCAATCAG
>JBGSOR010000442.1:0-12753 GCA_041738985.1 Chromatiaceae bacterium | reverse complement strand
AGGTCTCCGAGACGGGCGACGCGTCGGCAGAGGAGCGAGCCGACCGTGCGGGCGCCTCTACTCCCGATGCGAGCGAGGCCCCGGAATCCACGCCGGAGCGAGATCCCTGGAACAGGACCATCAGCCCGCCCGCCGAGCCATCGGGGCGCTGGACCGCCAGCCCCGCGGCGCTCGCGAGCCCGGAGACGGCCCCCGATCCGGGGTTACTGAAGACAAGCCGCCCTGATCGGGAGTCGGCGAGCGGGTGGATACAAGCGTCAGCCACGGAAGCGGACTCTCGGCAGCCCAGTCCGGTACTCGCTCCAGAGCCCGGCAATGAGCCGAGCCCGGAGCTGAGGAGGGAGCCGAGCCCCGAGCCGAGGAGGGAGTCGAGCCCGGAGCTGAGCACGCGGCCCCCCCGCGAGCAGCCCACGGAGTCGCCGTCCGAAGCAGCGCGGCAACCCGCATCGGAATCGGAGCGGATACCCGCCGAAACCCTGACGGAGGCGGACCGGTACGCGCCGCAAAAGGCGTCAGCCGAGCCGCCCGCCCCTCCGGAGAGAGAGCCGGGCCCGTCCGGGGCCAAGTCCGGGGACGAAGCGCCGTAGGACGGCGACAAGAAACCCGAGGCCCAGACCCATTCCGAATCCCAAACCCCGGAGGTCAAGGATCGGGCACCGGACTGAGGGCCCTGCCTAAGGGGCGGCGACTAGTCCTGGCGGAGGGCACCCGGACACGAGGGTCCGGGTGCCGTTCGCGCGCGGTCGACCAGGCCCGGACGACCCAGTACCCCCATGTCCATGCCGAGACTCTTTCTGGAGAGCGCCGGGAGACTCCTGCTGCTTGCCGTGCGCACCCTGCTGCCGGTGCCGGACTCCGAGCACCGGCCCAAGGGGTCGGAGGCATGGTCGGGTTTGCGCCGACGGCTGATCCTGCTCGGCTTCATCCCTCCCTTCGCCCTGCTTCAGCTCGTTCACTGGATCGGTTTCCTGCTGGACGAGATCCTGTTTCCAGGTTACCGCCGCGTCCAGATCCGGGAGCCCCTGTTCGTTCTGGGCGTGCCCCGCAGCGGCACCACGCTTCTGCACCGGGTCCTGGCCCAGGACGACCGCTTCACCACCTTCAGGACCTGGGAGTGCCTCTTCGCCCCCTCCGTCACCGAGCGGCGGGTCTGGCTCGCCCTGGGGCGGCTTGACCGCCGGGTCGGACGGCCCCTGGGCCAGCTGCTGCATTGGCTGGAGCGGCATGCCTTCGGGGGGCTGGACGCGGTCCACCCCATGACCTTGACGGACCCGGAGGAGGACTACTTCGCCCTGATGCCGGTGCTGGCGACCTTTATCCTGGTGCTGCCATTCCCCCAGGATGCGCTCCTGTGGCGCATGGGGACCTTCGACCGGGACATGCCGGAGCCGACCCGCTCCCGGCTCCTCGCCTTCTATCGCGGCTGTCTCCAACGCCACCTCTATGTCCATGGCCCGGACAAGCGCCTGCTCTCCAAGAACGCCGCCTTCGCACCCCTGGCGGGGAGCCTGCGGACCCTGTTTCCGGATGCCCGGTTCCTGGTCTGTCTGAGGGAGCCGGCCCAGACCCTGGCCTCCCAGCTCAGCTCCCTGGACGGCGGGGCGTACCTCTTCGGGGTGCTTCAGGTGCTGCCGGATTTCCCCGCCCGCATGGCCCGCCAGCTCGGCTATTACTACCGCAACCTGGCGGAGACCCTGGGGGACCTGGCGGCAAACCGCTGCGCCTGGGTTACCATGGACGCACTCAAAGCAGACTTGGCCGGGTCTGTCGCCGCGGTCTACGGCCAGCTCGGGCTCCCGCTGTCGGCGGCTCACCGCTTGCGCCTGGACCGGGAGGCGGAACAGGCCCGCGGCTATCGCAGCACGCACGGCCACCGCCTGGATCGGCTCGGGCTCGCACCCGGGGCCATCGAGCAGGACTTGAAGGGGCTCTACGACGCGCTGGCTGCCAGGTCCATGGGCGCGCTCAAGGGGCCGAGGCCCCGGCATTGATTCGCCCCAGGCACTCGACGGTCACCACTGGATTGGAGCTTCGATGCTGGATTTTTTCCCAGCCCCCCGACCGGCCCTGCAACCCGGGCCCCCTGACGCCCGGGGCCTGCGGGTCGTCATCTGCTCGGACGCCGCCCCGGATCGCAACGGGGTCGGCGCCTACTACCAGGACCTGGCGGAGCACCTGGAGGCGAACGGGGCCAAGGTGGAGCTGGTGGCACCGGGCTTCCGGGATGGCGTCTGGTCCGGCGGTCTGCGCCTGCCGCTGCCCGGGGACCCCACGCAGCGATTTCTGATCCCCTCGCCGCTGGCGATCGGCCAGCGGGTCTTGGACCTGCGGCCGGATGCGGTGGTGGTTCCCACGCCCGGCCCTTACGGGATGCTCGGCATGCACCTGGCGCGGCGCACCGGCGCCCGTCTGGTGGTCGCCTTCCACACGCACCTCGAGCGGCTCACTGGGCTGTTCCCCGGGTGGCGCCTGCGCGGACGCATTGCCCAGGGCTATCTCGCCGCCTGCCACCGGCTTCTCTTCCGGCGTAGCGCACTGGTTCTCGCCAACTCCCAGGAGATGATCCAGGTGGCCCAGGACATCGGCGCCCGGAGAGTCCAGCTCATGGGCACCCCGATCGCCAAGCGCTTCCTGGACTTGGAGCCACGCCCCCTGTCGGGGACCCTTAAGCGGGTCCTCTTTGCCGGGCGCCTGGCCCCGGAAAAGCGCCTGGAGCAGGTAGCGGAGGCAGCCCGTCGCCTACCGGACCTAGAGATCCTGGTGGCCGGCGATGGCCCCTTAGGGCCCTGGCTGGAGGCCCGATGCCGGGAGCTGCCCAACCTGACCCAGTTGGGCTGGGTCAGCCGTGCCCGGGTCCTGAACCTCATCGATAGTGCGGACTGCCTGGTGCTGCCCTCCCAGGTAGAGTCCTTCGGCACCATCGCGCTGGAGGCCATGGCCAGGGCCCGCACCGTCCTCGTTTCCCCGGCCTGCGGTATCCTGAGCTGGGACCGGCTCGCCCCGGGGCTTTTCCCGATCCGATCGGACGAGTCCCTGGCGGACGCCCTCGCCCGGGTGCGGGACCTGGACCCGACCCTGCGCGCACGCAAAGCCTGGATCGCCCGGGAGGCCGCGCTGGAGGTCAACCGCCGCAGCCTGGACCATTGGTTTGCAGTCCTGGGCGGCGACCTCGCCGCATCGCTCGATGACCTCGGTTAAGCGCACTCGGGCCCTGGTCTCGGTGCATGACGTGATGCCCGAGACCCTGGCCCAGGTCCAAACGGCGCTGGACCTGCTGGTCGGGAGCGGGGCTGGCCCGGTGACCCTGCTGGTGGTCCCGGGCCGGGACTGGGATCGGACCGGGATCCAGCGCCTGCACGCCTGGCAGGACCAGGGCCATCGGTTGGCTGGACACGGCTGGACCCACAGGGTGGAGCGTTTCGGCGGGCTCGCGCATCGGCTCCACGGACTCCTGATCTCCCGTCGGTCTGCGGAGCACCTGGCCCTGGGACGGGACGCCATCCCCCGGCTCGTGGCCCGCTGCCACGCCTGGTTTCCGGCCCAGGGGCTCGAGCCCCCGAGCCTGTATGTCCCGCCCGCCTGGGCACTCGGGGAACTGCCCCGTTCCGCGCTGGCCGCCCTGCCCTTCTCCCGCTACGAGGTCTTGACCGGCCTGATCCAATCCGAAGGCGGTGCTTTCAAACCCCTGCCGCTCCTGGGCTACGAGGCGGACACGGGGCCACGGGCAGCGATCCTGCGGCTCTCGAACCGGCTCAATCGGCGGCTCGCGCGAATCCGCGGCTGCGTACGGGTCGCAATCCACCCCTATGACCTGGGGCTGCTGCTCGCCAGCGACCTGACACGGGATCTGGCTGACTACCGATACCGGGTCGACTACTCAATCCTATGAAGACAAATCCCCAAGATATCTCCTGGGACCTCGACGCACTGGAGATCGAGCGGCAGCTCGAGCAGCGCATCCGCGCCGAGATCGCCGCCGCGGGCGGGCTGCTGCCCTTCGACCGCTTCATGGACTTGGTCCTCTACGCCCCTGGGCTGGGGTACTACGCCGCCGGCTCCACCAAGCTCGGGGCGGCCGGGGACTTCGTCACCGCCCCGGAGCTAACGCCGCTCTTCGGCGGCTGTCTGGCAGTCCAGTGTGCGGAGGTGCTGGGGCGGCTCGGCGGGGGGGACATCCTTGAGCTGGGGGCCGGGAGCGGCGCCCGGGCCGTCCAGGGCCTGGAGGGTCTGGAGCGGCGCGACGCCCTGCCCGGCCGGTACCTCATCCTGGAGCCGAGCCCGGACCTCCGGGACCGTCAGCGGCGACTCCTCGCCGCGCGCCTTCCGCGGCTTGCGGGATGTTGCCTTTGGCTCGACCGACTACCCTGCGACCTGCGCGGCGCTGTGCTGGCCAACGAGGTCCTGGACGCTATGCCGGTCCACCGCTTCCGCATCGGCCCGGACGGCGAGGTCCTGGAGATCTTCGTGCGCGAGCGCGACGGGGCACTGGCCGAGACCGCCGCCCCCCCGCGCTCCCCGGGTCTGACCGAGGCGGTCCAGGCCTTAAGGTCCCAAGGTCTGGCGCTCGCCCCCGGCTACGAGTCGGAGGTCAACCTGCGCCTGGCCCCCTGGCTGCGGGCACTGAGCGATTCGTTGGCCGCCGGACTCGCACTCCTGATCGACTACGGCTACCCGGTCGCCGCCTATTACCAGCCGGACCGCTCCATGGGCACCCTGATGTGCCACCTGCGCCATCAGGCCCATCCGGATCCCTACCGGCACCTCGGTTTGCAGGACATTACCGCCCACGTGGACTTCAGCGCCGCCGCCCGCGCCGGACGCGCGGCCGGCTTCGATCTCGCCGGATTTACCCCCCAGGCCCAGTTCCTCATGGGCTGCGGCATCGACCGACTCCTGGCCCCCGGTCCCGGGGCCGACTGTCCGGATCTGGATCTCCTGCTCGGCGCCAAGCAGCTCCTACTCCCCACTGCTATGGGCGAGCTTTTCAAGGTCTTGGGTCTGGCGAAGGGGATCGCGAGACCTTGGTGCGGATTCTCGGTAAGGGACCTGAGCGACCGCCTATAGGACAGGTCATCGGTCGGAGGACCGCTCGCTTGCCCGAAACGCGAGAGCGGACCGCGCATTTGCCTTCCCGTGGGGCCATCCGCATACTTCAGACCCGGCGGGAACAGCCCGCTACCGTCCGGATCGGCGAGGCGCACGCTGCCCTTTCCCGCCCCGCGAGATGAGCCTTCCGAATCATGCCGACAGAGCTGCTGTGGTTGCTCTTGCCCTGGAGTCTGGCGTTTGGCTTCCTGGGACGCTTGCGGGCCTGCCCGCCGCTGCCGAATCGGATCGACAGGGTCAATGTGTCGGTCATCGTTCCGGCGCGCAACGAGCAGGCCCGCCTGCCGCCCTTGCTCGCCTCGCTGAAGGTACAGGACTACACCGACTTCGAGGTCATCGTGGTCGACGACAACTCCGACGACCGGACGGTCGACCTGGCCCGGGCAGCGGGCGCCACCACCCTGACCCTCACCGAGCTGGCGGATGGCTGGCTCGGCAAGCCGCACGCCTGCTGGATCGGGGCCCAGCGCGCCAGCGGCGAGCTCCTGGTGTTTCTCGATGCCGATACGGAGCTTGAGCCGAGCGGCCTGCGGCGAATCGTCGCCACCCATGCGCGCTACGGCGGCCTGGTATCGATCCAGCCCTATCATCGAATGGCGAAGGCATACGAGCGGCTCTCCGCCTTCTTTTTCGTCGTCATGATGGGGAGCATCCGGTCCTTCACCCTGGCCGGCGATGCGGTCAAGCCCAATGGGAGCTTCGGTCCCTGCATGGTTTGCTCGCGCGACGACTACTTCCGCACCGGCGGTCATCGGCTGGTCCGCGCGGAGATCGTCGACGACGTCGCACTAGCGCGGCAGATGCGCCAACGTGGCGTCCCGACCCATAACTTCATCGGTCAGGGGACCATCGCCTTTCGAATGTACCCCGGGGGTCTGCGCGATCTCGCCGAGGGCTGGACCAAGAACTTCGCGCACGGCGCCATGAGCACCGATCCCTGGCTGCTACTCATGCTCGTGGTCTGGATTTCAGGCAGTGTCGCAACCATCGAGGCGACGCGGGGTTGGCTGACGCACGGACTCACCGATTGGGCCGTCGCCGGCCTGATCGCCTACGCCGCCTATGCGATTCAGATCTGGTGGCTGTTGCGCAGGCTCGGCAATTTCGGCCTCGTCTCCGCATTGGCCTATCCGATATCGCTCGCGTGCTTCGTCGCGATCTTCGTTCGTTCGCTGTATCTCACCCTAGTGCGCAATAGCGTGCGCTGGAAGGGGCGCTCGATCCCGGTGCGGTCGGCGAGCCGATACCTGCACGAGACGGACGAGGCGGGCGCGATTGTAGCGTTGAACCAGGATACAGGGCCCATTGCTCGCCGCACCGTAGATCGCCATGACGACCCCCACGGGCCACGGATTCCAGGCAAAAAAGGTCAGCGACAGGGCCCAGGTGAGCCCATGGGAGAATTCCGCTCGGGACGTCTCCAGGACGAATCGCTCGAAATAGCCCGGGTCATTCGCCTGCAGCCGACGCTTGGAAAAGCCCCCGGGAAAGAAGGCCCCCGCCTCGGGTAGACGATCCTTCCACGCACGGATCCCCAAGCGCCAGTAGATCCGCCCCGCACGCTCCCAGCCATAGCTGCGGCTGACCACCGGAAGCTCGGCGAGCAGGCGCGCCGGCAGGCGGTGGGCCACATAGCCCGCTCCGAAATGGAAGACGATCCAAATGACCGCGTAGAGCGCGACGATACCCAAGAACCCCTCCGAGGTCCCGAAGCAACCCGCCAAGCGCCGCCTCAGCTCGCGGGCGCGAGGGCTTCTTTGAGTCTTTCGGTGGACTTGGCGTACGCCTCGTCGAAGACCTCCGGCTTCTCGAAGATATAGTCCAGGAATCCGCGCTGCTTCCCGATCTCGATCTCATGGAGGTCGATTCGGTGGTACTTGGCGGGGGACAAGTCGCCGCCCGCGAGCAGGGCGTTGATCAGGCAGATCTGCTGGCGCTCGCCCGCGTAGGCCCCATTGAAGGCCACCTCTGTCTTAAGATCCTCGATCCCGATATAGCTGGTCGGCAGGCTATCGTCGAGCCACGAATAGCTGACCGGGCGCACGACAAAGATGTCCGTCGCAGAGACCAGCTCGGCGAGCATGATCTGTCGGTAGTAGGCCCCGTCCAGAAAGCGGCCGTGCTTGTCGTCGAAGCCGTATTGATAGATCCTCAGAGCGCCGCGCACCGTGTCGGGCGTAATCTCGTTGTAGGTGGTCCGCTCGCGGCTCCGGCTCTCCTTGTCCTTGTCGTAGGCGCTCTTGCGCTTCGATTTCTGCGCAAGCAGGAGGCGCGCTTTTTCGTTGAGATGGACGTACTCGTGGCCATCCAACGGGTTGTAGCTGTTGAAGGCGATCCCGATCGCGCTCTTGTTGAACGCCTCGCTGATCTCCGCGTAGAACTCATCCGGGAACAGCGGCACCAGCAAACGTCCTGGGAGGGTCTTCAATGCCTCCTGGAGCATGAAGGTATTGCCCCCGGTCTTGAAGATGTTCTGCCACGCCTGGAAGCTGTTGCTCAACATGTCGGTGGCGTACTCGACGTACGCCGGGCGAAAGACCCCGGGTCGCCCCCAGAGGGCGACGGAGGCCATATCGAGGTTGACATTATGCGTGCTCGCCAATTTGGCGATCTCCTCAGCGAGTACGTCGCGCAGCGGGAGACCCCCGTCCAGGCACTGCAGATACTTGTAAACCCAAAATATTTGTCCGGATGTACAGGAGATCGCACTGGGGGTGACCCCCTGCACGCGGGCCGCCTCCAAGAAGCCGGCCCCGAAGGCGTTGTCGCCGGCCAGGCCGCCAAGGGCGAATGCAATGGATCGCTTGCTATTTGTCATCGTTGTCTCCTCCTCGTCATCGAGCACGGCTCGCGGCGACGGCGCCGCCGCGACATTCGGGAGAGAGATTAGGAGAGGTAACGAGGTACTACAACGTCGATGTCCGTCGCGTGGACGCCGAGCGCACCCAACCCGTCACGGGTGCAGACACTGTCCACCTGGAGCGACAGATAGTTGTCCAGGGTGAAGGGTTTGCCTGGGAGGTGCTGGAAGACCTGGGCCTGGAGCCGGGAGAGCCGATCGCTTAGGCCGACGACGCGTACCCGTCGGCCGATGCGCGCCCCCGTGTATTCCACGAGCTCGCGCAACCGAAAGACCCGGGGACCGCACAGCGCATAGCCCTCGCCCAGGGTCGTCGGATCGTCCAGACTGCGTACCATGGCCTGGACCACGTCCCCGACATAGACCGGGGCGAAGCGCGCATCCGGACAGGCAAGCGGGAAGGGTCCGGGCAACAGGCGCAGCAGCCCGGCGAAGCGATTGAAGAAACTGTCCCCGGGTCCGAAGATCACCGAGGGTCGGAAGATCGTCACCCCGATCCCACGCGCCGCCGCCACAAGGGCCAGTGCCTCGCCCCGCCCCTTGCTGCGCAGGTACTCGCTAGGTCCCCGCTCCGCGTCCGCATGCAGGGCGCTCATGTGCAGATAGCGGGGCACACCCGTCCGCAACGCTGCATCCAGTGCGTCCGCGACCAGTTGCACATGGGACCGCTCGAAGGTCCTGCCCCCCGACTCGTTCAGGATGCCCACCAGATTGACCAATGCCGTACAGCCCTCCAGCGCCCCGGCGAGGGCATCCGGCCCCCAATCGGCGACCTGAATCGTCTCGCACCCGGGGACAAGGCTCAGGTCGCGATGGCGCTGGGGCCAGCGTGTGGGCACCTGGCAGGCGTAGCCCGCGGCGGATAAGGCGTTGAGCAGATGGTGGCCGACGAAGCCGGTCCCCCCCAGGATACAGATACGGCGGTTCTTCATGTGGCGGAGTCGCTATTTTCGGTGTCGTGGTCGGTCGGCGCATACCGGGGGACCCGGCACGCCGGATTGTCCGATAAGACCTCGCCGGTCACCACTGATCAAACGCATTGTTCCCAGAGGATCGGGAGGCGGCGCGCCGCGAAGCCCCAGGTACCGTCCGTGCCGCCGGAATCCGTCCTGGAATCGTGCGTCGGCTGGCCAGTCGCCGCGCGGAGTATCCAGACTGCGCTTCCACGTGCCGTACCTAGGAGCGGGTTTGGCGATCCCGGGGCCGCGGGTTAGGATTCGAGCAGCGGAGATGACCCCCGCCTCCGCCCGCCATCCCTCGTCGCCCGCTCGAGCCCCTGAACACGGTTTCAAGGAGAATCATGAGCCTGATCGCCATCTTTGCCGTCTTTACCGGTGCGGGCCTGGGCGCCCTGCTACGCTGGTTCCTGGGGATTCGGCTCAATTCGGTATTCCCCACCCTCCCGCTGGGCACCCTCGCTGCGAACCTGCTGGGCGGCCTGCTGGTGGGCTTCGCGGTGGCCTGGCTCGGGCGCCACCCGGGACTCCCTCCGGAGCTGAGACTCTTCGTCATCACCGGATTCTTGGGGGGACTTACGACCTTTTCGACCTTTTCGGCGGAGGTGGTCACGCTACTCGGCCGAGGCGAATACCTCTGGGGGCTGGCCGCGGCGGGGGCCCATTTGGCTGGCTCGCTCGCCTTGACTGCAGTGGGAATGGCCCTGGCCCATCTGATCCTCGCGCGGGTCTAGCCTCGCTCGCCCTTGGCTACCGGACCCGGCCGCACCGAGACGACCCGGAGGAACCGACCCATGAATGGCTGTTTTCTCAAGTTCTATGTGGCGGAGAACCGCCGCCATCGCCATCGGTTGGCCTACGAATGGCTGCTGGAAGAGGCCATAAAGCTCGGCCTTCACGGCGGCTCCGCCTTCCGCGCCCTGGCAGGCTTCGGAAGGCACGGCAGGCTGCACGAAGAGCACTTTATCGAGCTGGCCGGGGACTTGCCGGTCGAGGTGAGCTTCGTCGTCACGCAGGACGAAGCGGACCGCTTCCTTGCCCATGTTGCAACCCAAGGGTTGAATCTATTTTATCTGCGGGTGCCGGTGGACTTTGGTTTCACGGACGGGGAAGCGAAATGACGCGCGGCCGAGAGCGGGGCCGAGCTCAGACCGAAGAGCCCCGCAGTCAGGCCCTCCAGAGCGGCCCCTCTTCCATCGCCGCGATCTGCTCCCGGAGCGACAGGATGTGATCCTGCCAATAGTGCGCCGTGCCGAACCAGGGGAATGCGGCCGGAAATGCGGGGTCTTCCCAGCGGCGGGCGAGCCAGGCCGCGTAGTGGATCTGGCGCAAGGTGCGCAGTGCCTCGATCAAGTGTAGCTCCCGGTAGTCGAATTCCCGGAAGTCCTCGTAGCCGGCCAGGACGTCGGCGAGCTGCCGGCCCTGCTCCTCCCGGTCGCCGGACAGCAGCATCCACAGGTCCTGTACGGCGGGCCCCATGCGGGCATCGTCGAAGTCGACGAAATGAGGGCCGGCGTCGGTCCAGAGTAGATTGCCGCGGTGACAATCCCCGTGGAGCCGAATGGACCCAAGCTCCCCGGCGCGCTCGAAACAGGCGGCGACCCCGATCAGGGCCTGGTCCGCGACGCTCGTATAGGCGGGTAGCAGATCGGCGGGTATCCAGTCGCCGGCGAGCAGAAAGTCCCGCGGCCCGGTGCCGAAAGAGGCGATGTCCAGGGTCGGACGGTGCCGGAAAGGCACCAGCGCGCCGATCAGGTGGATACGGCCGATCAAGCGCCCAAGCCACTCCAGGACCTGCGGGTCATCCAGCTCGGGGGTGCGCCCGCCCCAACGCGGGGTGAGCGAGAACCTGTGCCCCGCGTACCGGTGCAGGGTCTGCCCTCGGGTCGCGAAGGGACCCACCGCGGGGATCTCACGGTCCGCCAGCTCCAGGGTGAAGGCGTGCTCTTCCAGGATCGCCTCGTCGCTCCAGCGCCCGGGGCGGTAGAACTTGGCGATGACCGGCTCGGCCTCGTCCAGGCCCACCTGGTAGACCCGGTTCTCGTAGCTGTTGAGGGCCAGAAGGTGGCCATCCGTCGGGAGCCCGATGGACTCCACCGCGTCCAGGATCAGGTCCGGGCTCAGGTCGGCGTAGGGTTTGGGATTGACGATGCTCATCCGCAGGATTGTACCCGCAGCAGTCCCCGGGGTTTGATCCCTTTTGCCTGGCGAGGCATGATCTAGGCCTGCCCTGCCCTGCCCCGCCCTGCCCCACCCGTCCGGATAGGCTCGATGTATCGCCTCGCAACCCGCTCTGCCCTGCTCCTCTGGACCCTGTCCACCGGCACCGCGCCGGCCGCGGACGCGGCACCCGCCCTGCCGACCCACCCTGAGCCACTGCGCTTCTTCGCCGTAGGGGACCTGCCTTACAGTCCATCGGAGATGGAGCCGCTGCGGGCCCTGTTGGCCGCCGGTGCCGCTGGCGGCTCGCCCTTCCTGGTCCATTTGGGAGATATCAAGGCCGGCAGCGCCCCGTGCACGGACGAGAATCTGAACGAGATTGCGGACCTGTTTCGCGCCCAACCGGTCCCGGTGGTCTACTCGGTCGGTGACAACGAGTGGACCGACTGCGGCCGGAGGGCGGCTGGCGGCCTGGATCCCCGGGTACGGCTCCTGCGCGTGCGGGAGACCTTCTTCGGCGACTCGTCCGTGCTGCGGCTTGATGCGCTCGATCCTATCCGGGGCGGGAAGGCGTTCCCGGAGATCTATGCCTTCTTGCGCAATGGAGTGTTGGTCGTCGTCCTGCACGTGGTGGGAAGCAACAACGGGCTCGACCGCTCCGATACGGTCGCGAACGCCGAGTCTGCAGGACGGGACCGGGAGAACCGACGCTTCCTCAAGCGAGCCCTCGCCTCCCCGCAGGGGAGCAAGGCGCGCGCCCTGGTGCTCGCCATCCAGGCCAATCCCCTGTTCGAATACGGCGAGGGTCCTCCCGGCTTCCGGGGCTTCAAGGACCGGCTCGTCGCCCTGATGCGCAGCTTCCCGGGCCCGGTGCTGGTGCTGCACGGGGACACCCACCGCTTCCGCATGGACCGTCCCCTGATCGACCCTGCCCGCGGAATCCCCTTCGAGCGGTTGGTGCGGGTGGAGGTACCGGGCTCGCCCATCGTCGGCGGGGTTTGGATCACGGTGGACCCGGAGGCGCGGGAACCATTTGTCGCGGACCCCGTCTATGCGGTCTCCCTGGATAGGCTGCGGCAGTGATCCGGACCGGGTTCGTCGCCGAGCGCGAGGGGACGATGCGTACCCGCTCGGGGGCTTCGGGCATGGGGTCGTGGGAGTTGCGCGCGGGACTGCACAACCTGAGCCGCAGCCAGGTGCCGTTCGAATTCGCGGTGTCCGTCCGCCTTCGGCACGTGGACCCGTAGTGCGGGGCACGCTACCCTAGCGCCTGCGCCAAAACGACGAGCGATCGACGCTTCATTTCAAGGTCCTTTCCGATGCCGTTCTCCCCTCGCCCTGTCCTGATCGGCTCCGTGGCGCTCCTGATCCTGAGCGCCGACCCAGCGATCGCCGCGGGTGACGGAGATATGCCGACGGCGGTTCCGCGCACCGCGGTTGCCGCCTTGGGCCGGGTGGAGCCAGTCTCGGAAGAGATCCGGATCGCGGCCGCTATGACCGGTCGGCTCGCGGACGTTAGCCTGGACGAAGGCGATCCGGTCAAGCGGGGCCAGGTCGTTGCGACCCTGGAGAATGCGGACCACCTGGCGCGGGTGCGGGCGGCGGAGGCGAATGTCGCCATCGCCCACGCCTCGCTGGATCGGGTCATCAACGGTGCGCGCCCGGCGGAGC
>JBGSOR010000439.1:0-7051 GCA_041738985.1 Chromatiaceae bacterium | reverse complement strand
GCACCGCGATGCTGGCCGACTGGAGCCCCGAACCCCTGGCAGGTGGCGTGCCTCCCTCCCAGTAGGGGGCGGACCCGGAGGCCGCGCGGCGCCTCGCTTCCCACGTAGGTCCTTCCGGCGGCGGCAGCTCGGGTATGCCTGTCTCGGGCTTCGGCGGGAACGCATCCGGCGTTCGTGTGGCGAATGGCTGCGCGACCGACGCGGTACGGGGCTCTGGGCCTGGCTCCGCGACGGCTTCCGCGACGGGTTCGGGGACGGGCTCCGGCGGGCGCGCCCTTGCCTGAGGTGCAGCTGCAGTCGGCGGTGCAACCCGGGCGATGTCGAAAGAGCGCTCTTCCACGGGAGCACCCTCGGAGCCCACAAGCCGTTCGAGATAGCGGATCCTCTCCGCATAGGCGGTGCGCAGGCAGTCCGCGCTGTCGCAGGCGTTGCGCCGGTCGAGCAGCCACGACTTCTGGGCCCGCTCGGGCGCCAGACCGCGCGCCTGCAATCGGGCATAGACGGTGCCCATTCTTGCATCCTGGGCGCGGATGTCCG
Source organism: Chromatiaceae bacterium (assembly GCA_041738985.1). Lineage (GTDB taxonomy): Bacteria > Pseudomonadota > Gammaproteobacteria > Chromatiales > Chromatiaceae > Thiodictyon. The sequence goes on along the minus strand of JBGSOR010000439.1, from coordinate 6,514 downwards.
GGTTGGCACAGATCAGTCGCTCGGCGGCGGTCCTGGCCTTTGCGCAGTCCCAGCTGACCTCGGGGCCCCCGGATCCGGCCGCGGCCGGCGAGCGCGTCGTCGCCGCCGATTCGGCTCGCATCCCTTCCTCGACGCAGTTGTCTCTATAGGCGTAGAGGTTGCCATCGCCGTGCCGGGCGCACCAGGCATCGCCCGCAGGATAACGGCAGGCGCTGGATGGGTTGTCGGTGCTCAGGCATTCGGCGTCGACCAGGCCGGCGAAGCCAATACAGAGAAGGGCGGTTGCGAGCCGGCGGATCGCGAGCTTGTTCATTGCAGTCATGGAGCACGACGCCTCGTCTGGCAGACCTGCATTCTCGGCCAGACGGTCCAGAGCACGAACAGGACCCACCGGGAGCCAAAGAACGCATGTCGGACGAGTCGTCGCAGCCGATCCGGGCCGCTCAGCGTGCGGCGGCGCAGGGGAGATGGACGGGCAAGCCGGTCAGGCACATGCGGATCTCCGGGGGCACGACATAACGGTGGCAGCGCGGCGCGCTCTGCACGGCGCTCGCCGCGGAGTCGACATCGACGCCGAGGCGGACCATGATCGTAAGCGAAGCAACGAGGGTTAGGTCAATGCCCGCGAACCTGAGCCCGGAATACCAGTCCGCAGAGGCAGCTCCGAAAGGCGCGCGACCGCTGTAATGCGTGTCCGAACCGCGAGGTCCCCGTCATGCGCCGACTGCCCGCCGAATGGGAGCCCCAGAGCGGGGTCATGCTCACCTGGCCACATGACCGCACCGGTTGGATCAACCAGATGGAGACCGTTCACGACCTCTGGGCGCGGCTCGCCGCCGCCATTGCCCGCTTCGAGCCGGTCCTGATCGTCTGCCGGGATCCGGGCCACCGTGACCTGGTCCGCACCGTGGCGCTCCTTGCCGGCGCCAACCCGGAGCGCCTGCACTTCGCGCTCGCCCCAAGCGACGACACTTGGGCGCGGGACCACGGTCCCATCTCGGTCTTCGAGAACGGCCGCCCCAGACTACTCGATTTCCGGTTCAACGGCTGGGGCGCCAAATACCCCTTCGAGCTGGACAACCGAATCAACTGGACCCTCGCTGCCGAAGGCATGCTGGACGCCAGCACCCTGGAGTCGGTGGACCTAGTCCTGGAGGGCGGGGCCATCGACACGGAGGGCCAAGGGACCCTGCTGGCCATGGAGCGCACCCTGGTGGACCCCCTGCGCAACCCCGGTCGGACCCGCGCGCAGATCGAGATCGTCCTCACGCAGCGCCTTGGCGTCACCCAATTCCTCTGGCTCACACAGGGCCAGATCAGCGGCGACGACACGGACGGCCACATCGACACCCTGGCCCGGTTCTGCGACCCCGGGACCATCTGCTATGTGCGTTGCGAGGACCCGGACGACCCGGACTTTTCCGGCCTCCGGGCCATGGAGGCGGAGCTCCAGGCCTTCCGGTGATGCCGCGGGCAATCCCTATCGATTGGTCCCGCTCCCCTCCCCCGCCCCGATCCTGGAGTCCGACGGGGCACGCCTCCCCGCGGGTTATGCCAACTTTCTGATCCTCAACGGGGCCGTCCTGGTTCCGATCTACGGGGACCCGGCGGACCGCCGGGCCCTCGAGATCCTGGCCGAGCTCTTCCCCGACCGCGAGGTCCTGCCGCTCGACTGCCGCCCCCTGATCCGCCGCTTCGGCAGCCTGCACTGCGTCACCATGCAGCTCCCCGCTGGCGCCTGGAGCGCCGACCGGAGCGCCGACATCCTGTCGGCCAGCAAAACGCCATGAGCCACAACCCCTTGAAGATCGCCCTGATCCAGCACTCGGACCTAGGCAGTCCAACCGCCAACCTGGACGCCCTGGAGGACCAGCTGCGTATCGCCGCCTCCCAGGGCTGCCGACTCGTCCTGCTCCAAGAGCTCCACAACGGCCCCTACTTCTGCCAATCGGAGGACCCGGAGCTGTTCGACCTGGCCGAGGCCATCCCCGGCCGGACCACCGCACGGCTCGGCGCCCTGGCCGCCGAGCTGGGCCTGGTCATCGTCGGCTCCCTGTTCGAGCGACGCGCCGCCGGTCTCTACCACAACACCGCGGTCGTGCTGGACGCGGACGGGCAACTCGCCGGGACCTACCGCAAGATGCACATCCCGGACGATCCGGGGTACTACGAGAAGTTCTATTTCACTCCGGGGGACCTGGGCTTCACGCCCATCGACACCGCCGTGGGCCGGCTCGGTGTGCTCGTCTGCTGGGACCAGTGGTACCCGGAGGCCGCCCGACTCATGGCCCTGGCCGGTGCCGAGATCCTCCTCTACCCCACCGCCATCGGCTGGCATCCGGAAGAGCCGGCGGACGAGCAGGCCCGCCAGCTCGATGCCTGGGTCACGGTCCAGCGGGGTCACGCCATTGCCAACGCATTGCCGCTGGCCGTCTGCAACCGGGTGGGTTTCGAGCCGGACCCGACCGGCGTCTCGGCGGGCGCGCGATTCTGGGGTCGGTCCCTCGTCTGCGGCCCCCAGGGCGAGATGGTCGCCCAGGCGGGTGGGGACGCCCAGGAGCTCCTGATCGCCGAGATCGATCTCGCCCGATCCGAATGGGTGCGCCGCCGCTGGCCCTTCCTGCGCGACCGGCGGATCGACGCCTATGCCGACCTGACCAGGCGCTTTCGCGACGACTGAAAGACAAGAAAGCCAATGGCCGCGGCACCCGTCCCTTTCGGGGTGCCGCGGCCCGCCCTACGAACCGTGGCTATTCGGCAGCTTCGATCAGCAAGTAACCCACCACCTCCTTGCCATGAGTTGTCTCGCTGTCCTTCGACCGCTCTTCCTGAATCCACAATTCCACAGCTGCCTCGTCCTTGTTCTTCCAGCGCAGGGCGGCCGTATCGCCACCGTTGGTCGTCTGCATATCCGCGATGAGCACCGGTGGCACAGTGAAGGCGCTGGGGTAGACAAGCGTGTAAGTGCGATCGGTGACCGCGTTTGCCGTCCGGCCCACCTGGTACCGGTAACCGTCAAGCTCGCCCACGTTGTTGCCGGCGACGACTTCCCAGGCGATATAGTCGATATTTTCCGCCAGGTGTTTCTGGGTCTTGGACTCCTGCTCGCGCATGCCGACCTGGAAGGTGGCGGTACCGATCTGCCGGACGCGCGAGGTGACAGCGTCCTTTTCGAAATTGCTCGTCGTCGACGTCAGGACGAGCGGCGGCTCTATGAACGGTGCCTGGAACGGCACGGTGACGAAGGCATTGGTCTTATTTGTCTTCACCCGACCGGCCTCGACCCAGGTGCCATCGGGCAGCTCGTGACGACCTCTTTCCATCACAAGGTAGGCGACCTTCTCCGGCTCCGCGCGGACGCCATCGAGATAGTCCCACTCCTGGACCCGCATCGAGAAACCCTGGGCATCGACACCCTCGATCCGCACCACGGCTGGGTCGAGATCAATGCCGTCACCGCCGAGCGGCCGAGCCACCACGATGGGGTCGACATACTCCTTCTGGAATTCGACCCGCTTCACCAGTTGGCCCACGCTGACCTCTCCGTACTCCAGCGGCGCCGAGGCGATGGTCTCCTTATCCGTTTTCGCTGTCGATGTGTTCGAATAGCCGCTGAGATTGCCGGCTGCATCCACCGCCCGCAGCCGATACGTATAGTTCGTATCGGCGACCAATCCCCCGTCTGTATAGCCGGTCGAAGCCACGGTCCCGATCGAAGCGAAGCTGCCGCAACCTGCACCCTTGCAACGCTCGACTCGGTAGGCCGTGACGCCGCGGTTATCGGTCGATGCCGTCCAGCTCAGATTGATCTGGCTCGTGCCCGCCGCCGTCGCGGTCAGTCCGCCCGGGATCGACGGGGGCGTGGTGTCTGGCGGTGCGGTCGTGTTCGCCGTCGCGGTCGAGGAATAGGCACTGAGGTTTCCAGCCGCATCGGCCGCGCGAACCCGATAGCAGTAAGCAGTGCCGGAGGCAAGCCCGCTATCGCCGTAGTTGGCCTGGTTGACGCTTGCGATCTCGTTGAAGCTGGTGCAGCCCGCCTGGCTGCGCTCAACTCGATAGCCCGTGACGCCAACGTTATCGGTCGATGCCGTCCAGATCAAATTGACCTGGCTCATGCCCGCACCCGTAGCAAGCAATCCGCCCGGCACTGTTGGAGCCGTAGTATCCGGCGGTGCTAACGTGGTCGCCGTCGCGATCGGGGAGTACCCACCGAGGTTGGCGGCCGCATCGGCCGCCCGCACCCGGTAGCGATAGCTGGTACTCGCCGTGAGCCCCGTATCGTTGTAGCTGGTCCCGGTTCCGGTGGTGCTCGCGATCTGCGCGAAGTTGCTACAATTCAGTCCCTGGCAGCGTTCCACCCGATAGCCGGTGACAGCCACGTTGTCGGTCGACGCCGTCCAGCTCAGTTTGATCTGACTTGCACTGGCCGCCGTCGCCGAGAGATTGGCCGGAACGCTCGGAGCCGCGGTGGGGATCGCAGTCCACACTTCATTCGAGTAGACGCTCGATGGGGAGCAATTTTGGCCGCCGCATGATTTTACGGCAAAGTAGTAGGTAGACCCCTCTGTCGGGATGGGGACGGCGGCCTCTGCGATCTTGCCGACATCGAAGTACTGGCCCGTCGTCTGGTCGCTAGTCTGGCCGGGCGCCGTTCCGTAATGGACCCGATATCCGTCGATCTGCGATGTGTCCGCAGGCGGCGTCCAGGCCAGGGTGACGGATGCCGCCCCGACGACCTGGGTATTAGTCAAACCCAGCAAGCTAGCAATCAATAGCGCGAATGATCTGCGGCCGATTCGAGGATAGCGATTCGTTGAGCTGAGCAATGCACGTGATCGGACTTTCATGACTTATGCACCTGTTGGTTGACAATAGCCGTCCACGCCAGCACCAACAAGCGCACGCGGGACCGGCAACCCTGCTACCGTATCCCCTCAAAAAAGGGACTTAGGCCAGTGGCTTTGCGTCACGCCCTTTCGAGCGTTTTGCCCTTTTCGGTTTAACCGGACGAGAGAGTAGCCATGCCCGAGCGCGGAGGATGCGAGTTCAGTCGCATCGCGTCGAGAACGAATAGGAGACAGGTAGGATCGCGTTATGCCAGTCGCAAAACGCGGCTTGACAGATACCCAGGCTTTTGCTTGGTCATATGCCTGGACCGGCGGATCATGTATTTCCGCGACGAATAGCTCTAGCAAGTTCTTATAATGCCGTTGCATTGCCTTGATAAGGCAATGGGATCTGAGGTGCATTGCAGGATCCGGTTGCTGACGCGAATCGACAACTCGGAAACGCCACGTGACTTCACAGATCCGCTCGCCGGGAATCAGGCGCGGCTCAGCAGATGCGGGGCGGCGACGCGGCCGACGATCCCCGCCCGGCGTTGATCTCGCGCCGAAAAAGCCCCAGCATTTGCCACTCGGCGAGCGGCCTGGTCGTGGATGCGGCCCGAGCTGGACGTAAGCCCAAAGGGCCGATCGCGGTCGCGCGCCGCACGCCACACGCCACACGCCGCAGCGAGTCCAAACCACACGAGGAACTCCATGAGCAGTACTGCCGCCACCCAAGACTCCAAGATCCTGATGCGCTCCATCATCCAGCGCGTCGCCACGGGACCCGAGCTGTCCAAGGACATCTCCCTAGAGGAGGCGAGGGCCGGCATGGGCGCCATCCTGCGCGGCGAGGCGGACCCGGTACAGGCCGGGATCTTCCTGATCGCGATCCGCATGAAACGGGAGACGGACGACGAGCTGCGGGGCATCCTGGACGCGGTGCGCGACGCGACCACGCCGGTGGTGGCCGACGTGGACGACGTGGTAGACATCGCCGACCCCTACGATGGCTACAACCGCTGCCTGCCGGCAGCCCCCTTCCTCGCGCCCCTGCTCGCCGAATGCGGGGTGCCGGCCTTGACCCAGGGGGCTGACGCGGTGGGGCCCAAGTTCGGCGTGACCCATCGCCACGTTCTGGAGGCGGCCGGGGCGCCGGTGGGCTTGAGCACGGCAGAGGCAGCGGCCCGTCTGGCGGACCCGGAGCTGGGCTGGACCTATCTGGACCAGGCGTCGTTCTGCCCGCCGCTGCACGGTCTCGTGGACCTACGCTCTCGGATGGTGAAGCGACAAGCGCTGACCACGGTGGAGGTGGCGGCTCGGCCCATTCAGGGGCGCAAACGAACCCACCTGGTCACGGGCTTCGTCCATAAGCCCTATCCGCGGATCTACGCCCTGCTCGCGCGCCACGCCGGATTCGACTCCGCGCTCTTGGTGCGCGGCGTGGAGGGCGGGGTGATCCCATCCCTCCGCCAGCCCGGGACCTGCTTCAACTATCAGCGCATGGGGGAGGAGCAGTCCTTCGACATCGATCCCGCGGCCATTGGGATCGAGCAGGCGGTGCGCGCGGTGCCCCTCCCCGAGGATCTGCCCCAGACCAGCCGGCCGGGAGACGACATCGCGGTCGCCGTGGATGTCCCGGCCACGGCCCGAGCGGCTGCGACGGCGGGTCTCGCGGCACTGGAGGG
>JBGSOR010000264.1:0-36254 GCA_041738985.1 Chromatiaceae bacterium | reverse complement strand
GAGCGAGCCCACGATGGCCCCGAGGGCGGCGCCGCTGGCAGTGCCGATGGCGGCCCCTCGGCCGGTCTCGGTCATGCCGGACCCGTCCGAGGCGCAGCCGGTCACGAGGATACTGACGGTTGCCGCGACAGCGGCACCCTTGACGAGACGTCGATTCATCTGAGCTCCTGATCGTCGGTGGATGGGCCTGGACTCGGCCGCGGCAAATGGCCCCGCATCATATCAGAGCGCGACAACGGGTTAGAGGCGGGCCGTCAGCCGGTCCGTGGAATCTCTAAACCCTCGTTGACCAGGGGCTTGTTTCGCGGTGATTGGACATTAGTTGAACATCCCGTAATAACATTTTCGATGCGAGGCATCTCAGGTGCGCGTCGTCCCCCATCCGAATCGGACCCTTTCGCGGTCCATAAGTCTGCGCATTGACCCGAGAAAGGACCGTCTCGGGCGTCCGATACCGCCGTGGATCGCGATCCCTCGACCCGTCCGGACTTTCGGAGACGAACCGGTGGCTCATCGGAACGGTCGAACCTCTGTCGAGGTTTTTGGCCATGTTTGACCTGGACATTTACCTGCATGGCCTCGCGGTGGCGGTCGCAATGGCCGTGCTGGGATGGCTGGCCAGCATTCCGGTTAAGGACGCCGGCATCGCGGATCTGCTCTGGTCCCCCTATTTCGCCGTAATGGCAGGCGTCTATGCACTCGGCGCCCCATCGCCGGGGGGGCGAGCCTGGCTGGTCTTGGTCCTGGTTGCCCTGTGGGCGGCCCGGCTCACCGTCTACATCGCCCGCCGCAACCGGGGCGCCCCGGAAGATCGCCGCTACGCGGCCATGCGGGCCGCCCATGGGCCCGGCTTTTGGTGGAAAAGCCTGTACCTTGTGTTCGGACTCCAAGGCATCCTGGCTTGGGTTATCTCTCTGCCCCTTTTGGCTGCCATCCTCGGGGTTAGGTCGTTAGGATGGCTGGACTATCTGGCCCTGGCGCTGTGGCTTGTGGGGCTCGCCTTCGAGGCCCTGGGTGATCGCCAGCTCGCCGAGTTCAAGTCCCGACCCGAGAATGCGGGACAGGTCATGGACAAGGGGCTGTGGCGATACACCCGCCATCCGAACTATTTCGGCGAGGCCTGCATGTGGTGGGGCCTTTACCTGTTTGCGCTCGCTGCCGGGGGTTGGTGGTCGCTGCCAGCGCCCATCCTTATGACCTGGCTCCTGTTGCGGGTCTCCGGCGTCAGACTGCTGGAGCAGGACATCGGTGAGCGGCGGCCAGGCTATCGGGACTATGTCCGGCGCACAAATGCCTTCATCCCTGGTCCCCCGCGATCGGCGGTTGGGGCAAACACTTCCGGAGAGACCCATGCGTGAGCCAGCCCGTCCCGATGATCGATCGAACCGCCGCCGGCGTGCGTCACTCGGGGCCTTGTGGGCGGCCACTTCACTCTTGGCCCTTGCAGGCGTCCCGGCTAGCGCCAGCGAGACGCTGCGCTTCCAGGTCTATCTGGATCGCGATCCGATCGGTGAGCATAGCTTCCAGATCGCGCCGAGCCCGTCCGGACAACAGGTCTTGAGCCAGGCTCGCTTCGACGTAAACATATTGGTGTTCAATGCCTTCCGCTACCGCCATGAGAGCCGAGAGCTGTGGCGTGACGGCTGTCTGGAGCGTATTCGCTCCAATACCGACGAGAACGGTAAGTCGTTCCAGGTCGCGGGGGAGCGGGTGGCCGATACCCTGTCCTTGAACGTCAACGGAGACGCCCAGAGAGTCCCTGGTTGTGTCGCGACTTTCGCCTACTGGGATCCGAGCCTCCTCAAGAAGACGCGTCTGCTAAACCCCCAAACCGGCGAGCTTGTGGCAGCTCGACTGGAGTCCGAGGGCTGGGAGTCGCGGGTCATGCAGGGTCGGACGGTGCAGGCGAGACGCTACCGGTTACGCGCGGATCGCCTCGATATCAGCCTTTGGTACACACAAGATGGCGCCTGGATCGGATTGGAGAGCGACACCGGCAAGGGCCGCACGTTGCGCTATGAGCGGCTTTAGCGTGCCCACTCAGCAGTGGCCTGCGGCCGGTATGGATTCGCCATGAGCATCGCGTCCGGGAATCTGTTCCGCGACCTGACCGCGCCTCGCGCCGGTGAGACAATCACGGATTTGCTGCGGCTGGGGCCGGTTCGCATCGAGGGGATCGCGAGCAGCCCGATCCAGGACTCCATCCTTTACGATCAATGCCAGGACGAATGGGTCCTCCTGCTTCAAGGCGAGGCCCGACTCTGGCTGGACGGAACAGAGATTGACCTGGCAGCGGGCGATTATCTCCTGATTCCCGCGCACACCCCCCATCGCGTGCTCCGGACCTCGACGGAGCCGTTCTGCCTCTGGCTCGCCGTTCACATCCAGTAGTAGCGCGGCAGACGCCCGCCCTGCCACGATGCCGGTTCGGGTCTCTTGGGTGCTGTCTCCCGGGTTAAAGGGCCGTCATGGTGCTGGTATATGTGAAACGTGTATGAGAGCGCATATCTCCCGCTTCTCGGGCGACAGAGAAGCGGGCGACGCGCTAGGGTGGAAGCCATGGGTCTCCGAAGCATGGACCCTCGGCTCAGGCGGCCTCCACCATCTGCCTGACTTCCCAATTGCACTGCTCGATCAGTGCCTCAAGGCTACGGGAGATACGGAGGCCGGACGGTAGCTGGAAGCACTGCCCCAGGTTCCACTGCTCGGCTGCCTCGTCCGCGGCCAGCGGAAGTCCTTGGCGGCACAGCTCCCAAAGAGTTAGGGATTGGTTGGTGGTCATGACAGCCTCCTTGTGGCTGTAGAGGGTCGGAGAAGGGCAGGGCCCCTGTGTCGGTTTCGAGAAGCACCGCGCAAATATCGCGCCTAACTGCGACAACACCGGTTCGTCCCGAGGGTTGTTGCCGGGTAGCAACGAATCCGAAGCGGCACAACCGGTGCTGACGACAGTGAGTAGCATATGCGGCCTTGGCCGGCTTGCTGCCTTTTCGATGGTTTTGTTGTCATGGAGCAACGTAATGCCCGGTTGACGATAACAGATGTCAATGTGCAGGAATGCAAAAAGGCGATCCTGCCGAACGCCAGGGCACTCGACTGTGGCGATTACCGGCGGCGTGTCCCGCACAGGAGTCGCCGACTCAAGCGTCTAGGGCTAGCGAGCGGGTACGCTCAGGGCGACGCGAGCGGGCGGACGGTGTTGGGCAGGTGGTCGCGGATGACCTGGGCCAGGGCCTCCAGCGCAATGCGCCGGGGGAAGCTGCCGCGGTAGACGAGCGAGATGCGCCGATAGGCGTCCGGCAGGGCGAGCGGTCTGGCGATGATGCCGCTGTCTGTCATCCAGCCGCCGCGGATGGCGAGTGCCGGTACCAGGGTGCAGCCGAACCCTGCCCCCACGAGCTGCAGCAGCGTTTCCAGGCTGGCCGCCCGCAGGTCCGCCATCTCCCCGTGGGTAGGCCGCTCCGCCATCCGGCAGACCTCCATGACCTGGTGGGTCAGGCAATGGCCGTCGGCCAGGAGCAGGAGCTCTACGGATTCCAGATCGGAGGCGTCGATGTCCTCCTTTTCGTAAAGGGGGTGGCTGCGCGGGTGGGCGAGCCAGAAGGGCTCGTCGAAGAGCGGCATGCTTTCCAGGTCCGTGTCGTCCACGGCGGTGGCGAGGAGCGCGGCGTCGATCTCGTGGCGGTGGAGTCGGCCGAGGAGGGATTCGGTGATCTCCTCGGACAGCACCAGACGCAGCTTCGGGTAGGTGCGCTTCAGGGGCACCAGCACCAGCGGCATCAGATACGGGCTCAAGGTAGGTATGGCGCCGATCCTCAGGGGCCCGGCCAAGGGGTCCTGGTGGGCGCGGGCCACTTGCTCGATGGCGTCCGCCTGCTCCACCGCGAGCCGAGCGTGGGCAAGGATGGTTTGGCCCACCGGGGTGATGTCCACCGAGCGATTTGTCCGCTCGAAAATCACCACACCGAGCTCATCTTCCATCTTCTTGATCTGGCCGCTCAAGGTCGGCTGACTCACGTAGCAGCGCTCAGCAGCACGTCCGAAGTGGCGCGTCTCGGCGAGCGCCAAGATGTATCGCAGGTCTCGAAGGTTCACGCGCGCATCATAGCGGAATTTGCGGCCCCGGGGCCGAGGCGCTATGTTCCGGCGCGACCTCAGCGACATGGACCTCCTTTAAGTCGTCGTTGTCCGACGTGGCGCATACCGCCGTGTCTGCAGACAGCCTTTCCCAACCGCCTGACTTCGGTGCCGAACCATGAGCAAGCTCGAACGACTGAAGACTATGACCACCGTTGTTGCCGATACGGGCGACTTCGAGAGCATCGCCGAGTACCAGCCCCAAGACGCGACAACCAATCCATCCCTGATCTACAAGGCGGCCCAGATGCCTCGCTACCGGGAGCTGGTCGAGGAGGCGGTGGCCTTTGGAAAGCGCCGCGGGGCCGGCGACGCCAAGGCCCAGGCGCACTGGACCATGGATAAGCTGGCGGTGAGCTTCGGCACGGAGATCCTCAACATTGTCCCCGGGCGAGTCTCGACCGAGATCGACGCCCGCCTGTCCTTCGACACCGAGGGCACGCTGCAACGTGCGGAGCGCTTGGTGGAGCTCTACCGGGACGCCGGTATCGACCCAGCCGCTCGGGTGCTGTTCAAGATCGCCTCCACCTGGGAGGGCATCCGCGCCGCCGAGCGGTTGGAGGCCCAGGGCCTGCACTGCAACCTGACCCTGCTGTTCAGCTTCGCCCAGGCGGTTGCCTGCGCGGAGGCCAGCGCAACCCTGATCTCTCCCTTCGTCGGCCGCATCCTGGATTGGCACAAAAATGCCCAAAACGTGGCCGGTTACCCGGCGGACGCCGACCCCGGTGTGCTCTCGGTCACCCGCATCTTCAACTATTACAAGCGTCATGGGTATAGGACCGTGGTCATGGGGGCGAGCTTCCGCAACGTCGAGGAGATCTTGGAGCTGGCCGGCTGCGATTTTCTGACCATCTCCCCCGGCCTCCTGGGGGAGCTGGCGGCGAGCGAAGGGGAGGTTCCCCGCAAGCTGGACTCAGCCCGTGCCCAGGAAATGGACATCCCCAAGGTGAGCTACGACGAGCGCGCCTTCCGTTGGGAGTTGAACGAGGACGCGATGGCGACCGAGAAGCTTGCCGAGGGAATTCGACTTTTTTCCGCCGATACCCGGAGGCTCGAGCAGCTCACCCACGATATCTGTCGGGACTGCTGAGCTTGCGGAAGGGCCGAGGGCCAAGCGCCAAGGGGCTGACGATCCGCAAGGGATATCGCCCTGGAGGCTCCGGGTTTGACAGTCCTGCGGCTGGCGCCCTCGCCTTGCGCCTTGGCGCGACACAGCGCGGACGACCAATGACCCACGCTCGCCCAACAGACCTCGCGGCTGGCCGACAATCCCTGGCCCTCGCCCCCTAACTGTGACCGAGATCAACCCTCCGCCAAACGGCACTTCCACCCCATATTTTGTGGTCACTATAATCGTGGCCACAAAATCTAGTATCTCGAGGGGGAAACTGCCATGGGGACCGCGCATAACAATCTGGTGACCCTGCCGACGCGCGTCCTCAAGCGGGATGGCCGGGAGGTCGTCTTCGATGCCTCCAAGATCGAGTCCGCCATCCAGCGCGCCGGTCAGGAGAGCGGGGAGTTCGGGGACCTGGAGTCCAGGCTCCTGGCCGCCCAGGTGGTCAAGGTCCTGGCCCATCGCTATGGCAATGGGCGTCTGCCGGACATCGAGGGCATCCAGGATGTGGTGGAGCAGACCCTGATCGCTGCCAACCACTTCGAGACCGCTCGCGCCTACATCGTCTACCGGGAGCAGCACTCGCGTCTGCGCGATCAGCACCGCACCCTGGTGGATGTGGCTGCCTCGATCGACGAGTACCTGGATCGCTCGGACTGGCGGGTGGCCGCGAACGCCAACCAGGGCTACTCCCTCGGCGGGCTGATCTTAAACACGTCCGGCAAGATGATTGCCAACTACTGGCTGTCCCATGTCTACCCGCCGCATATCGGGGAGGCACACCGGGAAGGGGACGTCCATATCCATGACCTGGACATGCTCTCCGGCTACTGCGCCGGGTGGTCGCTTCGCACCCTGCTGCACGAGGGACTGAACGGCGTGCCCGGCCGGGTGGAGGCGGGCGCCCCCCGGCACATGTCGAGCGCCATCGGCCAGATCGTTAACTTCCTGGGGACCCTGCAGAACGAGTGGGCGGGCGCCCAGGCCTTCTCCAGCTTCGACACCTACATGGCCCCCTTTGTGCGCAAGGACGGGCTCGACTATCGCCAGGTCCGTCAGTTCATCCAGGAGCTCATCTACAACCTGAACGTGCCGTCGCGCTGGGGTACCCAGACGCCCTTTACCAACCTGACCTTCGATTGGGTCTGCCCGGAGGATCTACGCGACCAGGTACCCGTCATCGCCGGAGAGGAGCAGCCCTATACCTACGGCGATCTCCAGGCGGAGATGGATCTGATCAACCGGGCCTATATCGAGGTGATGACGGAGGGGGATGCCAAAGGCCGGATCTTCACCTTCCCCATCCCGACCTACAACATCACACCGGACTTTCCCTGGGAGAGCGAGAACGCGGAGCGGCTCTTCGCCATGACCGCTAAGTACGGGCTGCCGTACTTCCAGAACTTCATCAATTCCGAGCTCTCGCCCAAGATGGTCCGCTCGATGTGCTGCCGCTTGCAGCTCGATCTACGCGAGCTCCTGAAGCGCGGAAACGGGCTCTTCGGCTCCGCCGAGCAGACGGGCTCGGTGGGCGTGGTGACCGTCAACTGTGCGCGCCTGGGTTATCTGCACCCGGGCGACGAGCCGGCACTGATGGCGCGCCTGGACCGCTTGCTGGACCTGGCCAAGAACAGCCTGGAGATCAAGCGCAAGGTCATCCAGCGCCACATGGACGCCGGACTCTTCCCCTATACCAAGCGGTATCTGGGGACCCTGCGCAACCACTTCTCTACCATCGGTGTCAACGGGATCAACGAGATGATCCGTAACTTCACCCAGGACCGGGAGGACATTGCCACCGCCGAGGGCCACGCCCTGGCGTGCCGGTTGCTCGACCGGGTGCGCGCCCGCATGGTGGAGTTTCAGGAACAGACCGGGCACCTCTATAACCTGGAGGCGACCCCGGCGGAGGGGACGACCTACCGGTTCGCCCGAGAGGACAAAAAACGCTACCCGGACATCCTCCAGGCCGGGACCGCGGACGCCCCGTATTACACCAACAGCTCGCAACTCCCGGTGGGCTACACGGACGACCCCTTTCAGGCCCTGGCCATGCAGGAGCCGCTGCAATCCCGCTACACGGGCGGGACCGTGCTGCACCTCTATATGAGCGAGCAGGTCTCCAGCGTGGATGCCTGCAAGAAGCTGGTGCGCCGGGCGCTGACCAACTTCCGGCTGCCCTATATCACCGTGACCCCGGTGTTCTCCATCTGTCCCAAGCACGGCTATATCGCGGGCGAGCACGAGTTTTGCCCCGTATGCGACCAGGAGCTGATAGAGCGCAAGCGGGCGGCGGGACCTGTCATCGTCGATGCCTAAGGGCGGCCGGCATCCAACCAAGATCAACTGTGACAAAGAGAGAACAAGAGGATCGAGCCATGTACGACTCCACCCCCGTCGAGCTGACTGATCTGGACGCGTCCGAGCGCACCCGTTGCGAGGTCTGGACCCGGGTGATGGGCTATCACCGCCCGGTCTCGGCCTTCAACCGGGGCAAGCGCGCCGAGCACGGCGAGCGCTGCTACTTCACCGAGTCCCCGCGGGGTACGGCGATGCGCGTCGAGCACCAGGCGGCGGCCTGATCGGAGGGGCCGAGGGCCATGGGCCACCTTGCCGTTGCACGCTCGCCCATCCCGGAGCCTGCCCGGGTCGCTAACCATCCTGGCCGATCGGACGGGCCGCGGGTGGGCGGGCTGACGCCGCTCACCACGGTCGATTACCCGGGCGAGTTGGCGGCCGTGGTTTTTTGTCAGGGCTGTCCCTGGCGATGCTGTTACTGCCACAACGGACATCTGCTTCCGGCGAGGGCCGAGGGCCTGATCCCTTGGTCTGAGGTTTGGGGGTTTCTGCAGACCCGTCGAGGGCTCTTGGATGCCGTGGTATTCAGCGGCGGGGAGCCGACCTTGCAGCGGGGGCTTGGGTCCGTGATGGGGGAGGTCCGCTCCCTGGGCTTTAAGATCGGGCTGCACACCTCTGGGGCCTATCCCGCGCGGCTGCGCCGGCTTCTTCCATTGCTCGATTGGGTGGGGCTGGACATCAAGGCACTCCCAGAGGACTACCCTAAAATTACGGGGGTCCCGGGCTCCGGGGAGCGCGCGTGGGAGAGCCTCGACCTTTTGCTCAGAGCCCGGGTGCCATTACAGGTGCGCACCACGCTCCTGCCGGGCAACGACAGCCCCGGGGCCCTACGACCGCTCTCCGAGCGCCTGGCGAGCGCCGGAGTGCGTGAGCACCGAATCCAACGCTGCCGCACGGCCCAAGTGCTCGATCCCGGTATCCGGGTCTGATCCGACCCTCCCGCCCAGAGCCGCATCGAAGCGCCGCGAGCGAGATTCGAGCGCGGCGGGCACACGGGGTCCCTAACTCATTCGGGTGTCTGAGCCAGACGCACATCTCCACCTTCCGCCCTGCGTCGGTGGATGACGTCATGCATGCACGTCTCGACCGCGTCGATCACGCGTTTCCAGCCCAGCGTCTCAGCGGTGCTTCTGGCCTTGGCGCCAAAGCGGCGTGCACGCTCCAAGTCGCGAGCTGTAAGAGCGGCCGTGGCAATGAAGGCGCTGTTGTCGCCCGGGTTCACGGTGTAGCCGTTGTCGCCGGTCCGGATGTACTCGTGGGCCGCGGCGTCGTCGAAGGCGATCACCGCTAGCCCACTTGCCATGGCTTCCGGGACCACGTTGCCGAAGGTCTCGGTCAGGCTGGGGAAGACGAACAGGTCCGCACTGGCGTAGTGCTCGGCAAGCTCGACGCCGACCTTGGCCCCAGCGAATAGGAACTGCGGGAAGTCTCGGGCCAGACGCGGTCGCTCGGGACCATCGCCCACGAGTATGCATCGAGCATTGGGAACGGCAGCCTGGACGACGGTGAAGGTTTCCATAACGAGTGCGATGTTCTTCTCTGCCGCGAGGCGCCCCACATACAGCAAGGCGGGATCGTTGGACCCGCACCCCCATTGGGCACGCAGCTCTGGGCGGCGGCGCGCGGGAGAGAACAGCGCCGTGTCGACGCCGCGCCCGAAGACCTGGACGTTGTTGAACCCTTGGGCAGTTAAGCGGTCGCGCAGCTCGGCGGTGGGGACCAGGACAGCGTCGGAGCGATTGTGAAATTTCCGCAACGAGCGGGCGATGGGCTGCGCCAGCAGTCCCAGTCCATAGTGCTGGCTGTATTGCTGGAACTGGGTGTGAAAGCCGGTCACTGCGGGGATAGCGGCAGCGCGTGCTGCCGCGAGTGCAGCGCGCCCCAACGGCCCCTGGGTGGCGATGTAGACCAAGTCCGGGCGTTGCGTGCGCCAGAGGCGGCGCAGGCGCCAGAACACCGGCAGGCCGAATCGCAGGCCGCGGTAACCCGGGATGGGCAGGCCGGGAACCAGGGTCTCGCCAGCGCGCCGTTCGCCTCGCGGGGTGGAATCCGCTGCCTGAGATGGCCTCACCACATGGACCTTGTGGCCGTGCTGCTCGAGGCCGGACACCAGGTGCCGCATGGTGTTGGCGACGCCGTTGATCTCGGGGGGATAGGTTTCGGTAACGACCGCGACTCGCAGCTCGTGGCTCATGGCGGTGTTTGGCACCGCCGCTGACCGGTCGCGATCCTTGTGGACATCGCGTCAGGTACCGGCCGCGCGTTCGATGAAGTGCCGGGAATAGGCCGGGTTGAGCTCTGCCACGTTAAGCAGCATGAGGACATCCGCAACGGCGAAGTCCGGGTCCCGACAGGGCTCGCCACAGGCCCTGGCGCCAGCGCGAATATAGGCCTTGAGCAGGGATGGCAGGGGCGCGTCGAGGACGTCGTCCGGGACCTGGGCGGTCAGTAGCGGGACGCGCGGAATGACGCGGATTCCCAGCTGCGCCATGGCGGAGCGGCGGATCCGGTTCATGATCGCCGCGGCCTGGACGTCATCGGTGCCGAGAGGGACGCTCGCGCAGCCGAACAGATAATCGAACCCGTGCAAATGAACGAAGCCGGCCAGCCCGGACCACAGGACCGCAATTGCCGCGCCCTGACGGTATTCCGGGGCGATGCAGGTACGCCCGATTTCGAGCAGGCGCCCCGGCAGCTTGAGCACCGGACCGAGCTCGAACTCGCTCTCCGAATAGAAGCGACCGATCTGCCGCGCTTGACTGTCGGTGAGTATGCGAGTACAGCCCACGACCCTGCCGCTATTCGCCTCGCGCACCACCAAGTGCCTACAGAAGCTGTCGAACTCGTCGACATCGATGCCCTGCTCCCCCTTGAGCTTCGCACCCATCTCCTCGCCGAACACCCTAAACCGCAGGGATTGGGCCTCGCGAATGTCCTGCGCGGTGGCCGCGAGCTCGGTGAACAGGCGTTCTCCCCGCTTGCTGGGTAACGCAGGGACGATAGCGGACATGAGTCATCCTCGGTTCATTGCTGACGCGGAACCGACTATACGCAATCTCTATTGCGGCTCCGTGTGCAAGCGATGACGATGCGGTTAAGGGCGTTTCCCGTGCCCACCTGGCCGCGGATCCCATCGCCCGGCGAGCCGTCCCTCGCGCAGCTGGGCCTGTAACTACCGGTTCCGATGAGGAATTAGCTTGAGGATGGCGTGCAGCAGACCCGGATTGGCGACCTGACGGTAGATCCCCCCGTCCACCCACAGTCGCAGAGCCGCTTGATCGGCTCGCGTTCCGCTCCCTGCCGCGCCGAGATAGATCCGGTCCGCCGGGTCAGATCAGCCGGTAACGGTCTTTCATATGCAGGTAGACCAAATTGGACACGGCGCGGATGGCATTGCTTCGCTTGGAGATCCAAGTCCCGTAGCCCTTCGACCCTCCGGGGCGCTCGATGATGCCGACGAAGGTGTAAGGGATGCGCTGCCCGCTCCAGGTCGAGGCCTCGATGACCCCCATATTCCCGCACAGTTGGGCGGTGGACCCGGTCTTGTCGTATACCCGGACGGACTCCGGCATGGCGTCCACTCCATCGGTGATGCGGTCCCGGTTGGGCAGCGCCATCAAGGAGCGCATCTCATGGCTATAGGGGAGTTGGTTCAGCCACATGGTGAACAGGAAGCGGTTGTAGTCGTGGGCGGAGGCGAGGTTGCGGTAAGTCTTGCCCCCCGCCGGGATCTTCTCGATGATGCGGGTCTCCCGGAAGATCTCGGGGGCGTGTGACTTGAGCTCTGCCTCCACATCGCGGGGGCCGTTTCGAGACCGGTTGCGGCTCACCAGGTCGATCAACTCGTTGGTGGCGGGGTTGCTGCTGCGGCGGATCGACCGTTCCATCGTCTCTCGCACGTCTTCCGTGTAGCGGATACGTCCGCGCGAGTCGTTCGCCTGAAAGAAAAAGGCTTGGGCCACGAATGGCTTGATCATGCTCGCGGCCTGGCGGGGCGAATCCTCGTTGATCGAGACAAGCTTCTTGCCGGCCGTGAAGTCATAGACGCACCACGAGGTGCGCTCGCCTGCGGCGAGCATCCCTTCGGCGCGCAGACGCGCCAGCAGATCGGCGACCTTGCTCTGCAGGGGGCGTTGACGGGAGTCCGCAGCGGCGAAGCTCGGCGCTCCGAGCAGAAGTCCCGCAGAGGTCGCGGCAAGTGCCTCCAGGAACCCCCGGCGGGTCGCAAAAAAACTGCGGTTGAACAGGCCTTGCTCGTTGGCGCTCGTGTGCTCCGACATGGTCGGCTTCTCCCGGTCTCTATATGACTCGAACCCGCTATCGGGGCGAGATGCGCGTGTCTCTAACTACCGAGCCCGCGCGTCTCCGCGACCGATCGGAGCTCAGGGTGGATACCCAGGTCGCGATCTGAGGGAGTCTGAGATAAACGTCAAAAAGGATAAGAGGAGCCTGTAAAAAAGGCAAGGCAAGGGTTGGCAAAACTATGAGCGGACTCAGGGACATCTCGTCGATTATTGAAGCAATGTTGCATTCGGGTGCGGCGCAGGGACGCGTAAGGGAGCGAAGCGGACCGCGTGGGCCGGCCGCTTCGCCATAGCTTCGGTCAGGCCGGACCTCGGAGTCGCCTGAGCGCCTACTGCACGCTGCCGAAAGATTTGTCTGCCGCACCGGCAGGCGCGCGCAGTCCGGCGAACCGACAGCCTTGGGCAACAGGGCCCCCGGGGAAGAGACCGTAGAGGTACTTGATGCCGCCCTTGCTGTGGAACGTCTCGTCCAGGGCGTCATGGAGCTCACGGACGTTAGGGCGCTCGTGGCTCGCGAAGTAGCTTTGCAGCGCTTTAATCGTGCTCCAATGATCGGATCCAAGCTCGATTCGGTCCGCACGCGCAGCCTGCTCGGCGCTCGATCTATCCCAGTCCTGTGGTGCGTGGGGGAAGTCCGGGTCCCGGGTTGCGGCGCCTGGGTTGAGAATGTCGGCCATGGTTTGATCCAAGGTGCGTACCTCCGTCGATCGTTGACAGTCTCCGCGTCTGGCCGGACGCTGGGCGCGATCCGGGAGCGCAGGGTCTTGCAGATGGTTTGCGGGGCCTCAGGGAGAAGTGCGGCCTGGGCCGCGAGCTCAGTGTCGACCACGTCGAGAGGGGCGTCAAGGCGAGCCCGAAGGGGTACTCCATCCGCAACCATCCGGGCGAAGGGCGCTCCGACCGGGCGGGTTGCCGGGAGCTGCAAGGATCAGCGGAGCATGAAGAACACTGCGGCGGACGAAAGTGCGCCCACCAGCCCCGCACCGGCAATGGCGAGATAGACGAGACGCATACTGGCACGGATCTGATTCACCATGGCGTCGGCGATCCGGTTGGTACGGTCTATCCCCGCCTCGATAGCATCCTGGGCTGCGCGTCGGGCCGCGTCTTGGGCCTTGCTGGCGATAGCGCCGTCGAGCGCTGCGAGCCGCTCGTTCCCTTGGTCGGTCGCCTGCGCCTGGGGGTTTAGCTCCTTCAAGTATTGCTCCACAAGACCCAGGATCTCGGACCGCTCGGCCTCGATCTCGACCTTCACCATTCCCGAAAGCTCTGTGTGTACTACCCGGGCGGTGAGGTCCTTCAGCTCTTTGAGGTCGCTGGCGGAGCGCGCAGCCTCCCTGGCGGTGCGCACGTCGGTAAGCTTTGACTCTAGCTCGTGGCGTGTCTCGGAGAGGCGGGAATCGATCAGCACGCGGGTATCCGCGAGGACACGCTCGCTGAGATCGCGACGCAGGTCTTCGAGCAACGGAGCCAGCAGGCCCGCGAGCCGCAGCTCGAGGCGCTCGTCCACGCGCTCCTCGATCAGTCTTAGGACCTCGGCCTCTGCGAGCCCAGTCGGAATCGCCGCTGTTGCGGGCGAAGCCCCGGCGCTTGCCGGTGCTGGCACACTTGGGGCCATAGTGGGTACTGGTGTCCCCTCGGCGGCTGCGAGGGCCGTGCGCAGTCGCTCGAGTATCTCCGGGAGTTTTTCGGGGGCGACCGACTTGGGTAGAATACCGACGACGCCTTTGCGCTGGGCGGCGGCGGCAAAGTCCGCATCCTCGTGGGATGTGCACATGACCACCGGCAGGTGCGCCGTGCGGGCATCCAACCGAATCGCCTCGAGGGCCTCGAATCCATTGAGGCCCGGCATCATGTGGTCCATGAGGATGGCGTCGGGGAGCTCGCCTTTGAGTATCTCGAAGGCAGATTCGGCCGAGTCCGCGGTCTCGACCTCGACCCCGTGGCGCTGAAGCTGAAGCCTTAGTGCATAACGGGCGGACTTGGAGTCGTCGACCAACAAGATTTTCATTTGGTCCATGATCGCCTACCGTGGGGCTAGCCCACAAAACCGCCGGAGCTGTAACGAAGTAAGGGGTGATGTCGCTGTGGCCAAGGGTCCGGGCCGATTCGAGGTGATCGACACCGCGGAGGCGGTAGCGTCCGAAGCGGCGCGCGTCATCCGGTATGCCGCCGCCCGCGCCATAGCCTTACGCGGCCGATTCCAACTGGTCCTTGCGGGCGGGCGAACCCCTCTAGCCTCCTACAATCTACTCGTCGGAGACCCGGCAGACTGGGATCGCTGGCACATCTTTTTGGGTGATGAGCGTTGCTTGCCCGCGGAAGACGGGGAGCGTAATAGCGTCGCCGCGACCCATGCCTTCCTCGACCGGGTTCCGATCCCGCGAGAAAACGTTCATTGGATCGCCGCCGAGCGGGGTGCCGCGGCGGCGGCTCTGGACTATGAGGCGAAGATCGCTGGCCGACTTCCGTTCGACCTGGTCCTGCTCGGTATGGGGGAGGACGGGCACACGGCCAGTCTCTTTCCCGGGCAAGAGATCCCCGCAGATCGCTTGGCAATGCCCGTTTACAATGCCCCGAAGCCACCGCCGGAACGCGTATCTTTGACGCCCCGTGCATTGGCCGACTGCCGCGATCTCCTGGTTCTGGTGACAGGCGCGAGCAAGGGCGCGGCGCTCGCAGCCTGGCGTGCCGGTGCGGACCTTCCGGTGAGCACAGTGGCATCTCTCGGCGCCGCACGTGTGCTGGTCGACCGTGCAGCCGACGGCGGCTGCGATGGCCGCTCACCCTGACGCCATCAGGATCGAAACCGTATTTTTCTGGCGTATTGTAATGGACCTGAAGCTGGCGATCCCTCTTCTGCTGCATCAGCTTGCCAGCATCGTCTGGATCGGCGGGATGTTCTTTTCCCATTTTTTTCTGCGTCCGGTCCTGAAAGACTCCCTGGAGCCGCCGGCGCGCATCCAGTTGGCCTTCGGGGTGTTCCGGCGTTTTTTCCCCTGGGTCTGGGTGTGCGTCGCAACCCTTTGGGTCAGTGGGAGTTGGATGGCGATCATCCATTACCGCGGCATGGTGGGCAGCCACGTGCTGGCGATGGCGGCCACGTCCCTGGTCATGACCCTGGTGTTCGCCTACCTATTCGCCGTCCCGTACCGCAAGATGCGGATTGCGGTCGAGGCCGAGAACTGGCGCGGGGCGAGCGCCAAATTCTCCAATATACGCGCGCTGGTGGCGCTCAATCTGGCACTCGGTCTTGCGACCGTCGTGATCGCTACCGCCGGACCCGCGGTGCTGCGGGACATTGGGATTCTGCTCGATCGCTGACGCGCCTCCGACGCCGGCCGGGGCCGCGTGTGCGCGGCCCTGTGACTCTCGCCGGTCGGGCGGGAACCCGGTCAGGCGACCTTGATCACCACGCGCTCGTCGCTCTGCGGATCGGAGAGGTGTACCGCGCAGGCGATGCAGGGGTCGAAGGAGTGGATGGTCCGCAGGATTTCCACCGGCTGTTTCACGTCGGCGAGCTGGTGATTGTCCTGGAGTGCTGCCTCGTAGGCACCCGCCTGCCCCTGGGGGTCGCGCGGACCGGCGTTCCAGGTCGAGGGGACCACCGCCTGGTAGTTCTCGATCCGCCCGTCCTGGATCACGATCCAATGGCCCAGTGCGCCCCGCGGGGCCTCCATGAAGCCCGCGCCGCGCGCCTCCCGCGGCCAAGTGGACGGGGCCCATAGGGTCTCGTTGAAGGTCCGTCCGTCCCCCGCCTTGATGTTGGCGATCAGGGCGTCGTACCAGCCCTGCATGGCATCCACCACGATCTTGGTCTCCAGGGTCCGGGCGGCGGTACGCCCCAGGGTGGAGAAGAGGGCGGTCACGGGCAGCTCCAACTTGGCCAGGGTCATGTCCACCAGCTCCTTGGTCTGGTCGTGCCCCTTGGCATAGAGCAGGAGCACACGCGCCAACGGGCCTACCTCCACCGCTTGGCCCTTCCAGCGCGGGGCCTTGAGCCACGAATAACCGTCATCCACGTTGAGCTGGGTATAGGGCGGCTTGACCCCGCCGCGCCCGTCGTAGTCCAGCTTCGTCTCCCCGGCATAGGGGTGCAATCCCTTGTCCTTGCCGACGCTGTAGTCGTACCAGGAGTGGGCGACCAGCTCCTGGATCTGGTTGGCGTCGTGCAGGTCCACGTCGTGGATCGTCGCGAGATCCCGGTTCAGGATGACGCCTCGCGGGAACAGGAAGGTCGCAGGGTCCAGGCTGCCTGTGGCTGGCAGGTCCCCGTAACACAGGAAGTTGCCAAGCCCCTCGCCCCGCGTCGCCCAATCCTTGTAGAAGCCGGCGATGGCGAGGGTATCCGGCACATAGACCTGGTCGACGAACTGAAGCATGGAGGAGATGACGGTCTGGACCTCTGCCAGCTTCTTCGCGTTGATGGCGGAGTCCGAGTCCAGGTCGATGGGGGAGGCGACACCGCCCACCACGAAATTGGGGTGGGGGTTCTTGCCGCCGAAGATGGCATGCAGGCGCGCCGCATCCCGTTGCCAGGCCAATGCCTCCAGGTAGTGGGCCACCGCCATCAGGTTGGCCTCTGGGGGTAGCTTGTAGGCCGGGTGGCCCCAGTAGCCGTTGGCGAAGATGCCGAGCTGGCCGGATTCCACGAAGCCCTTGAGGCGCTTCTGCATGTCCGAGAAATAGCCGGGGGACGACTTAGACCAGCTGCTCAGAGACTGGGCCAGGTCCGACGTGGCCTTGGGGTCCGCACTCAGGGCGCTCACCACGTCCACCCAGTCCAGGGCGTGCAGGTGATAGAAATGCATGACGTGATCGTGCACGTATTGTGCACCGATCATCAGGTTGCGGATCAGCTGGGCATTGGGCGGCAGCTCGATCTTGAGTGCGTCCTCGACGGACCGCACGGAAGCGATACCGTGGACCAGGGTGCAGACCCCGCAGATGCGCTGGACAAAGGCCCAGGCGTCGCGCGGGTCGCGGCCCTTCAGGATGGTTTCGATGCCGCGCACCATAGTACCGGAGCTATAGGCTTGGGAGATCCTGTCCCCCTCCATCTGGGCCTCGATGCGCAGATGGCCCTCGATACGGGTGATGGGGTCGACGACGACACGGTCGTTCATGGGTCTCTCTCCTACTAGGGGCCGGCGGGCCGGCCCCGATCGATTCGGGTGGGTGCAGTCCGGTCAGGTCACGCATCGTCGGCCTGGGCCTTCTCGACCAGATGCTCGGCGATCATCTCGGTGAGACCCACCACTGGAATGTCTATGTTGAACGTCTCGAGCCCCTCTTCGAGCTGGGTGCGGCAGGTGGCGCACATGGTCACCAGGCGATCCGGCTCGACTTCCTCGATCTGGGCCTTTTTCATCTTGAACGCCGCCATCTTGAGGTGCTCGGCCCGCTCGTTGGAGCTGACCCCTCCGCCCGCGCCGCAGCACCACTGGTAGCGCCCGTGCTCCTTCATGTCCACGAAATTCTCGGCCACCAGGTCGATGAGGTTGCGCTGCTGCTGGATGACGCCGCTCTTGCGTGCCAGATTGCAGGGGTCGTGCATGGAGAGCCGGTCTGTCTCCTTGCCCTCGGTCTGGATGCGCCCGGAGGCGCGCAGCTGATCCAGGACCTCGACGATGTGAAAGACCTTGAATGGATACGTCGTTCCGATGAGGTTCGGACCCTCCCAGCGGATCGCCGTGTAGGCGTGGCCGCACTCG
The DNA here is from genome assembly GCA_041738985.1 of Chromatiaceae bacterium. GTDB lineage: Bacteria > Pseudomonadota > Gammaproteobacteria > Chromatiales > Chromatiaceae > Thiodictyon. The sequence goes on along the minus strand of JBGSOR010000264.1, from coordinate 18,627 downwards.
GGGCTGATGACGTTCTTTGCGCCGAGCGCCACGGCCGCATCTACCACCCGCTGAACCAGGAGCGCGGCGACGTCCGTATTGCCGATCTGGATCCCCGCGTTGGTGGCCTCGAAGCACTGGGTGCTTAAGGTCCAGCTCACCCCGGCGTGGTCGAAGATCTTGGTAATGGCCTCCAGGTATTCGGGAAAGTTGATGATCTCCATGGACGAGAGCATGACAAGGTAATCGGCGCCCTTTTGGTCAACCGGTACCTTAAGTCCCGTGCTGCCCTGCACATGGTCGATCTGGACCTGCAGCGTCTTCCATTTCAGACCCATGGGGCTCCCGGTTTCGACCGCACGCACCGCGGCGCCGATCAGGCCCTCCGGGGCGTGGCCGGCAGCGACCATGCCCTCGCGGGACTTGCGGATCATGGCCTGGAGGTCGTTGCCCACCGGGCAGACCATGGAGCAGCGACCGCACATGGTGCATGAGTCGTAGATCAGCTCCTCCCATTCTGCGAGCATTGCGTCCGTGACCTTTTTATTGAGTCCGATTAGACCCTTGAGCCGGCCCATGAGGGTGAATTCCGCCTGCCAGACCCGCCGCAGGGGCTCCAGCTTCAGAATTGGCGTGTATTTGGGATCGCCGGTCTCGAGGTAAAAGGGACAGGCTTGGGCGCAGATGCCGCAGTGGACGCAGCTCGAGAAGAAGGCGGCGACCGGCCCGTCGATCTCCGCCCGAAAGGCGGCCAGGCCCCGCTCCAGTGTGAGCTTGCTCTCGATGGGGCTGTCCATTGGGATCTCGATCGGGCTCATGACTGCACCCCCCGGCGGCCGAAGCTCGCCCCGTTATACCAACGTGCGATCAAGGCGGTGAAGATATGGGTCAGCTTGGTGAAGGGCAGCAGGATCATGAATATCTCTGCAGTCAGGATATGCAGCCCGAGCGCTAGCGGATACGGATTGACGATCCGGTGATAGGCGAGATAGCCGGTGAGGACCAGAAGGAAGGTCAGCGCCCAGACCAGATAATCCTCGAAGGTGCTGATGCGCTTTTTCACCGGATGGGTCAGCCGATGCACCAGGCTCGCCACCAGGGCCACCAGGGTCACCGCTGTGACGAGATCGACGATGGGATTGGGCAGCCCTGGCCAATAGATGCCAAGCAGACTCTTAATCAGCTCGATGTGGGGAATGAAGAGGAGTAACGCGATCAAGAACCCGATGTGCCAGATCCATCCCACGATCACGTTAAATGGCGCACGCTGGAAGGTCCCGGGGTCCGCCACGCTGCGGGTCAGCATGGTGCGCAGGCCGGGCAGCCACTCGCCGGCGCGGGGCTCTGCGAAGTTGCGCCGTCGGCCGAGCACGAAAATCTCCAGGATGCGGACCGAGAGCCCTAGGGCGAAGATGGCAAGCGCCCAGACGAACAGGGGCCCCTTGACGAGCAGCAGGAAGTCCACCGGGTCGATCATAGCTTCTGCTCCAGCTCTTCCACGGTCACAGGCTGACGGCTAGCGGCCTCCGTCTTGACCTTTCTGCGGGCCAGGGTCGCTACGGCACCGCCGATCGCGGCCCCGACGGCACCCGCCGCCAGCAGGGTCTCGCCAGAGGCGTCGGTGGGCACGGAGAGTGGCGCGTAGAAGCTGCCTGCATCCCAGAAACGGGGCTCGGAGCAGCCCAGACAGGGGTGTCCAGACTCGATGGGCCAGCTCGTACCCGAGTTCCAGCGCATGGTGGCGCAGGCGTTGTAGGTGCTTGGCCCTTTGCAGCCCAGCCGGTAGAGACACCAGCCGGCCTTGGCGCCCTCGTCGTCGAAGGTCTCCGCGAACAGCCCCTTGTCGTAGAAGGGCCGGCGGTAGCAGCGGTCGTGGATAGACTGACCGAAGAAGGCGAGGGGCCTGTGGTATTGGTCCAGCTCCGGAAGGCGGCCGAAGGTCAGGTAATGGGCGAGCACGCCGGTGATGACCATGGGCACGGGCGGACAACCGGAGACATTGATGACTGGCTTGTCCTTGACCAGGTCCATGACCGATACCGCACCCGTGGGGTTGGGGCTCGCCTCGGGCAGCCCGCCGAAGGCGGCGCAGGTGCCCACCGCCACGACTGCGGCCGCGCCCTCCACGGCCTCCATCAGCATCGCGTAGTTGCTGACGCCCGCGATGGTGGAATAGCCCGGGTTGGAGTCGGGGCCCGGGAGGGACCCGTCCACGATCAAAAGATATTCACCGTGGTTTTCCTGCATGGCCTGCTCCCGGGCGGCCTCGGCGGCCTCCCCGGCAGCGGCCTGGAGGGTGTGGTGATAGTCGAGCGAGATCACGCTCAGGATCAGGTCTTCGACCGTCGGGGAGTGGCTGCGGGTCAAGGATTCGGTGCAGCCAGTGCACTCCTGGAAAGACAGCCAGATCACGGATGGGCGCCGTGCCTTCTCCAGTGCCGCCGCGATCGCCGGGATCATGCTGGGCGGGAGCGCCATCATCGAGGCGGTGGCGGCACAGAACTTCATGAATCCGCGCCGGGAGATGCCGTGCTCTCGCAGGCGCTCGCCCAAGGTCTTGTCGGTGACGGTCATGGTCCCTCCGATACGTGTCAGGACTCGAGTCGCGGGGCGGCCTGGCCCGATTGCAGGCGGGCATCCAACTCGGCGATGGCGGTGTCGAGATCCTCGCGCTGGGTGCGCAGAATACCCGGGATGGCGGCGACCTCCAGGTGCAAGGCCAGGCGCTCGCCCTCGGCGTTGCGGTAGTCCACGAGCCAAACGCCCGGGACGGCTGTCTCCTGGACCCGGGTGGGGCCCAGGGCCTCGACGCTGGCCGAGACCTCGCCCATTCCGAGCAGGCCGACGAGACGCTCCTCGTCTCCTGGGCCGAAAGGGATAGCGTTGAGGTCGATGCGGGTTTCCGCGTCGGATTCGATCAGGCGTCCCAAGGCGTGGCGGATCTCGTGGAGGATGGGGACTGCGTTTCCGTGCTCGGTGTGCGGGCCTGGGTCGGACTCGACTCGGACGGGGATGCTGTGCAGCCCGGACATGATGGAACCTCGATACGTCTGCACGGAATTCTATGTGGACTGTCTGCGTCCCAGGTTGACATGGGGCAGTTGATTAGAAGGTTAGCGAGCTCCGAAATATATCGCCGGAAGAAGACTACGGGCTGCGACGGATTGCGACCGGCGCCCGACCTTCAGACATGGCCGGCATCCTGCGCATCCCACCGGGCCAGTAGCTCCCGCACCCGCTCCAGGACCTCCGGGAGTGCCGCCTCCACCGCCGGGGTGAGTCCGTCGCCCCAGCCAACCAACGCTGGCTCGACGCCGATCAGGGCGCGGCGAGTGGGAAGCGAGTCGGTCAGCCGGGCCATGTCGAGCAGGTCGGCGAGGCTGACCTCGTGGACGCTGGTGGCATGCCGGGTCAGTTGACGGTCCATGTCCGTGTCCTGGAAGACCCGCACCGTACCCGGTGCGTCGCCCATGACGGCCGCGTCGATGACAATCAGGCGCTGGCAGTCCCCAATGGGGACCGCGAGGGAAAAGCTCAGGGTGCCGCCGTCCAGGCACAGGAGCGAATCGTCCGCCGGGTACTCGGCCTCCAGCCGGCGGACCGCGAGCGCACCCACCGCCTCGTCCGCGAGCAGGACGTTGCCGAGTCCGAGGATCAGGGTCCGTGCGGTTGCCCGAGGGGGCTGAGAACGGGTCTCCGGCTGGTGCATAAGGATAGGCTCGCCTCAGGGTTTGCGAATTGGCCCTTGCCCGAGTCCCCCGCGGCGCCTAGGCTGGACCTATCGACACCTTCGGAGACCGGTTGCGTGTGTTTCGGCATCCCGATGCAGATCCAATCCATCGACGGCTTCCTCGCCCGCTGCGCCGCCAAGGGCACGGAGCGCGAGGCCAACCTCTTTATGCTCCAGCATGACCTGCCGTCTGTCGGGGACTTCGTGGTCGTCCACCTGGGCTACGCAATCGACCGGGTGACCGCTGCCGAGGCGGCTGCGGCCTGGGAGGTCTACGACGAGATGCTGGCCGCGACGAGCTCGGATCCGCCGATGTAGGGCGGATGCCCGAAGGGCGATCCGCCTGTGCTCGACGCATGCTGCGAAATCGCCTGCGACGTTTCGCGCTACCCGAGAAACGCGTTGGCGACGGCGTACTGGCGCTCCGCCTCGCTCTGCTCCTCCAGGTTCTCGGTCTCCATGAGCTCGCAATTGGCTGCCATGCGTGCCTGCACCGCCGCCTTCCAGGCGCGGTTCTGGCGCTCGGCGAGCAGATTGTCCGGGGTCAGGGCTGCGGCAGCCGCCGCGGCGACGAAGTGATCGGCCTGGGCGAGCCAGTCGGTGTCCTTGCCGCAATCGGTGTAGGTTTTGGTGGCGTAGGCTCGGGCGGCGCGGAAGGCATCGTCCGCCTCCCCGGGGGTACAGTCCTCTCGAAGTCCCGTCTCGATAGCGCGGTTGACACGTTCGTCCCGGGACAGGCGCATGACGCTTTGGGCGAAACGGGCACCAAGCATCCGCTGCCGGTCTCCGGCCAGCGCGTTGAGGGCGTCGCGCAGTTGCTGATCGTTGTTGATCTGGGCCATGGCTTGCGTACCTCGGAGCCTGTGGGTGAACGGTGCCTCGAAGGAGCCCGGCACCGCCCCGCCCGGGTAGCACGGAATATCGCCATATTCCGATAAACTTTGCATTGACGTCGGTCACCCCCCTTGAGAAGAGCACCCGAGTCTCCCGATCGCCATGCAGCGCACCGTCTTTTTCGTTTCCGAAAGCACCGGCATCACCGCCGAGACACTCGGCCACAGCCTGCTGTCCCAGTTCGACACCCTGGACTTCGAGCAGGTCTACATGCCCTACATCAACACGGATTTGCGGGCCAAGGCGCTCAGGTTGCGCATGCAGGAGGCGGCGGACCGCGACGGGGCCCGCCCCATCGTCTTCGCCACCATGCTCGATCCGGGCATTCGGGAAATCCTCAAGTCCGGCAACTGCTTTTACATGGAGCTCTTCGATGTCTTCATCGAGCCGCTGGCCACGGAGCTGGGGGTGCCGCCGAGCCGCAAGTCCGGGCGCAGCCACGCCATCACCAAACCCGGCTCCTACACCAAGCGCATCGAGGCGATCAATTTCGCCATGGCCAACGACGACGGTATTCGGCCGGACAATCTCCACCGGGCGGACGTGGTGCTGACCGGGGTCTCCCGGGTGGGCAAGACGCCGACCTGCCTGTATCTCGCCATGCACTACGGTCTGCGGTCCGCCAACTACCCGGTTACGGAGGAGGACTTCGAGCGGGGCGACGTGCCTCAGCTGGTGTGGGACTGTCGCTACAAGCTCTATGCGCTGACCATCGACCCCCAGCGGCTCCAGTTGATCCGAGAGGAGCGTCGCCCGGGCAGCGGATACGCGTCCCTCAAGCGCTGCCAGGACGACATCCGTCGTGCGACTGCGATCTTCAAGCGGCTGGGCATCCCGGTGCTCAACACCACCAGCCAGTCCATCGAGGAGATCTCCTCCCAGATCCTGCGCTCCCTAAAGGACACGCTGGACTGACTGCGCGGTTGCCAGGGGCCGCGTCCAACCAGATAATGCAAGTCCCTTGCCGCCCCCCTGGCGGCGCGCTGCGATCGGGGCTAACAACACGATGAGAATCGGGATACCGACGGAGACTCGACCCGGGGAGGCACGGGTCGCATCTACCCCAGATGTGGTGAAGAAACTCAAGTCCAAGGGCTTCGAGCTGGTCGTGGAGTCGGGGGCCGGGGTGCGTGCGGGCTATCCGGACTCCGAGTACGAGGCGGCCGGCGCGCAGCTCAGCGACCGCGCCGGGGCCTACGACGCGGACCTGCTGCTCAAGGTCCGGCGCCCGGACGGCGACGACGTGGAGGCGATGCGCCCGGGGGGGCTCTTTGTGGGGCTCTTGGAAAGCTGCGGAGAGGACGCGATCGCCGCCTCCATGCTCGCCAAGGGTATCCGGGTGCTCGGTATGGAGCGCATGCCGCGGACCTCCCGCGCCCAGTCGATGGACGCCCTCTCTTCGCAGGCGAATATCGCGGGCTACCGGGCCGTGATCGAGGCGGCGGCCCGCTTCGGTCGCTTCTTCCCCATGATGATGACCTCCGCAGGCTCGGCGAAGCCCGCCCGCCTGGTGGTCCTAGGCGCTGGCGTGGCCGGACTCCAGGCGATCGCCACGGCCCGCCGGTTGGGCGCCGAGGTCCATGCCTACGACGTACGCCCGGACACCCGGGAGCAGATCCTCTCGCTGGGGGCTAAGCCCATCGACCTGGACTTAGGCGAGAGCGGGGCGGGGGAGGGAGGCTACGCCAAAGAGCTCTCCGCAGAGGCCAAGGTGCGTCAGCAGGCGGCCCTGGCGGATGTATTGGCCAAGGCCCATGTGATCGTCACCACCGCGCTCATCCCCTGCCGTCCGGCGCCGGTGCTGGTGACCGAGGAGGTCGTGGCGCGCATGCGTCCGGGCTCGGTGATCGTGGACCTGGCGGCGGCCAACGGGGGCAATTGCCCGCTCACCGTCCCGGATCAGGTCGTGGAGCGCCACGGCGTCATCCTCGTCGGCCACACCAATTACCCGTCGATGGTCGCCTCGGATGCCAGCGCGTTCTATGCCAAGAATCTGGCAAACCTGATCGAGATTATGTTCGATCGGTCCGATCAGGGTCCGGTCCTTAAGGACCTGCAAGCGGACGACATTACCAAGGCCATGCTCCTTTAGAAGAATCAAGAGCCGAACAGGCCCTGAGGCTACCAGGGACTGGAGCCATCCCCGTTCCCGGTACCGCCCTCCGAGTCGGCGAGGCTGGTTGTTATGCCAGTGCGCCGGCAGGGCATGGTCGACTAGCGCCCATGCCGCCGGGCGGCTCGATCCGAGAGCGAATCGTTACCATCAACGTTGCGCCCTGCGCGCACCAAGGATTCAAGCCTATGTCAGACCCGATCGTCGCACTCTATGTCTTCGTGCTCGCCTGCTTCATCGGCTATTACGTGATCTGGGGTGTCACGCCCTCGCTGCATACACCGCTGATGTCGCTGACCAACGCCATCTCCGGCATCGTGATCGTCGGTGCGCTTCTCGTGACCGGGGCCGAGCGGGCGGGCCTGGGCACCGAGCTCCTCGGCTTCTTGGCAGTGCTCCTGGCCTCCATCAATGTCTTCGGCGGGTTTCTGGTGACCCACCGGATGCTCACCATGTTCCAGAAGAACAAGAAATAAGGAGTGACGCCGGTCATGCAGCTCTTGAGCCTCTCACATCACGGCCAGGCCTTCGCCTATCTCGCGTCGGCCATCCTCTTCATTTTCGCCCTCAAGGGCCTGACCCATCCCGCCTCGGCCCGCCGCGGGAATTTCCTCGGGATGCTCGGCATGGTCATCGCGGTGGCCGCGACCCTGCTCGGTCAGGAGGTAACATCCTACGGGTTCATCATCGCGGGGGTGGCGGCGGGCGCCGTGATCGGCGTCATCCTGGCGATGCGCATCCAGATGGCCGCCATGCCGCAGCTGGTGGCCGCACTCCATAGCTTCGTCGGTATGGCGGCGGTGCTTGTAGCGATCGGCACCTTCATCAATACCGCGAGCCCGGACTCGGTCATGATGGGCGAGCTCTCGGCCGGGATCGTTATCGGCGCCATTACCTTCACGGGGTCCGTCATCGCCTTCGGCAAGCTTCAAGGCCTACTCAGCGGCAGCCCGGTCAAATTCACTGGGCAGCACCTCCTGAACGCGGCCATGGCCATCGCCACCGTTGCGCTGGCAGTGCATTTCGCCATGACCGGCAGCGTGGCCTCCCTGACCCTGATGACCCTGCTCGCCTTCATCCTGGGCGTGACCCTCATTATCCCCATTGGCGGGGCGGACATGCCGGTCGTCATCTCCATGCTTAACAGCTACTCGGGCTGGGCGGCGGCGGCCACCGGGTTCACCCTCCACAACAACCTCTTGATCATCGTCGGTGCACTGGTCGGGTTCTCCGGCGCCATCCTCTCCTACATCATGTGCAAGGGGATGAACCGCTCCATCATCAACGTGGTGTTCGGCGGTTTCGGCTCCGGAGACGAGAGCGGCGACGCCAGCGCCGGGGCATTGGCCGCCCAGAAGGGCGTCAAGTCGGCCTCGGTCGAGGACGTGGTCTACTGGATGGAGGACGCGAGCAAGGTGATCATCGTCCCCGGCTATGGGATGGCGGCGGCACAGGCCCAGCATGCGCTCAAAGAGCTGATGGATCTCCTGCTGGCGCGCGGGGTGGATGTGAAGTTCGCCATCCATCCGGTGGCCGGCCGCATGCCCGGTCATATGAACGTCCTGCTCGCGGAGGCAGATATCCCCTACGACCGGGTACTGGAAATGGACGAGATCAATCCGGAGTTCCCGACTGCGGACGTGGCCCTGGTGGTAGGGGCGAACGACGTGGTGAATCCGGCCGCCGAGGAAGACAAGTCGAGCCCTATCTACGGCATGCCGATTCTGGATGTACGCAAGGCGCACCAAGTCTATTTCCTGAAGCGCTCCATGCGCCCGGGTTACTCGGGAGTGGATAACCTTCTCTTCTACAAAGACAATACCTCTCTGGTCTTTGGCGACGCCAAGGACACCATCGAAGGTATGGCGAGTGCCCTGAAGGGCGCTGGCCATTGATGTCGGACCCGGCCCCTGGGCCCCGGGTCGGGCGCCGTCCGTCCCCTCGCTCACCGCTCGTCGAGGTCCTGGCGGGGGCCCTTTTAGGTGGGCTCGCGGGTCTTGCGACCGGTCTGCTGGTCTACCCGCACTTGCCCCTGAGCCGGTCCGACGGCGGCCAGTTTCAGGCCGCAGCCCCAGGGGCGTTGCGGGCCGCGGCGGCCTTCGTTCAGGCTGACCCGAACGACCGACTGCGCTACGGCACCGGCTCCGCATCGGTTTTCGAGCGTCTGGTTCGGTTGGAGGAGGACTTCGCGGTGGGGCCGGGGCCCAAGTACCATCTGTATCTGGCGCCGTCCAAGGACCTGGATCCGGACACGCGGGTCGAAGAGAGCATGTTCGTCGACCTGGGGCCGTTGCGTGCATTCGCGGGCGCCCAGGAGTATCCGATCCCTGCCGGCGTCGATATTGCCGACTTCGGATCCCTGGTGATCTGGTCCGAGCAGCTGAATGTCCTGATTTCCCCGGCGGAGCTGCGCGCCGCGCCCTGAAATCTCGCTGGCGGGGCGCGAGCGAGAGATCCGCGTTCTGCCGGCCGGCGTCGTCCCTTGACCGGAAGGGCCTGAACGGTTCCAATGCGCGACCATGTGGAGCGCATTCGTCACCCCGTCTCTTGTCGTCGGCGCCTATTTCTTGGGCTCTATCTCCAGCGCGGTAATTGTCTGCAAGCTCATGCGCTTGCCGGACCCGCGCGCCGAGGGCTCACACAACCCCGGTGCTACCAATGTGTTGCGCATCGGCGGCAAGAAGGCAGCCGCCATCACCTTGGCGGGGGATAGCCTCAAGGGCTTCATCCCCATGGTCGTGGCCCATTATCTGGATGCCTCCTCGGGAGCGCTCGCCGCCACTGGACTTGCCGCCTTCCTCGGCCACCTGTTCCCCGTCTTCTTCCGCTTCCGGGGCGGTAAGGGGGTTGCCACCGCGCTGGGCGTGCAATTCGGGCTCTGGTGGCCCATCGGCCTCGCCGTGGCGGCCATCTGGGCACTGGTCGCCAAGCTGATCAAGATCTCGTCCCTGTCCGCGCTGATCTCGATGGCCCTCGCACCTTTCGTGGTGTGGTTTTTCGGGGTCTGGCTGGCCGGGATGGACCCCGTGGTGGTGCGGATGCAGGTGGCGATTACCCTGCTCCTTTTCTGGCGGCACCGCAGCAACATCCGCAATCTTCTGAGTGGCAAGGAGGGGCGCATCGGCGGTACGCCGACTTCGACCGATTCCGATTGAGCCTCGCGCCTTTGGTCCTCGACTTGGGAGTGACCAAGATGTTTACCGTTTCTGCTTGTCGGGCGCTTCCCTTCGGAGCCGCCGCCCTGATCGGTTTCCTCGTTGCCCTGCTCCTCAGGGCGGGCACCGGCCTTGCCGATCAGGGATGGATGGGGTCCGGATGCACCATCGCCCCTGGCCAGATCGAGATCGACGGCGGCACGATCCAATACAGCCGCTCCGGCCAGGGACCCCAGGTCCTGTTGCTGCACGGGCTTTTTGCCCAGAAGGAGCAATGGCACGCGGTTATGTGCGCCCTGGCGGCCCAGGGCTTCGATGCGATCGCCCCGGACCTGCCCGGGTTCGGCCAAAGCACCGGCTTTCAGGTGACAGCCTACGACCTGGGCGAGCAGGCGGATCGGTTGCGCCGGTTCGCGCGGGCATTGGGTCTCAAAGACTTCGATCTGGCCGCCAACTCCATGGGCGGCACCGTTGCAGCCATCTATGCGGAGCGCTATCCGGAAGACCTGCGCCGGCTGGCCTTCATCGGCCCGCCGCTTGGTGTGCTCGAATGGGGGCCGAAGGTGCGCCAGGCCATTGAGGACGGGATCAACCCCTTTATCCCGGTCGATGCAGATCAATTCGACCTGGAGATGAAGCTCCTCTTCGCCGATCCGCCGACCATCCCGCCCGAGGTGCGCGATGCACTGCTGAAGGCCTATGTGGAGCGCAACCGCCACTATCGGCAGGTCTGGGATATCGTGAACCTCTACGACACTGCCCTGGACCAGCCGATCCATGTGGACATCCCAGTCTTCGTTCTGTGGGGCGAGGACGACGGCATCTACCCGGTGGAAGGCGCCCCGAAGCTCCAGGGGCGCCTGCCAGGGAGCCAGCTCGTCAAGCTGCCCCGGGCCGGCCACCTGCCCATGCTGGAGCGTCCCACCGAGACCGCCGCCAGGCTCGTTCCCTTCCTGCGCGAGAAGCCTTGAGGAGCCTAGCCCGACTACCTCGCATTGGAGCCCAAGGGTTGCTCCGGAAAGGTTCGGGACACCCCATCGGCATGGCCCTGAACCGTTCCAGTGTGGGCTGGAACCCGATCCAAGACCCGACACCGGAGGACCGCGCCAATGTCCGAAACTCCAAAGACCCCATCCGACGGCAAGCCACCCGCCCTGAAGACACCCGACGCGCAGCCAGCGAGCGCCGCCATGAACGCCGCGCTGCAAGCCTGGGGTCCGCTCGGCGAGTACCTGGTGGATGCGACCCAGCGGACGATCCTGTTCTGGGACGTGCTGCGCCGGCGCAGCAACCAGTACTACGAGCAGAAGGCGAAAGCCGTGCCGCACGTGCTTAGTTTCGACGCCGAGCTGGTGCTCGATGGCCGCACCTTCGAGCGGCCGGTCAATTACCTGTTGGTCAGGGTGAAAGCGCCGGCCGGGGTGGAGGAGATCGATTCGCGCAAGCGTCCCTTCGTGGTGGTCGATCCGCGTGCGGGCCACGGACCGGGGATCGGTGGCTTCAAGTCCGACAGCGAGCTGGGCGTGGCCATGCGCGCCGGCCATCCCTGCTATTTCGTGGGCTTTACCCCGGACCCCGAGCCCGGTCAGACCATCGAGGACATCATGCGGGCCGAGGCCCGGTTCCTGGAGAAGGTGATCGCGCTGCACCCGCAGGCCGACGGCAAACCCTGCGTGATCGGTAACTGCCAGGCCGGCTGGGCGGTCATGATGGTCGCCGCGACCCGGCCGGAGCTGTTCGGACCCATCCTCATCCCCGGATCGCCCATCTCCTACTGGGCCGGGATCGAGGGCGAGAACCCGATGCGCTATACCGGCGGCCTGGCGGGCGGTAGCTGGATGACGGCGATGATGAGCGATCTGTCCGGCGGCAAGTTCGACGGCGGCTATCTGGTCCAGAACTTCGAGAACCTCAATCCCGCGAATACTTTTTGGACCAAGAACTACAACCTCTGGGCCAAGGTCGATAGCGAGCAGCAGCGCTTCCTGGAGTTCGAGAAGTGGTGGGGCGGCCACGTCAATCTCAATGCCGAGGAGATTCAGTGGATCGTCGATCAGCTGTTCGTCGGCAACCGGCTCGCCACCGCGGAGATCGTTACCAGCGACGGGGTACGCATCGACCTGCGCAACATTCGCTCCCCGGTCCTGTGCTTCTGCTCCAAGGGGGACGACATCACCCCGCCGCAGCAGGCGTTGGGTTGGATCGTGGATCTGTACGCGACCGACGAGGACCTGCTGGCCGCGGGTCAGACGATCGTCTACGCGATCCATAATCGGATCGGCCATCTTGGCATCTTCGTCTCCGGGGGTGTTGCGAAGAAGGAGCACGAGGAGTTCGCCTCCAACATCGATCTGATCGACGTGCTGCCGCCCGGACTGTACGAGGCGGTGCTGACCCCCAAGACCGCGGATGCGGTCAATCCGGAGCTGATCGGCGGCGACTGGATCGTTCGCTTCGAGCCGCGGACCCTCGAGGACCTCCGGGCCATCGTCCAGCCCGATCCCGAGAACGAGCGCCGCTTCGCCACGGTGCGGCGGGTCTCGGAGATCAATCTCGGCCTGTATCGCACCCTGTTTCAGCCCTTCGTGCAGGCTGTCGGCGGCAGCTCGACCGCGGAATGGCTCCATAAGCTCAACCCCTCGGAGCTGCCTTTCGAGCTCTTCTCGGATCGCAACCCACTGATGCGGCAGCTCGCCGACCTGGCGGAGCAGGTCAGACAACAGCGCCAGCCAGCGTCGCCCGACAATCCCTTCCTGCAGCTGCAGGCCATGGTCTCGGACGGGATGATCGCCGCGCTGGACGGTTGGCGCGACCTGCGCGATCGCAGCCTGGAGGAGATCTTCCTGGCGATCTACAGCTCGCCCGTGCTGCAAGCCCTGGTGGGCATCCGCGCCTCGGACGCGCCGCCACGGCGCCGGCCCGGCGTGGAGCCCGAGCGTCTTGCCTTCATCCAACAGCGTATCGAGGAGATCAAGGCGCGTCTGGCTGTCGGCGGGGTGCGCGAGGCCGCCATCCGTAGCCTGGTCTACATCGGCCTGGCAGGACCCGGCGTGGACGAACGTGCATTCAATGTCTTGCGCCAGATTCGCGCGGGACAGGAGGGGATGACGCTGGCGGAGTTCGAGCGGGTGTTGCGCGAGCAGTTCTTCTCGTTGCTGCTCGACGAGGAGGAGTCCCTGGCGGCCATCCCCAAGATGCTGCCCGCCGAGACCTCGGTGCGCGAACAGGCCCTGGAGGCGATCCGGCAGGTCGTCTCGGCCACTGGAGAGACCAGCGGGCAAAGGGCGGAGCGCTTGGCACGGATCGAATCGCTGTTTGGGGGCGGGGCAACCGCCGCACCGGATGCCGAGTCCCGCTGATCGCCACCGACAAAGAGGAGCCGAGCCATGCAGAACAAGCACGAAAAGTACAACAACCTGATCGCACGCTGCCGATCCCTGCCGCCGGTCCCGACCGCGGTCGCCCACCCCTGCGACGAGAGCTCCCTCAGGGGCGCGGTCGAGGCGGCCGAGCTGGGGCTCTTGAAGCCCATCCTGGTCGGCCCGCGCGCCCGGATCGTCGCTGTGGCGGAGCAGTTCGGGCTCGATATCGCCGGCTTCGAGCTGGTGGATGCCCCGCATAGCCACGCCTCCGCCGAGGCGGCAGTGCAGCTGGCCCGTGCGGGCAAGGCCGAGATGCTGATGAAGGGCAGCCTGCACACCGACGAGCTGATGGGAGCCGTGGTGGCATCCGCGACCGGCCTGCGCACCGAGCGGCGGATCAGCCACGCCTTTGTGATGGACGTGCCGGTCCTGGACCGGGCGATCATCGTCACCGATGCGGCCATCAACATCTTCCCGACGCTGGAAGACAAGATGCACATCGTCCAGAACGCCATCGACCTCGCGCTTGCGTTGGGCTTTCAGGAGCCGAAGGTCGCGATCCTGTCGGCGGTGGAGACGGTGAACCCCAAGATCCCGTCCACGGTCGAGGCGGCCGCGCTCTGCAAGATGGCGGACCGCCAGCAGATCGTCGGCGGCATCCTGGACGGCCCGCTGGCGCTCGACAACGCCATCGACCTGGCAGCGGCCCGGATCAAGAAGATCGACTCCCCGGTCGCCGGGCGCGCGGACATCCTGGTGGTGCCTGACCTGGAGGCCGGCAATATGCTGGCCAAGAGCCTGACCTTTATGGCCGACGCGGACGCGGCCGGCATCGTGCTCGGCGCCCGGGTGCCGATCATCCTGACCAGCCGCGCGGATTCGGTCGAGACGCGCCTGGCGTCCTGCGCGGTCGGAACCCTGGTCGTGCAGGCCCGGCGGGAAAACGCGGCCAAGGCGGTGGCCGCATGAGCGACGCCATTCTCGTCGTCAACGCGGGCTCGTCGAGCATCAAGTTCTCTCTGTTCCTCGTTCAGGTGGGGGCGGGGGAGCAAGGGCTTGACCTATTGCTGGGGGGACAGATCGAAGGTCTGTATACCGCCCCCCGGTTCGTCGCCAAGGAGGCGGCGGGTGCCGTCCTTGACGAACAGCGTTGGGCGGAAGGGGAGTCGCTCGGTCACGAGGGTGCCGTTGCCTTCCTGGGCGACTTTTTGCGTGCACGGCTCGGCGAGCACCGGCTGGCCGCCGTGGGGCATCGGGTGGTGCATGGCGGTCTCGCCTACTCGGCCCCGGTGCGCCTGAACGCCGAGATCGTCGAGCGGCTGGCGCGGCTCGTTCCGTTGGTCCCACTGCACCAGCCGCACAACCTGGCGCCGATCCGCGCCCTGCTCGCCAACCGTCCGGAGCTGCCGCAGGTCGCCTGTTTCGACACTGGCTTCCATCGCGGTCAGCCGGAGCTGGCCCAGGCATTCGCGCTGCCGCCCGAGATCTCCGAGCGGGGCGTGCGGCGCTATGGCTTCCACGGTCTCTCCTACGAGTACATCGCCTCCGTCCTGCCCCAGCTCGACGCCCGGGCGGCGCAAGGACGCACCGTGGTGCTGCATTTGGGCAACGGCGCCAGCGGATGCGCCATGCTCGCGGGCCGGAGCCAGGCCACCACCATGGGGCTGACCGGCGTCGACGGACTGCCGATGGGCACCCGCTCCGGAAACCTGGACCCTGGCGTGCTCCTGTACCTGATGGACGAGCTGAAGATGGACGCCCGCGCCATCGAGAAGCTCATTTACCAGCAGTCCGGGCTGCTGGGGGTCTCGGGCGTCTCCAGCGACATGCGCACCTTGCTGGCGAGCGACAATCCGCGGGCGCGATTCGCGGTTGAGCTCTTCGTCTACCGCATCGGACGCGAGCTGGGCTCCCTCGCTGCCGCGCTGGGCGGGCTCGACGCCCTGGTGTTCACCGGCGGCATTGGCGAGCATGCCGCGCCGATCCGGGAGCAGGTCTGCCGCGCCGCCGCCTGGCTCGGTGTGGCGCTCGATCCTGTCCTGAATGACACAGCGGCCGGCGCCACGCCCATCGGCATGCCGGACAGCGCGGTGGCGGTCTGGGCGATTCCCACCAATGAAGAGCTGATGATCGCCCGGCATACCTGGCGCCTGCTCGATCCCGCGAACCAAGGAGCTGCATCGTGACTGTTGAATCCATCCGTCCGCCGCTTGCCGGCAAGAAGGCCCTGGTCGTGGGCATCGCCAACGAGCACTCCATCGCCTATGGCTGCGCCAAGGCGTTTCATGCTCATGGCGCCGAGCTCGCCGTCACCTATCTCAACGATAAGGCGAAACCCTATGTCGAGCCACTGGCCCAAGGATTGGGCGCGCAGCTTTTGATGCCCCTGGACGTCAGCCAGTCGGGCGAGCTGGAGGCACTGTTCGCCGCCATCGCCGAACAGTGGGGCCGGCTCGATTGCCTGGTCCATGCCATTGCCTTTGCCCCTAAGGCCGATCTGCAAGGCGGCCTGCTCAATTGTTCGGCAGAGGGGTTTGCCCAGGCGATGGACATCTCCTGCCATTCCTTCATCCGTATGGCCCGGCTGGCGGCACCGCTGATGCCCGAGGGCGGGACTATGTTGGCCATGACCTTTAACGGCGCGAATGCCGTGGTCCCGAACTACGACCTGATGGGGCCGGTGAAGGCCGCACTGGAATCCACCTGTCGTTACCTGGCCTTCGCGCTGGGACGCCAGGGTATCCGGGTCCATGCCGTCTCGCCGGGGCCGCTCAAGACGCGGGCCGCGTCCGGACTCAAGGACTTCGACGAGCTTCTCGACGAGGCCGCGGAGCGCGCGCCGCTCGGGGAGCTGGTGGACATCATGGACGTGGGCTACACCTGCGCCTTTCTCGCCAGCCCCGAGGCGCGACATCTGACGGGCAGCACCATGTATGTGGATGGCGGGCTCAATATCATGGGTTGAAGGACAGGATTCCTGTGACTTGGACAACGAGCAGATCCGCGCCCTGGTGGCGAAGCGATTGAGTCCGCTCGGAAAGTAGGCATTCGCCATCGTCAATTACGACGGCTTCTCCATCGAGCCCGAGCTGTTGGACGATTACTTGGCGATGGTCAAGGACGTGGTGACGCGCTTCTATACCGGCGTGACCCGATACACGACCAGCGCCTTCCTGCGCGCCAAGATGGGAGAGGCGCTGGCCGCGCGCGGCCTGGCGGCTTACATCTACGAAAGCGCCGAGGAGGCGCGGGCGCATTTGCAGACCCTGGAGTCCTGAACCGTGAAGCTCTTCTTTTCCATCTTCGGCGGTGGCGAGACAGGCGGGCGCTATCCCGAGTCGCTCGTCGAGGCGGCCATCGAGCGTGCCGTGGACGGGACCGATGCGCGGCTTAGGCTGGTGCCGGGCTACCGCAAACAGCTGCGCCGGCCGGTCATCCACGCCATCGATCAGGTGGTCGCGCTGGTGGACGCGATCCCTGCCCCCCTTGTCGCCGGGCGTCGCGAGCACGGCGAGGAGCCCCGACTTGCCGCGGTCTTTGCCTCCGCCGCGGACATGCTGGACATCTTCGTTCGGGATGCCGCGCTGTTGGAATTCCTGACCACGCCGGAGGGTGCCGGTGCCGAACAGGTGACGGCCTTGCTCCTGGCAGAGCGCGTGGAGAGGAACATCCTGGGTATGGATCTGGTCGGCGACCAGGTGAGGCGCGACGTGGCCCAGGTCGCGGTGAGCTTCACCGGCCACCGTCTGGTGGATCCGCGGACCAACGAGGAGGAGACGCGTCGTCAGTTGAAACGCCGTGCCTTCGATCACCTGCTGAGCCTGGCCCTGGCGCGGATCGGCGAGTTGAGCATCGAGCGCGCCGAGCTTAAGCGCGAGCGCGACCTGCTAAGACGCAAGCTGACGGCCCTCGAGCGCGGCGGCTGGGGTTTCGCGCGGACGGACGGTGCGCCCCCCGATCCGGCCGCCTTGATCGCGGAGCTGGACGGCATCACTGCCGAGCTGGAGGTACTGGGAACAGATCCCGATGTGCTCAAGACGCATCTGGCGATCGTTGCCGGGCTGCTGACCGAGGCCGAGCGCCAGCTATGGGCCGAAGAGATCGACCTCTCGCTCGATTCCATGAACATCCAGCGCCCTGAACAGGATCCGTCGGCACGCCGCATCGTCCTGCAGGAGCTTCACAACGCCCAGGGCCGGCGCGTCGTCATGCTGCCGCTGTTGCTCGCACCCGGCGACCTACCGCCGCGCGAGGATTTCGTGACGGCGGCGCAGCGCTATCTTTAGGTGCGAGGTGCGGTGCAAGGGGCGGAAGGTCTGCATCGTATTCGTGGGTCGCGCGATGGTGCCGGCAAGGGCGGCACCATGAAGTCGATCGCCGAGCGGGCGACCCTGCCGAAGCGGCAGAAGCCCGAGGCTATCGCGAGCCCGACTATCCGTTCAAATTCATCCCCGAGGCGTTTTGACCCTCGTCAAGGCGCGGTCGGCCCCAATGCCGGTCGGACTTGGAGACCGAACGCTCCAGCCGTGCGGCCGGGGCATCTGCTAAGATTAGGACACTCGGGATCGGGGATTTCGAGGCGACTGGCCCATTGCCGCCCGTGTCGGCCGGACTCCGACGAGGTCTCGGACCGCCACCGCCAGGGGTCTCCGAAACGTTGACTGCCGGCCAATCGATCCACCGGGATCTTCGGAAACGACCGCCCCCTTTCACCACAGGTACAAGGTATGACGTCCAAGACATTGCTGGTCGCGCTCGCCCTATCGACTTCCGGTGCTGGTGCCCTCGCCGCGGACGAGCCGCCTGCTGGTTTGCGCGAATTGTTCGAGGCCCACGAGAAGGCGCTCAACGCCCACGACCTGGCTGGTCTGATGAAGCTTTATGCCCCTGGCGAGCAGGCCGTCGTGATGGGCACCATTCCGGCGGAGCGGTGGGTCGGCAGTGCGCAGATCGAAGACGCGTACCGGCACTTCTTCGAAGACTTCGACGCCGGCACGGTCCAGCGGGATTGTCCCTGGGTGGTCGGCGATCTGGGCGGCGACGTGGGTTGGCTTAGCGCCACATGCAACTATCAAGACTCCCTCAAGGGTGCGAGCCGCACTTTTGCGCTGAATGTCTCCGCCGTGCTGCAGAAGATGGACGGGGCCTGGAAGCTGCGGGCCATGCACTACTCCAATCCCACCGCCCCCTAGAGTCCATCAGCGAGAATCCCTATGACCGAACAACACGTGACCGGATCCGACCCCGAGTCGGCGCTGGACGACGGCGCACTGCAGAGCCGCCGGGACTTCCTGCTGGGCCTGGGTCGCTGGTCCAAGATCGCCATCGGCGTCGCCGTCTTCGGTGGCCTCGCCACCGGCCCGTCCGAGGCCCAGGCGGGCGCTTGGGTCAACC
>JBGSOR010000262.1:0-2005 GCA_041738985.1 Chromatiaceae bacterium | reverse complement strand
GCGGGCGTTGCCTCGCACTCCGGAGAGACCGTCTCCGGCTGGCCGCGCTCCCAGGGCGCGCGACTGCTCGGCGGGCGGGAACTGTTGGTCGAATTCTGCTGCAGCCGCTCGCGCGCTTCCTTCAGGTCGGCGAGCAACGTGGCCGACAGCGTCCGCAGTGCTGGCTGAGTTTCACGTCGGGGGCCGAGTGTCCGGTCGCGTCCCTCTGACGCACCGATCATTAGGTCACGATACTCGCACACGCTCTCTCAAATGTCACCCAGTGGACTGTTTTCTCGGAAGGGGTCTGAACGACTACCCGGACAGAAAAAGGCGGCTTGCGCCGCCTTCCGGGTCGATCCTACGGAGTCCGGGAATTAAGCGCCCGTACCCCGCAAGGCGTAGGGGACGAGGGGCAGCAGGGTGATGGCGACGGCGAGCCAGATCACCAGGTTGTTCCGGGAACGGAGAGTTGCGTCGCTCATGGCAGTCACCTCAAATTGGATGGTTGAACCGTCTCTCGATGGAAAAAGGTTGGATGCGGTGCGGTGCCGTCGATGCCGAGGGGGTTGCCCATGGCTTTCTTAAGGCGCCGACCGCGCTTCCGTTTGCCCATCTCGATACGAGACAGAGCATAGTGTCGCCACGGCAAAGCGCAAGTAATACGCTGTTCACTCCATGGACATTCCTTTGTACGCCGCTAGGTTGTTTGGTGCAGACGACCGCGCTGCGCACAGCGCGTCGACGTCGAAGCGGCTGGCGTAGATCTCGGGGGCGGAGTGCTGGATGAATCGACCGCACATGATTCCACCTTTGCGCGCCGGGACGGGGGTGCCAGGGGAGTGCCGGGGCGAGCGCCAATGCCGATCGTCGGTGCAGTCGGGTACTGTCCTGTCGCCTCCATCACGGCCTTTCGGCTCCTGCCTCGGGACAATCGCCAGATTTTGAGCAGCCCGACAGACCCTTAACGGAGTCGAACGATCATGGGTCCCGCCGTTATCGTCGGGCTGGAAGGCCGCTTTAGCGGTGGCCAAGCTCCGGGGCCAAGGCGCTCTTGACCGCTCCAGGGGAGCGACCGGCTGTTGAGCCGGATGCGCGGCGCGCCTTGTCTACTCGGTGCTCCGCGGTGCCCTTCCAGGCGACTGCTGCCGGTCCTGCTGCGCCGCAACAATTGAGTTTGCCTGCGCCGCTGACTATCCTTGCGGATTCCTTTAGACGCGGAGGCTTGAGGCGATGGGAGCCAGGACACTCTACGACAAGCTGTGGGACGAGCACCTGGTGCGGGTCGACGACGACGGCACGGCGCTCCTCTACATCGACCGGCAACTGATTCACGAGGTGACCTCGGCCCAGGCATTCGAGGGGCTGCGGCTTGCCGGACGCACGCCTTGGCGGGCGGGGGCCAACCTGGCGGTGCCGGACCACAATGTCCCGACGCTGGACCGGGCGAGCGGGATCTCGGACCCCATTGCGCGGCTTCAGGTGGAGACCCTGGATGCGAACTGCCGGGACTTCGGCATCGCCGAGCTCGTGATGGCGGACCCGCGCCAAGGCATCGTCCATGTGATCGGTCCGGAGCAGGGGTTCATTCTGCCGGGTGCGACCGTGGTCTGCGGGGATTCCCATACGGCGACCCACGGGGCCTTCGGGGCGCTGGCCTTCGGGATTGGGACCTCCGAGGTGGAGCATGTGCTCGCCACTCAGTGCCTGCTCCAGCGCAAGTCCAAGTCCATGCTGGTCAGCATCGACGGAGACCTGGGTCCCGGGGTGACGGCTAAAGACATCGTGCTGGCGGTGATCGGGGAGATCGGGACCGCGGGTGGGACCGGCTCTGTGATCGAGTTTGGCGGGGACGCCATCCGTGCGCTGTCCATGGAAGGCCGGATGACGGTCTGCAACATGGCCATCGAGGCGGGCGCCCGGGCCGGGCTGATCGCGGTGGACGAGAAGACCATCGAGTACGTGCGCGGGCGGCCCAGGGCCCCCAAGGGCGATCGCTTCGAGCGGGCCGCCACGCATTGGCGCA
>JBGSOR010000219.1:0-6820 GCA_041738985.1 Chromatiaceae bacterium | reverse complement strand
ACGGGCTCCAGGCGGAGGGCGTGCGCCCGGTACGCCAGCTGGTCAGCGGGGTCACCGCCAGCGCCGCACTGATCGAGGCCGCCCGCGAGGCGGGGGCCGACGCCATCCTGGTCCATCACGGCTGGTTCTGGAAGGGCGAGAGCCCCTGCCTGGTTGGCCCCAAGGGCCGGCGCGTGCGGCTTCTGATCGATTCCGGGGCCAGTCTAATCGCCTACCACCTGCCCTTGGACGCGCATCCCACGCTGGGCAACAACGCGACCCTGGCCGTGCGCCTGGGAATCCTGGATGCCCGACCGGCGGAGGCCGGCACGGGGCTCCTGTGGACCGGTCGTCTCGCCGCTCCCCTGGACAGCGAGCACTGGGCGGCGCAGGTCGCCCAGCAGCTCGGACGAGCTGGCACCCTGATCAAGGGCAACGAGCGGCCGGTTGAGCGACTCGCGTGGTGCACGGGGGGTGGCCAGGGACAGATCGAGGCCGCAGCGGCACTCGGGGTAGACGCCTATTTGAGCGGCGAGATCTCGGAGCAGACCACCCACCTGGCCCGGGAGCTAGGCGTCTGCTATCTGGCGGCCGGCCACCATGCCACGGAGCGCTTCGGCGTCGCCGCCTTGGGCGATCACTTGGCGGAGCGCTTCGATCTGGAGCACCGCTATATCGAGATCGACAACCCGGCCTGATCGGCCCAGCGCCGTCGTCCCCCATTGCTCGACGCGCCTGCGCCGCGGCTCCCGAGGGCCCGGCGAATCCGCTCGGTCGGCGGCCTCGCGATCTTGACCTACCAGTTGACGATCGCGGAAAATGCCCGGTCGGTTTTGTAGTGAATTGGCATATTCTTATCTTCCAACCAGAACGTGCATGGCGCCAGCTTGCTCGGAGCGGGCGACGCCTTTGCCAGCGCGAGGGTCAACTCGGAAATGAGCGCACAAGGCGTGAATAAGTACAGGCGACGGGTGCTCGTCGCCACAACCGGCCTGCTCGGGGCCGTCGGTGCCGGCGTCACAGCCGTTCCGTTCATCTCGGCCCTGAACCCGAGCGCCGCTGCACGCGCGGCTGGCGCCCCGGTCGAGGCGGATGTCAGCCAGCTGGAGCCTGGCGCCCTGCTGCGCGTGAAATGGCGCGGACAGCCGATTTGGATCGTGCACCGCACCCCAGATATGCTCGCGGCACTGCCCACACTGGATGGGCGGCTCGTGGATCCGGCCTCCGACGTTCCCCAGCAACCGGAGTATTGCAAGAACCCCACACGCTCCATCAAGCCGGAGTACCTGGTCGCCATCGGCATCTGCACGCACCTGGGCTGCTCCCCGACCTTCCGCCCCGAGGTGGCCCCGGACGATCTGGGCAAGGACTGGAAGGGCGGCTGGTTCTGTCCCTGCCACGGCTCCCGCTTCGACCTGGCTGCGCGCGTCTATAAGGGTGTCCCGGCACCCACCAACCTGGTGATCCCGCCCCACATGTATCTCAACGACACCACGATCCTGGTGGGTCAGGATCAAGGAGCCGCCTAAATGAGTGCAGAAGAGACGACAACGACCGGCTTTATGGGCTGGATCGACAAGCGCTTCCCGGCCACCAAGGTCTGGAACGAGCATCTGGCCCAGTATTACGCCCCCAAGAATTTCAACTTCTGGTACTTCTTCGGCTCCCTCGGGATGCTGGTGCTGGTGCTGCAGATCGTCACCGGCGTCTGGCTCGCCATGAGCTATAAGCCCTCGGCGACGGAGGCCTTCGCGTCCGTCGAATACATCATGCGCGACGTGAACTGGGGCTGGCTGATCCGCTACCTCCACTCCACCGGCGCCTCCGCCTTCTTCATCGTCATCTATCTGCACATGTTCCGGGGCCTGCTCTACGGTTCCTACCGCAAGCCGCGGGAGCTATTGTGGATCATCGGTGTGGTGATCTATATCGCCATGATGGCGACCGCCTTCTTCGGCTATCTGCTGCCCTGGGGCCAGATGTCCTACTGGGGAGCCCAGGTCATCGTGAACCTGTTCTCGGCGGTGCCGGGGATCGGTCCGGACCTCGGGGTCTGGGTGCGCGGCGACTATGTGGTCTCCGACGCGACCCTGAACCGTTTCTATGCCCTGCACTTCCTCGTGCCCTTCCTCCTCGCGGCCCTAGTCTTCGTCCATATCGTGGCGCTGCACAAGGTGGGCTCCAACAACCCCGACGGGGTCGAGATCAAGGACGGGCCTAAGGGCAACCGCTGGGATCCAAAGGCCCCGGCCGATGGCGTCCCCTTCCACCCGTATTACACGGTTAAGGACATCGTCGGCGTGGCCGGCTTCCTGATAATCTTCAGCGCCGTGGTGTTCTTCGCCCCGACCTTCGGCGGGCTCTTCCTGGAGGCACCGAACTTCCAGCCGGCCAACCCCTTGCAGACACCAGCACATATCGCCCCGGTTTGGTACTTCACGCCCTATTACGCGATGCTGCGGGCCGTGCCGCCCATGTTCGGCTCCCAGTTCCCCGGCGTCCTGGTCATGTTCGCGGCTATCCTGATCTTCTTCGCGCTGCCCTGGCTTGACCGCAGCCCGGTCAAATCCGTGCGCTACAAGGGCCAGATCTTCAAGGTCGCACTGGGCATCTTTGCGGTCTCCTTCGTGGCGCTGGCCTACCTCGGCATGATGCCCGCGTCCCCGACCGCCACCCTGATGTCGCAAATATTCACCAGCCTGTATTTCGCGTTCTTCCTGCTGATGCCGATCTACAGCAAATTGGACAAGACCAAGCCGGTTCCGGAGAGGGTAACCGAATGAATAAGCTGTTAGCCGCCTTAGTCCTGTCGCTGGCCCCCGCCTTGGGGCTTGCCAGCGAGGCCGCACACCTGGAAGACGCGAACATCGACCTGCGCGATCAGGCCTCGCTGCAGAACGGCGCCAAGTATTTCGTCAACTACTGTATGGGCTGCCATTCGCTCGGGTACATGCGCTACAACCGAATGGCCGAGGATCTGGGGATCGACGACAAGAACCTGCGTGAAAACCTAATCCTGGGCGACGCCAAGCCCGGCGATCTGATGACGAACACCATGCGCCCGGAAGACGGCACCGCCTGGTTCGGCGTCGCAGTCCCGGACCTCACCCTGGTGACGCGCTGGCGCAGCCCGGACTGGGTGTACACCTATTTGAAGAGCTTCTATGTGGATCCGACCCGCCCCTGGGGTGTTAACAACGTGCTCTTCCCGAACGTGGGCATGCCCCACATCCTGGCCAGCCTGCAAGGGGTCCAGGAACCGGTGATGGCCCAGCATGAGGGAGGCTCGACCCCCGTGGTCGAGGGTGTAAAGCTGGTGAAGGCGGGCTCCCTGAGCCCCGAGCAGTACGATGCCATGGTCCGCGACATCACCAACTTCCTGACCTACGCGGGCGAGCCCATGCGGCTCGAGCGCCAGCGTTTGGGATTGTATGTGCTGATATTCCTGGGCATCTTCTTCATTGCCGCCTATTACCTGAAGAAAGAGTTCTGGAGCGACGTGCACTAGGGCCTCGGGCGCTTGCCCTTGACCTTGGCAACGGCCCCCACCGGGGGCCGTTGCGTTTCCGGTCTCCGGCTATCCCGATACCCGCCGGCCGGGAAACTCCGCGCACCGCAAAATGACCGTCGGGTGCCAGGCCGAGAGGGTATACTCGGACGACTCCGGCGACCCCTTCCGGACGCACTTCGCCTCCTGAGCTGTGCTCGCCCAGGCGCAGCCCGGACCCGGGAGTCAGGGGCCGGGGCAAGGCTGGCCGACCCGGAACGGTCGGCGATCAGACTACATTCGGTCCTTTCCGGGCCCTGTCCCGGCGCTCGCAGGGAGGAGCCGCGGTGACCGCCAACAGACGAGTTTCGATGACCCTATTCTCCGACCCGCTCTGTCCCTACTGCCACCGGGTCCGCATGGTCCTCGCC
Organism: Chromatiaceae bacterium; assembly: GCA_041738985.1. Classification (GTDB taxonomy): domain Bacteria; phylum Pseudomonadota; class Gammaproteobacteria; order Chromatiales; family Chromatiaceae; genus Thiodictyon. The sequence continues at coordinate 2,923 of JBGSOR010000219.1, read as the reverse complement.
GAAAAGGGGATCGCCGTGGACGTGGTGGACGTTGACGCCAGGAACCTGCCCGGCGAGGTCACGGATGCCAATCCCTACGGCAGTTTGCCGACTCTGGTGGACCGGGATCTGCGGCTTTACGAGTCGCGCATCGTCATGGAGTATCTGGACGAGCGTTTCCCGCACCCGCCGCTGCTCCCCGTGGACCCGGTGTCGCGCGCCAATGCGCGGCTCTTCATGTATCGGGTGGAGCAGGATTGGTACGCGCCCATGGGCCGGATCTTCTTGGGCAGCGAGGCCGAGGCGGCCCAGGCCCGCAAGCAGCTGCGCGACAGCCTGATCGCCACTGCACCCGTATTCGCCGCCCACCCCTTCTTCATGAGCGACGAGTTCTCGCTCGTGGACTGCTGCGTTGCCCCATTGCTGTGGCGCCTCCCCGCCTTGGGGATCCAGCTCCCGGACCAGGCCAAGGCGGTGCGCAACTACATGACGCGGATCTTTGCCTGGGAGTCCTTCCGCGGCAGCCTCACCGAGGCCGAGCGGGAGCTGGTAGCGGACCTCTGAGCCGACCCGGACCCACACCGACCCGCATCCTAACCCGGACCGGAGCGGACCCACGCATGAGCGCCGACGACCTCGCCACTACCTCCACCAAGCCCTACCTGATCCGCGCCATCTACGAGTGGATCCTTGACAACGGGATGACCCCTCACCTGGTCGTCGACGCCGAGTTCCCGGGGACCGAGGTGCCCAGGGAGTTCGTCGAGGATGGCCAGATCGTGCTCAATATCGCCCCCGGGGCGGTGCGCGAGCTAGTCATCGGCAACGACTGGACCAGTTTCAGCGCACGTTTCAGCGGGGTGGTGCGCAACCTGATGGTGCCGACCGAGGCCGTGCTCGGCATCGTCACCCGGGAGAGCCGTCAGGGCATGGTCTTCCCCGAGCCCGAATATCCTATGGCCACCGAGCAGACCCAAGGACAACCAGCCCTGACGTCGGTCGCGGACACCCAGACCGGGGAGTCTCCGGCCAAGCCGCGCCCGGGCGTCAAAGACAAGGGCAAGGGCCGGAGCGGACCCACCCTCAAGGTGGTGAAGTAGTCCAGGGAGCGGTTCGATAACGGCACTGCCGCCGACCCGCGGGACGCCGCACCCTCAGGCATCCTCAACCTCGCCGGGCAAGCCGAAGCTCAGCTCCTCGAGATGCAGCCCGCGCAGCACCAGATAGCCGTTGCGCCGGCCGACACCTTCTTCGCTGAAATCGAAGCGATAGACGCGGCGCAGGCGAATCCCCTCCGACCCCCAGCTGAAACCCAGCCGCCGCAGGACCACCACCTGGTCCAGAAACTGAAGGTCGCGCCCCTCGCAGGCCGCCTTGCAGATGCCGATCGCGATCTCCCGCGCGCGCAGACTGTCGAGCCAGAACCAGCCGAGCCCTAGCAATAAGACGATCGCGGTCAGGCTGGTCATAGGTCGATCCGGGCTCGGGCAATTGGCGGCGGTCTGGGTTCCGATGTCGCCGCGGAGAGCGAAGGATCGGCGGGGCGGCATTTTACAGGCTCCAGCAGCGGGCAGATCGCGGCAGGGCACTTGGGCAAGAGGCCCTGCAACAAGGCAGGGCCATCGGGGCGCTCACGGGGAAGAAGGCCGAGACGCTGATCCAACAGGCCAAGGAGGCCATCGACCAGAAGAAGCCGGCGGTGGCGCGCGAGATCGCCGAGCGGCTCCACCGGACCAAGGAGTCTTTGCCCCAGGGACTGCGAGACGAGCTCGATCGGCTGGACGCGCGGCTGGCCGCCAGCCAGCCGACTCCGCCAGACGCAGCCGCGGCGCCCCCCAGCTATTAGCCGCGGATGCCCTTCGCCGGGGGTCGCACAGCCCCGCGGAATCCGCGGCCCCTGGCACCGATTCGGGCTAATCGGGCGTCTCCGAACCCACCGTCTCGCGGATCGCCACGCGGTAGCCCTCGTCCAGCACCAGAAGGGCCTCAAAGGGACGGCCGGAGGGCTCTCGGAACCCCTTGAGGGGACGGGTGCGACCGACGCGTATCAGCTCGGCGATCTGACGCTCAGTGAGGCCCTTGCCCGCGATCTCGCGCAGCACCGCGAAGTCGCAACCCTCCCGGTAGCGATTGCATCCGAACCCCCGATGCCCCTGGATAATCTTCCCCTGGCCGCACTTGGGGCAGCGCAGACCCACGGGGCTCGCACCAGTGGCAGTGGCCAATCCAGGGGCAAGACCCTCGGACTGAGATGCCCCACCGTCCGCTGCGAGGGCGGGGTCGGGTGCCGCATTGGGCCCACCCCGCGGCTGGTCGAAGTCCATCTCCACCCATCCCTCCGCCCCCAGCCTCAAAGAGGCGGAGAAGACCCGTCCGGTCTTGGACTTGAACCCCTCGATGGGGCCGGTACGACCCTGCTCCAGCAGCTCCCGAACCTGGGCCTTGGTCAACCTGACACCCGCGACGGTCTTCCAGATCGTGAATCCGCACCCGTCCCGGAAACGGCTGCAGCCGCAGGCGCGGGCGGTCTCCACCAGCTCCCCTTGCTTGCACAGGGGACAGACCCCCAGGCCCGTCCCCAATGCCGCCGGACGCGCGGCGACACCCTTGTCAGGACCGGACCTTCCGCGACGCCGCGAGCCGGCCTGTGGTCTGGGCCCCGACTTGGCCCCCGACCTGGCTTGCTCCGCCTGCTCCGGAGTGAAGGCCGCGCCCTGCCAGACCCTGGGGATCAGCTCCCGCACCCAGGCGACGATCCCGTCGTAGAGCGCGTCCACCGGCCGGCTCCCCTCCTCCACCTCCTTGAGCTGCCGCTCCCACTGAGCAGTCAACTCCGCGCTGCGCAGGGCCGGTGCGACACCCGCGATCAGTGCCCGGCCCTTCTCCGTGGCCCGGAGCTGCTTGCGCTGGCGCTCCACGTAGCCGGTGCGGATCAGCTTCTCGA
>JBGSOR010000174.1:0-23536 GCA_041738985.1 Chromatiaceae bacterium | reverse complement strand
GGACTCGATGCCCGCGCCGTGCACATCGTCTCCTATCACCACGCGAGCTACTACCCGGGGGCTGCGCCGCTCGCGGTCAAGCTGGTCTACGAGGCCGGAAGCGGCCGCGTGCTGGGCGTTCAGGCCGTGGGGGCCGCCGGGGTGGACAAGCGGCTGGACGTGGTCGCGACCCTGCTGCACTTCCGCGGTACCGTCCATGACCTGGCCGAGTTGGATCTGGCCTATGCCCCGCCCTTCGGCTCCGCCAAGGACCCGCTGCACATGGCGGCCTTCGCGGCCCAGAACGCGCTGGACGGGCTCTCGCCCATCCTGCTGCCGGACGCCGACCTCTCGGGCTACCAGGTCGTGGATGTCCGCGAGCCCGAGGAGATCGCGGCACTGCCGCTCGCCGCGGCGCCCCAGGCCAAGTGCATCCGTCTGAACGCGCTGCGCGACCGGATCGGCGAGCTCGACGCCGATTTGCCCACCGTGGTCTCCTGCCAGAGTGGGCTGCGCTCCTACATCGGGGTGCGCATCCTCGCCCAGCACGGGTTCCGGGAGGTCTATAACCTCTCCGGGGCCGCGGCGATGCGGGACTTCGCCATCAACCGCCGCTGCGGTGCCGAGCCCGGGGTCCAGGTCGATCTGCCGCGGCCGGAGCACCTGACGGACCCGGGCTAGGGAATGCGAACAGGGCGCGCATGTTAGGGGGGTCTAAGAGTCGCCATCACTCTACCGAGGCGACCCGGCGGCCCTGCCAAGCACCCTCGCCGGGAAACGAAAAGAGCCTCACCGGCCCGGGAAGGCTCTGGTTTCGCACAAAGACGCCGGATGGGCGGCAAACGCGCCGCCCATCGGGGGTTGCTCATTGCACCTCGTAGATCTTGTCGAAGATCCCCCCGTCGGCGAAAAACTTCTTTTGTGCCGCCCGCCAGCCTCCGAGGTCCGCGATGGTCACAAGCTTTACATCGGAAAATTGTCCCTTGTATTTCGCTGCCACGGTCGGGTCAGTGGGCCGGTAGAAATTCTTGGCGATCAGCTCTTGGGCATCCGTCGCATACAGGTGCTCCAAATAGGCTGTGGCCACTGAGCGTTGGCCGTCCTTATCGACGTTACGGTCCACTACCGCCACCGGGGGCTCCGCGAGGATCGAAATGGACGGTGCGACGATCTCGAACCTATCCGCGCCAAACTCCTTCAGAACAAGATGAGCCTCGTTCTCCCAGGAGAGTAAGACATCGCCGATCTCCCGTTGCACAAAGGTCGTGGTGGAGCCGCGGGCACCGGAGTCGAGCACCGGCACGTTCTTGTACAGACGCGAGATATAATCTTCGGTCTTGGTTTCGTCGCCACCGTATTGTTTCGCGGCCCAAGCCCAGGCAGCCAGGAAGTTCCAGCGCGCCCCGCCCGATGTCTTCGGATTGGGCGTAATGACGCTGACCCCCTCTTGCACCAGGTCGCCCCAGTCCTTGATCCCCTTTGGATTGCCCTTGCGCACCAGGAAGACGATGGTAGAGGTATAGGGCGAGCTGTTGTGGGGCAGACGGTTCTGCCAGTCCTTCGCAAGGAGCCCCTTCTCCGCAATGGCATCGATGTCGTAGGCCAGGGCGAGGGTCACGACATCGGCCGCCAGTCCGTCGATCACGGCACGCGCCTGCTTGCCGGACCCTCCGTGAGACTGCTTAATCTCCACCTGATCGCCGGTCTTCTTCTCCCAAAATTCGGCAAACAGCGTGTTATATGCCTGATAGAGCTCGCGGGTGGGATCGTAAGAGACGTTGAGCAAATCCGTCTCCCCACCGGCCCCGGCAGAGAGCGAGAGGCCGAGCGCAACAGCGGCGACCAACGTTTTCAATCGAAAAAGCGCGTTCATCGATTCTTGCCTTCGGATTGTTGTAGCGAAATGGTTGGAGACAGGATTAGATCCGGTCCCGCTCCGACATCAAAGAAATAATTGCTGCAAACCTTATCGCCGATCGCGAAATAGCCGTCGCGCGAACTTGGCGATCCGGCCTTGCCAAACTCGATTGGAGTCGCACGGACGGGTCCTTTTCGTCTCTCACACCAAGTGCCGAACTTTCGCAAACTGCATAACCGTCCCCATGGACAGACAGATTTTAACGCGATCGATGCAATGTGACACTTTCCGCCGACGTACAGTCCGGGCCGCGCAACCCGCTGGCGCTTAGACGCGTCCCCTTTCTCGACTCATGTGCCTTTATCGCGCCAAACGAAGAGCTTCGCAGAAAGTTCTATAAGCGCCTTCGTGTCCGACGCGACTTGCGACGGTCGCGCCTATATCTTTGTTTTATCTGATATTTTTTCAGTGGCACCAGAGCCCTTGAGTGGAAAAGCGCCATCGTACAAGAGTTTTCGATAACCAGATCGCAACACACGGTTTCTCTCGGTCCGTATACTGCATAGCATTCTCGCGATCCTAAAGATCGGATCTATATCAGAGATGAGACCATAGCCATGGCGATCTGCATTCAGCCCAAGGTAGCCGTCCGATGACCGCCGCCACCCTGTTGCTTCCTCATCAGCTGCTCCCCAGTGGCCAAAACCGAGTGCTTCCTGGCTTCGGCCTAACGCTTGGCATCACGCTGACCTATCTTTCTCTGGTCGTCCTGATCCCCCTGTCCGCGGTCTTCGTGACGACCTCGGCTCTGGACTGGGGCGCGTTTTGGGCGGTGGTCACCAGCCCTCGTGTGCTCGCCAGCCTCCGGCTATCGTTCGGCGGCGCCGTGCTCGCCGCTGCGATCAACGCGGTCTTCGGGCTCATGCTTGCCTGGACCTTGGTGCGCTACGATTTCCCGGGCCGCCGGCTCGTCGATGCGCTCGTTGACCTGCCCTTCGCCCTACCCACCGCCGTGGCGGGAATCGCGCTTGCCTCTATCTACGCCAGCAACGGCTGGATCGGCAGCCTGCTCGCGCCCTTGGGCATCAAGATCGCCTTCACCCCTGCCGGGGTGCTCGTGGCCTTGGTGTTCATCGGCGTTCCTTTCGTGGTTCGCACGGTTCAGCCGGTTCTCCAGGATCTCGAGACCGAGCTGGAAGAGGCTGCCGCCAGCCTGGGTGCGGGCCGGGCACAAGTTTTCCGCCGGGTCATCTTGCCGACGGCGCTGCCCGCATTGTTGACAGGATCCGCCCTGGCCTTTGCCCGGGCCGTGGGGGAATACGGATCCGTAATCTTCATTGCGGGCAACATTCCGATGGTGTCCGAGATCACCCCGCTCATCATCATCACCAAGCTGGAGCAATACGATTATGTAGGCGCCACCGCGGTGGCTGCCGTCATGCTGGTCTTTTCGTTTGCCATGCTTCTGGTGATCAATCTGTTACAGACATGGAGCGCCAAGCGCACCGGGAGGAATCGCTGATGGCCAGCGCCGCCCTGGCTCGCCGCTACGAGTCGAATCCCGCCACACGGGAGCCGGCCTGGTTGCGGCGGCTGATACTGGTGATCGCCCTGAGCTTTTTCGCTCTGTTCTTAATCCTGCCCCTGACAGCAGTATTCGTCGAGGCACTTCGCAAAGGTTGGCTGCTCTATCTGGAGGCGCTGGTCGAGCCCGACGCACTGGCTTCGATCCGACTGACCCTGCTGGTGGCCGCCATTGCGGTGCCACTCAATGTGGTTTTCGGGGTGATTGCGGCCTGGGCGATCGCCAAGTTCGATTTCCATGGCAAGGGCCTGCTCACGACCTTGATCGATCTGCCGTTCTCGGTCTCTCCGGTAGTGGCCGGCTTGATCTACGTCCTCATATTCGGCGCACAGGGCTGGCTGGGGCCTTGGCTTTTCGAGCACGACATCAAGATCGTTTTCGCCGTACCCGGCATCGTGCTGGCGACCGTCTTCGTCACTTTCCCCTTCGTCGCCCGCGAGCTGATCCCGCTCATGGAAGCCCAGGGACGGGACGAAGAAGAGGCTGCCACCGTATTGGGCGCGTCGGGTTTGCAGACCTTCTGGCGCGTGACCCTGCCTAGCATTAAGTGGGGTCTGCTCTATGGCGTGATCCTTTGCAACGCCAGAGCCATGGGCGAGTTCGGGGCGGTCAGCGTCGTATCTGGGCATATCCGCGGCGCGACCAACACGATGCCGCTGCAAGTCGAGATCCTCTACAACGAGTACAACTTTACCGCAGCCTTCGCTGTGGCGTCTCTTTTGGCATTGCTGGCACTGTTGACACTGGCCCTCAAGACCATCGTCGAGCATAGAGCCGGGCAGGTCGCCACTGTGGATGACTAGCCTCCAGGGTCGGCCGCCAAAGCGGCCATTGCGATGCTCCCGCACTCGGGGCGGAGCTGAGCGATTGCGGCGAATTTCAGACGCGAAGACTGCGCCACCTCTCCAGACCGAGATTCATCCGATGAGCATTCAAGTCGAAAACATTACCAAGACATTCGGCAAGTTCGTTGCCCTCGATAACGTCTCGCTCGAGTTCCCTACCGGGGACCTGGTCGCCCTGCTCGGACCTTCGGGCTGCGGCAAGACCACCCTCCTGCGCGTCATCGCCGGGCTGGAGACCGCGGATTCGGGCCGCGTCATCCTGGAGGGCGAAGACGCGGCCGATACCCATGTGCGCGAGCGCCAGGTCGGATTCGTATTCCAGCACTATGCGCTCTTCCGTAACCTGACGGTATTCGAAAACGTGGCCTTCGGGCTGCGGGTGAGGCCCCGACGCAGTCGCCCCGTGGAGGCGGAGATCCGCAAGCGCGTCCATCGCCTGCTGGACCTCGTCCAGCTCGGCTCTCTGGCCAACAGATACCCTAGCCAGCTTTCTGGCGGACAACGCCAGCGCGTTGCGCTCGCACGGTCGCTCGCCACCGAGCCGCGGGTCCTTCTGCTGGACGAGCCATTCGGCGCCCTGGATGCCCAGGTGCGCAAGGAGCTGCGGCGCTGGCTGCGCAGCCTGCACAACGAGCTGCAGGTCACGACGATCTTCGTCACGCATGACCAGGAGGAGGCGCTGGAGGTCGCGGGGCGGGTGGTCATCATCAACCATGGGCGGGTGGAGCAGGTTGGTACGCCTGCCCAGGTATACGAGCGCCCGGCCACCCCCTTCGTATTCGGCTTTCTCGGTGCGGTCAACGTCTTTCGTGGTCGCCTGGATGGCGACCACGTGCGGGTGGGCGAGGCCCGACTGCACCATGACGGCTGTGTGGAGGAGACTCAGGGGCAAGACGTGGTGGCCTTCGTTCGACCCCACGAGGTCCGTTTGGATCCTGACCTCTCGTCGACCGACGGCATCGACGCCATTGTGAGCCGTGTGCACACCCACTACGGGTCCAGCGTGCGCGTCGAGCTGGAAAGCCTGGATCGGGCTCCCGTGCCGGGGCGAGCGGTCCACTACGAGGCCGTCCTCCCGCGCGAGCATGCCGCCAACCTGGCCGACGGGCAGCGCGTCCGCCTGGTGCCCAATCGGCTCCGAATCTTCCGCGACGAGGCCGCCTAAGATGAATCTCCAGCAATTGCGCATCGTCCGAGAGACGGTCCGCCATCGTTTCAACCTGACCGACGCGGCCAATGCGCTGTTCACCGCCCAGTCCGGCGTCTCCAAGCACATTCGGGATCTGGAAGACGAGCTGGGCATGGAGCTCTTCGTCCGCCACGGCAAGCGTTTTCTGGGCCTCACCGAGCCCGGGAAGGAGCTCCTGCCCATCGTGGAGCGTATCCTGCTCGATGTGCAGAACGTCAAGCACCTAGCCGAGCAGTTTGCCCAGAAGGACAAGGGGCGGCTGACTATCGCCGCCACCCACGCCCAGGCGCGCTACCGCCTGCCCCCCATGGTGAGCCGCTTCAGACAGGAGTTCCCCTCTGTACACTTGGAGCTGCGTCAGTGCAATCCGAAGGAAATCGTCGCCATGCTGCGCGCAGGGGACGCGGACATCGGACTCGCCACCGAGGCACTTGGGGACGAAGAGGATCTGGTGAGCTTCCCCTTCTACCAGTGGCAGCACGCCATCGTGGTGCCCGAGGGACATCCGCTCACGGCAGCGGACCCACTCACCCTGGAGGCATTGGCGGATTACCCCATCATTACCTATCACGAGGAATACACCGGACGCGCCCGCATCGACAGCGCGTTCGCCAATGCGGGCTTGACCCCCGACATCGTCATGTCCGCTCTGGATGCGGATGTCATCAAGACCTACGTGGAGCTTGGCCTAGGCGTGGGTATTATCGCCGCCATGGCCTTCAACCCAGCGCGCGACGCGGGCTTGCGCCTTCTGGAGGCCCCCGGGCTCTTTGCCCTCAATACCACTCGGATTGCACTGAAGCGCGGCCACTATCTGCGTGGCTACGCCCTGCGCTTCATCGAGTGCTGTTCCCCGGCACTGACCCCGACTCGGGTGCTGGAGGCGGTGTTTCCCCGAGTCGCGCTCGAATAGGCAATATCTATAAGCATATCGGCATTCGTTCGTTGCCCTGTCCGCCCCTCCCGACTTAGGCTGGAAGCCAAGACTTCTTATTTCCAGCTTTGACCAACGAGCCGCAACGATCCTTGGATGGCATTGCCCCGGGTGCGGCGCTGGGCGCATCTGTGGGGCGGCCAGCTCGTTGACGTCGGAAACGCCGGACATATCAACACCGATTCTGGCTACGGACCCTGGCCGGAGGGACTTGAGCTGCTCCACGCCCTCCAGGCGCCCCCGGGCGGGCGCTCGCAGGAGACGATTCGCACCGTCGTCCGTGGCGCGCGGGGCCATTGAACGAATCCCTGCATTGTTTTGCAGCTTTTCTTCGTTCTGGCCCTGCAACCGCCCCGGTAACCTTGCTCGCCAGAGAGATCCACCGATCTCTCCAGACTCGATCAAACCCCGGCACGACTGGCGTAATCGTCGATCAGGTAACTGGAACCGCAACGGCGTAAAGGGCACAAAGACGTACGAGGCGCCCCTGGCGTGTCCCGCCTCCACCGGCCGCGCTCGTATCTTGCGGCAGACATTGCGGACTTTCTGGCCCGTTCAGCCTTGGCGGTACAAGTGCGTTTTCTCGATCAATCTCGTCCAGCCCACCGGCAGGAGACCCCCATGTCCCATTGGTTTCCCGATAATTCCAAATCCATCGGCCGCACCCCGCTCATTCGGCTCAATCGCGTCCTGGACGGCGCCCCGGCGACCTTGCTTGCCAAGATAGAGGGCCGCAATCCGGCCTATTCGGTGAAGTGCCGAATCGGCGCCTCCATGATCTGGGACGCGGAGCAGCGTGGGCTGCTCGGATCCGGCAAGGAGCTCGTGGAGCCCACCAGTGGCAACACGGGTATTGCATTGGCGTTCGTCGCCGCGGCTCGGGGGATTCCCTTGACACTCACCATGCCCGAGACCATGAGCATCGAGCGGCGGAAGCTCTTGGTTGCCTTCGGGGCCAAGCTGGTTCTTACCGAGGGCCCCAAAGGAATGAGCGGAGCAATCGCCGAGGCCGAGGAGATCGCCGCCTCCGACCCGGACCGATATGTCCTCTTGCAGCAGTTCCGCAACCCCGCCAATCCGCTGATCCACGAGCAGACCACCGGCCCCGAGATCTGGGAGGACACGGACGGCCAGATCGATATCTTCGTTTCGGGCGTCGGCACCGGTGGGACCATAACCGGCGTCTCCCGCTACATCAAGGGAACGCGCGGCAAGCCCATCGTCTCCGTGGCGGTCGAGCCCGCCGCCAGCCCGGTCCTCACCCAAACCCGCGCGGGCGAGCCAATAAAGCCCGGCCCCCACAAGATTCAGGGGATCGGCGCGGGCTTTGTCCCGCAGGTGCTCGACCTCTCGTTGGTGGATGCCATCGAGACCGTCACCAACGAGGACGCCGTCCTCTACGCGCGCCGACTCGCCCGGGAGGAGGGCATCCTGTCCGGAATCTCCTGCGGGGCCGCGGTCGCGGTGGCGGCACGCCTGGCCCAGCGGCCCGAGAACGCGGGGAAGACCATCGTCGTGGTCCTGCCGGACTCGGGCGAGCGCTACCTCAGCTCCGTCCTCTTCGAGGGCATCTTCGACGCTGCGGGTCTCCCCGTATGAACGCGCCGGGGCCGGTCGTCGAGCGATCGGATGGACTGTCGATGCCCTAAGCCCGCGCTCGGCCCACCCATTTCAATCCGCCACTGGACCCGGGCCCACCGCCGGGTGCAGGCATCGACGCTTTCACAGGACTCCACCAGGCCCATGCCCCACATCGACACAGTCCTGGCGCAGGCCGGACGCGGGACCGACCCGCGAACCGGCGCCATCAGCACGCCCGTCTACCAGACATCCACCTACGCCCACCCGGGGCTGGGGCAGAGTACCGGGTTCGACTACAGCCGCAGCACCAACCCCACGCGCAAGGCGCTGGAGGACGCCATGGCCACCCTGGACCGCGGGGCCGCGGCATTCGCCTTCGGCAGCGGGCTGGCCGCACTCAGCACCCTGCTCTGCCTGCTCAGCCAGGGCGACCACCTGGTCGTGGCGGAGGGCTGCTATGGCGGCACCTATCGGCTGCTCGACCGGGTGTTCGAGCGCTTCGGCCTCGCGGTCGACTATGTTCCAGTGACGGAGCCGGAGCCCTTCCGCACCGCCCTGCGCCCCCAGACCCGCATGATCCTGGTGGAGTCCGTCTCCAACCCCTGCCTGGAGGTACCGGACATCCCCGCGCTGGTCCAGATCGCCCGGGAGGCGGGCGTCCTGCTCGCCGTGGACAACACCATGCTCACCCCCTGCCGGCTCCGTCCCCTGGAGCAGGGGGCAGACCTGGTGCTGCATTCCGCCTCCAAGTTCCTGTCCGGGCACAACGACACCATCGCCGGGATCGTCTCGGTGCGGGACCCAGAGCTGGCCGAGCGGCTGGGCTACTTGCAGAACGCGGTGGGTGCCGTGCTCGGACCCCAGGACGCCTGGCTGGTGCTGCGCGGGCTCAAGACCCTGGCCCTGCGGCCGCCAGCAGCGAACGCCGATCCGGATCCGCTCGGACCCAGGGAGCCGGTTCTTGCGTGCGAGGCGCCGTGCGACGCCCCGCACGAGGCTCCCGGAGGGCTTCGTGTACCCAAGCCCCCTCAGTCAATGCTGCCCGGCATGGCCTCGGGGATCTCCCAGTATTCGAAGTTGACCTGATGGATCGATCCGTCGGCTGCATTCACGTAGACGTTGTACTCGCCCGTGCCGCCGGGGATCTCGATGTCTGCCTCATAGACCGCGTGTCCGGACTGCAGCAGTAGACGCTTGATCTCCTCCAGCTCTCCGGGGTAGCGGGACATCGCGGTGGCTTTGGCCTCCGCTTCCGTGATCTTGGCGGCGGCGACCCAGCGCGGGTCGTCCGCCTTGACCAGCAGGTCCACATTGGTAACCAATCCGGTGGTGCCACTGCATCCGACGTAGTAATCCGCCCCCTTGGCGTTTACCACAAACTCGTAGGTGGGCTCCCCATTGCGGGACTCGAATTCCATGTGTGCGATGGCAGGGCCGATCTGTACCGAGACTAGGTCAAGGCAGTCCGGTCAGGGGAACCGCCGCATGGGCCACCGAGTCGGCGACCGGGCCGGCAGAGGCAGGCAGGGCTAGGAGGGTCGCCACGGTGGCGGCCAAGTGTAAAGATTTGCGCATTACAGGCTCCTTGAGTCGGAGTTGTTCGGCTGCAGGCAGTGGGCTCACAGGGTCATGCGGAGGCCTACCCAAGCACCCAAGGGAGCCCCTGGCCCTTCGAAGCGGGGGTCTTCGTAGGCGTCGCCCAGGACCTCGTCGGCCTCGCCCAGGACGCCGAAACTCGAGTAGTCGGCGTCTAACAGATTGTCGATCTTGGCCAGCAGTGCCAGGCGGTCCGTGACGCGGTGCTCCCCGCGCAGATTAACCGTAGTAAAGCCGGGGAGTTTCGGCAACTGGTTGGACTCGTCGCCCCGGTAATACTGGCCCGACTGGTAGGTCACCACGATCCCCAGACTCAGCTTGTCCGTGATACGGGCATCCAGGCCGGCCTTCAGATTGTTGGCCGGGATGCCCGGGATACGGTCGCCGGACTCCACCAGAATATTGCCCTCCTCGTTTGCCCACGGGTTGTTCGGGCTGTTCGAGAAGAAGCTGTCCTCGAAGGTCGCGCTGAGATAGGTGTATTCCAGGTACCAGCGGACCCGATCGACGGTGCCGTCCAGGCCGAGCTCAACGCCTTGGCGCAGGGTATCCCCGATGTTGTCGAAGAAGACCAGGTTCCCGGTCGATCCGCCTGCCTGGAAGATGATGTCGTCTTGATTGACTGTGTGGAAATAGCCCAGCCGGTAGTTGACGGGATAAGGTGTCTTAAGCGCCCCGCGCACCCCGAGCTCCAGGGTCGTGGCTACCATCTGCTCGAGAGGCGGATCGGCGACAAAGGCATTCGGCAGGCGGCACTCGTTTTCCGGGTCCGCGCACGCCAGCTCCACCGGGGTCGGCGCCCGAGACGACTCGCTGTAGCTCGCATAGAGGTTGACCTCCGAGCTCGCCTGGAAGGTGAGGCCCGCGGCCGGGTTGAAGCGGGAAAAGGTACTGTTGCCGTTGAGGTCCGGGCGCGCGCCCGACTGGTCCCTATTCTCCACCTCCGTATCGTTATAGCGGCCGGCCAGGGTCAGAGTGAGCTGCTCCGTAATGCTCAGGCTATCCATGAAATAGGCGGACGCGCTGGTGGTGGTGGCGTCGAGCTGCGTCGCGCCCTCCTCCTCGAAAATCCCGGATCCGGCCGTGCCCCGGTTCGCGAGCAGCCGGGCAATCTCCACATTCGCATCGAAGGTCACATCGCCGGTGAAGTAGCCTGCCCCTATCACGAATTGGTTGGCGCGCCCGAAGATATCGTGCAGAAAGGTCGCCTGGAGGCTGCCGCCGCCAGTCTCCTGCTTGCGGCTGGAGATATTGTTGATGGCGTTCTACTCGTTGCCCTCGGAGTCCTCCGCTGGGATCTCGTTGCCGGCCAGATCTTCCAGCGGCTCGTCCTCGTCGTTGCACAGGATTTCTTCCCGTGTCGATGGCGAATCGCATTCCTCGAGCTCGCCCGCGTCACCATTGAAGGAATCCGTATCGAGGTCCCGATAGAATAGGTTGCCGGAGATCTGCACCTGCTTGCCGCAGTGCTCGCCGTTGAGGTTGGCGGAGAAGAGCTTGTTCTTGGTGTTATCCGGGAACGTAAAGACCGCGTCCCGGTCCTGCTCCATGAGCTGGATCGGCACCGCGCCGTTGCCGGTCAAGTCCGTGTCCGCATAGGCGAGATCCAGGTCCAGGGACGAGCCCTCGGCACGCCAGCCGAAGGAGCCGAAGACATTGACGGCATCCGAGGGAGAATGCTCGCGCCAACCGTTCTCGTCCCGGAATTCCACGTTGATGTAGGCGCCGACGGTGCCGTTGTTCCAGCCGGCTTCCGCATAACCCTGGACCCGGTCGAAGGAGCCGCCAATGACCTGGCCGCTGTAGCCCGGGTCGGTGAACCCGTTTTTCATCCGGATGGAGAGGGCGCCGCCTAGGGCATTCAGCCCGAAGACCGGTTGGAGCCCCCCATGAGGTTGATGCTGGCGATGGCGGACTGGGAGAACAGGTCCCAATTCACCGCATCGCCGAAGGCGTCGTTGATCCGCGCCCCGTTCTGGTAGATCGCGAGCCCCTGGGGCAGCCCGAGCAGAGGGGAAGCGGTGAAGCCGCGGAACTGCACATCCGGCTGGAGCGGGTGGTCTTGGGCGTCGTTGATGGAGACGCTGCCCAGGGTCTGCTGCATGAAGTCCGCCAGGCTTTTGTTCAGGGCCTCCTGGATCTGGTGGCCAGTGGCTTGCTGGACCGGGTAGGGGACCCGGTCTGCGGGCAGTCCCACACGATGGATCGCGGGGTGGTAGCGACGACGTCGACCGTCTCCAGCGTGGTCGGGGCGGCACCTAGGGCGGGGGCGGCAAGCAATAGGCCGGGTACCTTGAGCCGGGCGGCACCTCCATGGCTCGCAAAAGGTTTGGCGCCCGTTCTCCGTTGACCGGGTTTCGCTCGGCAGGCATTCACGTGTTTCCCCCTCGAATGGTCGGTGAGTATGAAGATCGGCACCATCTTAAGGATGCGTCTTGGGCACCCGGCGTGCCGACACGGTTCGGGGACGGGCTCCGGCACCGTCGGTCTGGGAGCCGTATCTCCGGGATAGCGCGAAAGGCCCCCCGTTTCGAAGGTTTCCGAGCGGCACCGGAAGCACATTGCACACCTGCCGATTCGAGCGCCCATGACACACCCCGCGCCAGGAGCCTGGTAGTCGCGGGGTGCTCGCTGGCTATCTCCCCCGGCGATCGGACGCAGAAGGGGGCCGGTCCGAGGGCTGTCGGACCGCTCGCAAAGGCTGTTAGGTCAGAATTCCGATACCGCACGCAGTCCGAAGACCCAGCCGTCTACGTCGTCTCCCTCGCGATACTTGTCCTTCATGTACTGCACGTCCGCGCTGATGGCCAGATAGTCGTTCAAGGCGAAGCGGTAGTACGCCTCGACGACGTTGGTGCGGGCGATGACCTGATTCGCCTCCTCCGGGGCTTCTTCGGTTCCGTCGACTACCGACGGGTCCTCGGGCTCGACAATCTCTTCCTCGACCGTGGGGCTCCAGCCGGGGCCCTCAAGATAGCCGAATGCGATGCCGATGTTATCGTTCTCTCTGCCCCAGGCGGCGCCTTTGAAGTCGAAGCCGCCTGTGTATTCGGCAGTGAAGTCGACCAGAGGGTCGTCGCTTTGCCATCCGAATCGCAGAAAGGCGCCGACGACGCTGCCCAGCTCCTGGTCGAAGGACAAGTTCCAGCCTTCTTTGTTCTCCAGGTTCTCCCCGGTAGGATCGAGGAACTCGCGGGAGGTGCCGGAGTACATTATCCGGTAGTTGCCCTCGCCAACCGCGGTCTTGAGGCGGCAGTCAATTTCTGCCGCGTGATAGTTGTAATTGTTGCCGTCGTCGTTCTCGCCCACGTTCATGCCCACCGCGCTGAACGTACAGTCCTTGAATTTCCAGACCAGGACCCCGCCAACGTCGTAGGCGGGCAGGAAGGCGTTGCGCGCGTTGACGAACGCCTCGTTCATGAACTGGGTGTATTCGTCGTTGGCAAAGGCGTTCTCGTTGACATAGAAGGCGGGGTCTACGATGCCGCCGGTGATCTGGATGCGATTGTCCTCGGCGAGCTTGAAGGTGTGCGCGTACCAGGCTTCCAGCAGATAGCTGCGGTTGCGGCCGTTGATGTCCTTCACGTCGGCCTCCAGGTCCGCGCCCCAGGGTGCAAGGACGAAGGGCGAATTTTCGTTCAGTCCGTTGCCGGCGGCGAAGCCGAATTTGACGAAGAGCTGGTCCTGGTCGGTGGGGTTGTAGATAAGCTCGGGCTGGAAGGGCAGGGCGCCCCGGCAGATGTTGTCCGAATCCTCCAACCCCGAGACCTCCTGGCACTGATAGGCCCCGGCGAACAGGCCCCCGATCGACAGCTTGTCGTTGATATCGTAGGCATCGGCGTCCCCGGACGCGACAAGGGCGAGGGCGAGGGCGACCGGGGCCGCTTGCCAGGCGGCCGGTGACGGGACGTGTGATTTCGTCTTGTGCATGCTTTTCGATCCGTTCTTGGGGCCTAAGTCGGTTTGGAGGCATCGACGCCGGGGGGCGCTGGCAGAAAAAAGTAACACGTATAATAAAGTAGTGTTACAAGTTCCTGCGTTGCAAATGATAAACGTTTCCACTCGCAACGCAAAACCGATTTACGCGCATTCTGTGCGGGAAGCGCTCGACTGTGTCGGCGAGCGCGCGGGGGACCTCGCTCGACGTGGAGCTAACCGCGCAGTCGCAGGAAGGCATACCCCACGAGGACATGTGGAGCGATGGGACGGATCGAGTCGAACCTCGGAGCGATCTACGGGGGCCTGGCGTCCGCACCAAGCTGAAACCGCGCATCCGCCGTGCTACGCTCCGAGGAAAACTCGAACCGAGCGGCAAGACCGTCGGGTATCGCTATGACCGCCACAGCCCGCCCACTCTCGGCCCCGGACCCGGACCCGATCGACCAGCGGATCGTGCTGCGAGACATCGCTTGGGCCGACTACCAGCGGCTGCTTGACCTGCGGGGCGAGGGGTCCGTTCCGCGGCTGACCTACCTCGACGGGGAGCTGGAGCTCATGACGCCATCGGTAGATCACGAGGGGCTCAAGACCCGCTTGGGCCGTCTGATCGAAGCGTATGCCGAGATGTCCGGCATTCCGCTTGAAGGCTTCGGCTCCTGGACACTCAGATCCGAGCTGCAACGGCGGGGTGTCGAGGCCGACGAGTGCTATGCGATCGGCCCGCTGAGCGGCACCCCCGAAATACCGGACTTCGCCATCGAGGTCATCTGGACCCGCGGCGGCATCGACAAGCTGGAGGTCTATCGCGGACTCGGCGTCCGGGAGGTCTGGATCTGGCAAGGCCGCCAGCTTCGGATCTACACACTCGACAATGACGCCTATCGGACCGTTGCGCGCAGCTGCTTCCTCCCTGGTCTCGAGCCCCGCTTGATCGACGAATGCATGGACGCCCCAAGCCAGACCGAGGCAGTCGCTCTGCTGCGCTCGCGCGGCAAGTCCTGATCGCGCACTGGATCGCTGACTTCACTCCGCCGTTGCCGAACACACGAGCGGTGCGGACGTCGCACGCGGCCAGGCCATTGACATGGACCGGAGCATCCGAACTGCTCGACGATGACCCATTCTCCACCCTCTCAGACGAGGCCCATCGAATCATTGAGCTCCGCGCTGGTCCGCACGTGGCAGTAGCTCCGATTCAGGACCATAACCTCGTGGCGATGCATTCGTCGCGCTGGCGAAAGGGGAGTGATCCATGAGCGAGCTGTCCGACTATCCGTTCGAGATCCGCCCATTGACCTTGGCCGAAGGCGGGGGGATTTCTGATTGCGTACCCGGATTCCTCCGAGTGCATCGCCGACGGCGAGACGGTGGAGGAGGCGATCGCCAACGGGCGCGAGGCGCTGGCCGCCACTGTCGCGGCGCTGATCGCGACGGGCTTCCCCGTACCGAAGCCCAACAGCGGGGGCGTGGCCTCCGGCAAGTTCGTCGCGCGGGTGCCCAAGTCGATCCATGCCCAACTGGCGGCGCGTGCCAAGGCCGAAGGGGTGTCTCTCAATACCCTGGTCGTGGCGTTCATCGCCGAGGGGCTGGGACGGCGCGAGGCGGGAGCGGCTGACAGACAGGCGGAGCGCGGCGTTGCGGGAGTGGCTTAAGACCATTCGGCAGCCGTAGGGCGGGACGCCCACAGGGCGATCCGCCATCTTCGGCACATTGGCAGGCGGAACCGTTGCGTGCTCCGCTCTGCGCGGTTACGGCACCACGGCGCAATTGACCCTGGCCCCTAATTCCCTACCCCTACCTAATTCCCCTAAATCGTTTTGCGATCCAAGCGCTTGCGGAATGGCAACTGCTCCTCGGTGCGGATGCGCAGAGCCTCGTCGAACTGACGCCGGGCTTGGAGGATGCCGGCTATCCGACCTTGGGCGGCGGCCTTGAAGCGAACGTCGCCGGCGCGCTCGCAGACTGGCAGCGACTCGCGGAGGACCCGCAAAGCCTCGTCGAACTGGCCGCGTGCAACAAAAATGTCGGCGACTTTGACTTGGGCGGTGGCCTGGGAGCGAACGTCGCCGAGGCGCTCGTAGATCGGCAGTTCCTCCTCGGTGCGAATGCGCATAGCCTCGTCGAACTGGCCCCGGGCCGTAAGGATGTCGGCGATTTTGCCTTGGGCGATGGCCTTCTCTCGCGCAGCGCCAAGGCGCTCGAAGGTCGGGAGCGCGTCGTCGGTCAGGATACGCAGAGCCACATCGAGTTGGCCCCGGGCTTGGAAGATGTCGGCGATCTTGCCCTGGGTGACCGCTTTCTGACACACGTCGCCGAGACACTCGTAGACCGGCAGTTCTTCCTCGGTGCGGATGCGCAAAGCTTCATCGTGCTGTCCGCGGGCCGTAAGGATGTCTGCGATCCGGCCCTGGGTTAACGCTTTGGAGCGCAAGTCGCCGAGGTGCTCGAAGGTCGGAAGCGCGTCATCGGCCAGGATGTCTAGAGCCTCGTTGAGCTGGCCGCGGGCCAAAAAAATCACGGCGATGTTGACCCGTGCGACGGCCTTATGACGCACATCGCTGAGGCGCTCGTAGACTGGCAGTTCCTCCTCGATGCGGATGCGCAGAGCCTCGTCGAGCTGGCCGCGAGCCATATAGATTTCGGCGATATTGCCCTGTGCAACGGCTTTGGAGCGCATGTCGCCGAGGCGCTCGAAGGTCGGAAGCACGTCATCGGTCAGGATACGCAGAGCGTCGTCGAGCTGGCCTCGGGCCTTAAAGATTTCGGCGATCTTACCCTGGGTGATCGCCTTCTCGCGCACGGCGCCGAGGTGCTCGAAGGTCGGAAGCACGTCATCGATCCGGATACGCAGAGCCTCGTCGAGCTGGCCACGGATCACAAAAATGTCGGCGATCTTGCCCTGGGCAGCGGCCTTCTCGCGCACGTCGCCGAGGCGCTCATAGACCGGCAGTTCCTCCTCGCGGCGGAGGCGCAGAGCCTCGTCGAACTCGCCGCGGGCTTGGAGGATATCGGCGATCTTGCCCTGAGTGATCGCCTTCTCGCGCAAGTCGCCGAGGCGCTCAAAGGTCGGGAGGGCATCGTCGGTCAAGATGCGTAGGGCCTCGTCGAGCTGGCCGCGGATCAAAAAAATGTCGGCGATCTTGCCCTGGGCAGCGGCCTTCTCGCGCACGTCGCCGAGGCGCTCGTAGATCGGCAGCTCCTCCTCGCGGTGGATGCGCAGAGCCTCGTCGAGCTGGCCGCGGGCTTGGAGGATATCGGCGATCCTGCCCTGGGTGATCGCCTTCTCGCGCAAGTCGCCGAGGCGCTCCAAGGTCGGGAGGGCATCGTCGGTCAAGATGCGTAGGGCCTCGTCGAGCTGGCCCCGGGCTTGGAGGATATCGGCGATCCGGCCCTGGGCAAGGGCCTTGAAGCGTATCTCGCCGAGGCGCTCGAAAGTCGGGAGCGCATCGTCGGTCAGGATGCGCAGAGCCTCGTCGAGCTCGCCGCGGGCTTGGAGGATGTCGGCGATCTTGCCCTGGGTGATCGCCTTCTCGCGCACGGCGCCGAGGCGCTCGAAGGTCGGGAGCACGTCATCGGTCAGGATGCGCAGAGCCTCGTCGAGCTCGCCGCGGGTCACAAAAATGTGGGCAATATGGGTCTGGGCGGCGGCCTTGGAGCGTGCGTCACCGAGGCGCTCAAGGGTTGGGAGCACGTCATCGGTCAGGATACGCAGGGCCTCGTCGAGCTGGCCGCGGGTCATCAAGACGTGGGCAATATTGCCCTGGATGACCGCCTTCTCGCGCATGTCGCCAAGGCGCTCGTAGACCGGGAGCTGCTCGCGGAGGATGCGCAGAGCCTCGTCGAGCTCGCCGCGGGCTTGGAGGATGTCGGCGATCTTGCCCTGGGTGATCGCCTTCTCGCGCACGGCGCCGAGGCGCTCGTAGATCGGCAGTTCCTCCTCGCGGCGGATACGCAGAGCCTCGTCGACATCACCCCGCACCAATTTCAGGATTGCAAGCTCATCCCACCATCCCATGCGGCTCCGGCATACTCGCTCATCATCCGAGTCGCGCGACGCCGCAATGCGAGCCTCCAGCTCTCTGGCCCTTTCTCGCTGTTCCTGCTTTGAAAACTGGGGATCGACACCGAAGAGCCATTCTCTGCTCGCGAAAGGGCGCGACTCGATGCTGCTCAACTCGGGGAACTCGAGGGTGTCGCTACGCCAATCGAAAAAGTCGGGCGCACCGCTGGTTAGTCGGCCCAAGAGGCGCTGTGGCAACCAGAAGACAACGGGAAACGGAATGCGCATCGGCCATTCGGCGCGACGAAGGTTGAGGCCGCTCAGAATACGTTCCAGGCGTGCGTCGTCGCGAAGTGCCCGCTCGATGCCCACAACCATGACGGGGCCGGGCGAGGCGCCGGTCAAGACATGGGCGACGGCCTCAAGGACATCGTCATCGGTGTCTGCCAACTCGAAGCGATGTACCGTGAGCGCTGGCATCGACGCGGCGAGGTTACCAATGAGCTGGTCGCGGGTGGCTGGCGAGTCGCAGGTGCAGACATGCAGCGAGAAGCCGCGGCTTCGGGCGATTCCGCGGCGGAGTGCACGAAACGCATCCCCGGCCTGTTCGGCAGCCGACTCAGCAACGGAGGCGCTCAAGGGTCCGAAGCACCGGGTTGACCTCGTACCAGATTTTGCCATTCATGTACTCAAACACGAAAAGAAGAAACAACATCTGCTGGTGAAGGTCGTCCTTGGGGATGTCCCGCTGGGGCTGCTCGAACTTCTTCAGCGCATCCCAGGCCGCATCCGGCACCTCGCGCAACAAAGCGTTACCATACCTGCGAACGGCTTTTTCGGCTGCGTGGCGCGTGATCGGGAGTTCGTCCAGCTCGTTGCAGGCGGCCTGTAAGAACATCATCAGATGGCGAGGATGACCGCCGCTCAACTCGCAAAGGTAGTTCAGTGTTTCCAGGTTGTCGAAGGCATCGGTAATCGACGTGCCGGCGTGGGCGCAACGCTTCGAGACCATCTCCCTCATTTTGATCATGCCAGGGGAATCCGTGAGTACCGGCTCTTCGCATTTCGGCCTAAGGCGGATCATGGAGACTGGGGCGTTGTGCTCGCCGACGGACTGCTGGACCTGGCCGAAGCGCGGGGAGTAGATCAGCGAAATGGGCACTGTGTAGACCGTATGCACGCACAATGAGGCGAGCTGCTCGCTACGATCAATGAACAGACGGTCATGGGTGTTGTTGCCGTTACCCAGGTCGCGGCGTACAAGCTTGTCCAGTCCGTCGATGATAAGCACCAAGCCGGCGTGGCCGGCTATGCGGGCGGAGGCTTCTGCACTTGTCAGCAGATCGTTGACCGCATCGAGTAGCGAAGTACTGTGCTGCTCGACGGCAGCACGCAACAGTTCTCGGGAGTTGGGGCGGTTCCGCAGCTCGATTGCCAGCTTGGCGAAGCCGGCCTCCACCTCGACGCCCTTAAGCTCCACTTCGCTTCCCAGCAACTTGCGGATCTCGTCCCAGACATGCCTGAGATAGGTAGTGGCGGGGTCGAAGCCCGGAATTTGAAGCTTACCGAGCTGTTGCTGCAGCTGCGCCGCGACGAAGACCAATAGGTCAGGGAAATCGAGGTCGTTAACGTCGAGTCGATCACTAACGTCGGAGAACACCACGAGAAAGCCTTTTTTGCCGCCAGCGGATTTCTCCTCCAGCATCCCCTTGAGACGGTAGAGCTCGCTGGTCTTGCCCACGCCACGGTGACCAGTAAACAGCTTGAAATCCGCTCGATCGGGCGTCGCCCGCCGCAGACTGCGCGCGTAGAGCTCGACAACGTTCTCGTCACCGCGGACATCGTCGAAATCCACCCACCGCGGATCGATCGGATTCAGGGACTCTACTGGCTCGCAGACCCGATAGAGGCGTGTGATTGCAGGGAGGTCATTGATGTCGGGCATGATCAACAGGGTCTCGCTCATTTGTCGCTTTGTAGAGGCGGCCGTCGGTCTAGAACTGCCGTCCCAACTGGTGCTGATCGCTGTTGAGCCAGCGGTGGAGATCGCGGCTCATGGCTAAGGCCGCGGCTTGGTCTCGGCTAAGCTCAACCGGGACACAGTGCGCCGCGAGGCCGTGCACGGTCCAAAGCGCGACCGCATCGAGCGGACGGTGACTGCCAATCAGCATGCCTTCGACCCGCAGCTCGAAGCTGTCGACTCCGATGAGGACCATGGCAAGGCGCGTCCTGATACACTGCGCAGGCATTTCCTGAGCTGGACGTGAAGCTTAACCGAGGCGGGCTCTTAGGTCAGCTGGCGTGGCCTGATGCCTACCGCCGTTTGGTCAGACGAGGCCCATCACACCTTTGAGCTCGACGCTGGACAGCACCTGGCAATAGATTCGGTTCAGGACCATGAGCTCGTGCCGATGCAGCTCCTCGGTCCCCGCCGCACAGCAATCCTCGACCAGGACGACATGGAAGCTCTCGTCTGCCAGGCTACGGACCGTAGAGGAGACGCACTGGTCGGTGTAGATGCCGCAGACCGCCACATGGCGGATGCCCATATTGGCAAGGATCAGGCGCAGGTTGGTGCCTGTGAGCGCGCTGTCGGTGGTCTTGGTGACGACAATCTCCCCGGGGGCGGGAGCCAGCTCCGGGAGTATCTGGGAGGGCTCGCTATCGCGGGGCATGAGCAGATTGTTGAAGCCGGGCATCCGCTGGCTCAGGGAGCGGTCGCGTCCGTCCGGGAGCAGGCAGGCGATGCGGGCGTGGATCACGTCCATGCCAGCGGCTCGGAAGACCTGCTGGAGTGCCCGGACGTTCGGAATGACGTTCGCGCGCATGCGCTCGAGGAAGGGTGCCCAGCGGGCCGCCTCCACGGGGTCGTCCGCCACCTGCATGCCGTAATTCTGGAGGTCGATGCAGAGGAGCGCGGTCTCGGACCTGGGCAGCACCAGGTCATCGGGCTCGGGGGCAGTCTGGTAGTAAAAGGAACGGTGCGCGGTCTTCCAGGACATGGGGGTCGCCTCTTGATGGCCTTTGACGGCGCCCGGCGACCGCCGCCAATCGGCGACGGGGGCACCGGGCGCCCCGACAACTTAGACCAGCCGAAATCGTGCTCGGGCGATCAATCGGGCAGCCGAGCCAGCTCGACGATGCCACCACCGTTTTTCGCATCTACCTTGGAATAGAGGTCGTAAAGGGCGGCCTGGAGTGCCTCCTCGATGACCGGGTGGTAGAAGGGCATGCGCAGCAGCTCGCCGACGGTGAGTCCCTGCTCGATACACCAGCACAGGAGATGCGCCAGGTTCTCGCCCTTGGGGCCGATCATCTCGCTGCCCAGGATGCGGCCGGTGGCCTTGTCGCCATAGACACGCAGCACCCCCTTGTTCTTGCCCATGATGAGCGCCCGGCCCACCGGGGCGAACTTGACCTGCCCGACGGCCGTGGTCGCCTGATCCAGCTCGTCCCAGCGGGCGCCGACGGCACAGATGTTGGGATCGCAGAAGTTGATGAAGAGCGGGGTCTTGCGACGGAAGCGGGCTGGCGTCTCGTCGATGCGGGCGGCATTGAATCCCGCGATTCTGCCCTCGTCTCCGGCCTCGTGGAGGAGCTGGCGGTCGCCCGTGAGGTCCCCGGCGATGAAGACCGGCAGGTCGCCGACCTGCATGCTGTTGGGGTCGAAGGGCGGGAGGCCGCGGGGGCTCAGGGGAAGGCCCAGGTTCTCCAGTCCGAGTCCGTCGACGTTGGGCACCCGTCCGATGCTGCATAGGACGGTGTCCACCAGGACGCTGCGCTGGCCGGCAGTGACGCGGAGCTGCACGCCCTCTGCCGCGATCTCGGCCGTCTCTCCGAGATAAATGGGAAATTCCTTTCCCATCAGATCGATGGCGGATTGGTTGACCTCCGGGTCCCGGACCCCGGCGATGCTAGTCAGGCGGTCGAAACCGGTGACCGCGACCCCCAGCCGCGACAGGCTCTGGCCCAGCTCCAGTCCGATCGTCCCCAGCCCGATCACCGCCATGGTGGCGGGCAGGTCCGTCAGCTCGAAGATGTCGTCGGTGGTGATGACCCGGTCGCCGAATTGGCGCCAGGCGGCAGGGACCAGGGGACGCGAGCCGGTGGCGATGACGACAGCGCGGGCGCGGATGCGCTGGCCGGCCACCTCGACCAGGGTGGGCTCGAGCAGGCGCGCATAGTCCTGGATGAAGAGGTCCGCGGGCAGGTCGTCCGTGCTGTTGCCCAAGACGCGGTCGACGAAGGTATCGCGC
Source organism: Chromatiaceae bacterium (assembly GCA_041738985.1). GTDB lineage: Bacteria > Pseudomonadota > Gammaproteobacteria > Chromatiales > Chromatiaceae > Thiodictyon. The sequence goes on along the minus strand of JBGSOR010000174.1, from coordinate 1,774 downwards.
AGGTCCTGCACATGGCTCAGCGCCTCGGGGATGTCCAGGGTCATGCCCTCGTGGCCGTCGATCCCGTATTTGCCCAAGTGCGTGCGCCGATGGTAATCCTCGGCGATCTGGATCATGGCCTTGGACGGCATACAGCCAACCCGGGCGCAGGTGGTCCCGGGCTCGCCGCCGTTGATTAGGACAAAGGTCTTGCCAGCGCGGCGGACCTGGCCCATGGCATTCAGGCCGGCCGTGCCGGACCCGATGATGGCGACATCGACGTTGCGTTCTTCCACAATAACCTCCTCTGTACGGATCAGTCTTCCCGCCTGAACCGCCCCTCGATCACCCGAGTTTCGTGCCGCACCACGGTACCCTCGATCGGCAGCACAGGCACATAACGATTGATCAGCCTGCGCCGCAGGGGGGGGATCAGGAGCAGGAACCCCGCAGAATCGGTGATGAATCCGGGCAGTATCAGGAAGAACCCGGCGACCAGGAGCACGGCCCCGTCCAGGAGCTCCAAGGCCGGGATCTCGTCCCGGGCCATGGCGCCCTTGACCCGCCAGAGGATCCCGAAGCCCTGGACGCGGACCAGCCAGGCCCCGATCATGGCGGTGAAGATGGAGAGCAGGATGGTGGGGAGGGCGCCGATGACGGAGCCTACCCGGATCAGGAGATAGAGCTCCACCAGGGGCAGGCCGAGGAGGAGGGCGAGGAGCAGAATCAGGGGCACGATAGGGCTCTTTGTTTCGGTGAATCCGCGGCGGACCGGCCGCGGGCGGGGCCGTCATCCAGCCCACTGTATCCCGATAGTCTCGCGGTCGGCACCCGATCTCAAGTGCCGGCCGGCAGCCTCCGCCTTGGTTGTCATTCCCGCCGACTCCAACATGCGTCGCCGTGATCGATCCACCGCAAGCCAAGGGATACTTAGAGACCGCCATGACCCCGGACACCGACTACCGACTGGTGCTGTGCACCTGCCCGGACCCCGAGACCGCCCGGACCATCGGTGAAGGACTGGTGGAGGGTCGGCTCGCCGCCTGCGTGAGCCTGGTCCCCGGGCTGACGTCCATCTACCGCTGGGAAGGGGAGATCCAGCGGGATCCCGAGATCCTCCTGTTGATCAAGACGACAGGAGACCGCCTGGACGGACTCATGGCGGCCGTGCGCCGGTTGCATCCCTACCGGGTGCCGGAGATCATCGCGCTCCCCATCGCCGCCGGACTCCCCGATTACCTGAGCTGGGTGACCTCATGCACGCAACCCGAACGATGACCTGTGCGACCGGCCGGAGTGGCGCGTCTGCGCCCTTCGCCAGCCGCGCGCGGTTTGCCCTGCTCGCCCTGGTCGGCCTGCTGCTTGCGGCCTCCGGGGTCTGGGCGGAAGAGGAGTTTCTCCCGGTCGAGCAGGCTTTTCCGGTTGCGGGGAGGGCAGATGGCCCAAACGTAGTGAGGGTGCGCTGGGATGTCGCGTCGGGCTACTACCTGTACCGGGACAAGCTCCGGTTTGCCTCCCAGACCCCGGGGATCGTGGCCGGCAAGGCCGAGCTGCCCAACGCGGAGACCAAGCGCGACGCCTTTTTCGGCGAGGTCCCGATCTACCACGGCTCGCTGGAGGTCGAGCTGCCGATCGAGCGTCCGGCCGGGTCCGGCGACAGCCTAGACCTCGAGGTCGGTTTTCAGGGTTGCGCCGACGCCGGATTCTGCTACCCCCCCCATCGCCGGACCCTGAAGGTGGCGCTCCCGCACTTGGCGGCCGCCGCGCCTATGCCGGCCGACCCCGCGCCAACGAC
>JBGSOR010000138.1:0-12458 GCA_041738985.1 Chromatiaceae bacterium | reverse complement strand
TCCTCCGCCGGTTGTCCAGGGACGGCTCACGCGCGCGGTCGGACTTGCGCTGGAGGCGGTCGGCTGTCAGGCGGCGGTGGGCGGACGGTGCGTCATCGAGGCCATCGACGGCTCCGAGGTGGACGCCGAGGTCGTCGGCTTCTCGGGGGAGCGGCTCTATCTGATGCTGGCTGGCGAGGACCGGGGTCTGACGGTCAATGCGCGGGTCACCCCGTTGGGTCAGGACGGGGAGGTACCGGTGGGACCGGCCCTGCTCGGGCGTGTCCTCGACGGTGCCGGGCGGCCCTGGGACGGCCGGGGACCGGTGCGAAGCGAGGGTACGGTGCCCCTCCACGGCCGGTCGATCAACCCGATGGCCAGGGCCCCGATCGACGAGCCCCTCGACGTCGGGGTGCGGGCCATCAACGCCCTCCTCACCGTGGGACGCGGCCAGCGCATGGGGCTCTTCGCGGGCAGTGGCGTTGGCAAGAGCGTGCTCCTGGGGATGATGACCCGTTACACCAATGCGGATGTGACCGTGGTCGGGCTGATCGGGGAGCGTGGACGCGAGGTACGGGAGTTTGTGCAGAATATCCTGGGCGAGGAGGGACGCCGTCGCGCCGTGGTGGTCGCCGTCCCCGCCGACCGCCCGCCCCTGATGCGTCTGCAAGGGGCCATGCTGGCCACCAGCATCGCCGAGTTCTTCCGCGACCGGGGGCAGCGGGTGCTGCTCCTGATGGATTCGCTTACCCGCTACGCCCAGGCCCAGCGCGAGATCGCCCTGGCGATCGGCGAGCCGCCCGCCACCAAGGGCTATCCCCCGTCGGTCTTCGCCAAGCTGCCGCACCTGGTGGAGCGGGCCGGAACCGGCGAGGGTGTCGGATCCATCACGGCCTTCTACACCGTCCTGGTGGAGGGGGACGACCAAATGGACCCCATCGCGGACGCCGCGCGGGCCGTCCTCGACGGCCATGTGGTGCTCTCCCGCAGCCTGGCAGACGCGGGGCACTATCCGGCCATCGACATCGAGGCATCGGTCAGCCGCCTCATGCACGAGATCGCCGAGCATCCCCACCGGGAGGCAGCGCGGGCGCTCAAGCGCCTGGTTTCCGTGTACAACCGAAATCAAGATCTCATCACGCTCGGGGCCTATCGCAAGGGGCACAATCCTCAGGTGGACGAGGCTGTCGAGCGCCGACCGGCGATCATGGAGCTCCTGCGCCAGGACATGCGCGAGCGGGTCGACCTGGCGGACAGCATCGCGCAGCTGGTCGCGCTCATGAAGACGTCCGAGGGCGCTGCGCAGCTCTGAGCCTCTTCCGTTTCCGGCAGGCCGCCGGGGCACACACACAGCCTGAGGGAGTGAATCCGTGAGCCGGGAACAACGCATCGAGCTCGTGCTGCGTGCGGCGGAGGAGCGGGGCCAGGACGCGACGCGGGCCCTCGCACACCGCAGGCAGATCCTGGACGAGTCGGCCAGCCGCCTGCGGGAGCTCCTCTCATACCGAGACGAGTACGCCGGTGGCGAAGGCGTCCGCCGGGCGGGGATCGGGGTGCACCTGCAGGACTACTGGCGGTTCATGTCCCGGCTCAACAGCGCGATCGCCGAGCACCGCGAGCGCATGGACCAGCACCGAGTGGCGGTCGAGCAGTCGTTCGAGCGTTGGCAGAATGCCCAGCGGCAGGTGGCCGTCCTCGAGAAGGTGATCGATCGGGTCCGCGCGGCGGACCGCCGGGTCCGGGAGCGCGGGGAGCAGAGGACCCTCGACGACCTGCCGCGCCGCCGATCGGACGTCCTCCGGTCCGACGAAGCCTGACCCGCCTTGAACGTAATGATGTCTCCGCTCTCCACCACATCCCTGGACGCGCCTGTCGGGCGGGACCTGGGTCCGCACCCAAACTCGGTCCCCGAGGACGGCGCGTTCGGTCGCCTGATTCGGCAGCAAGGCATGGAGGCGGCCGCATCGCCCAGGGTTCAATCGACGTCGGTGTCCGAGTCCGCTCCCGTCTCTCCGGCAGCGCGGGGCGACGCCCATACTGGCACTGCCTTGTCCGCTCTGCCGCGGCGAGCCGCCGAAGACGCGGCGATTGAGCCAATCCGGGCAACGACCGACACATCCGGATTGGATGCGGCATTAGCCTTCCCAGCAGTGGCCGCGGTGGCAACAGAGCCTGCAGGTGCGCTGGCTGCTGTGGCGCTCGTGGGTGCGGCGAGCTCTGGGGACCCCGCATCCGATACCTGGCCCGCCCCTGCAAGAGACCGCTCGATGTCCCCGGGTCCAGCAGTGCATGGGGGAGCGCCAGTCAATCCGTTATCCGGGATGGACATCGGGACTTCTCCGCCTTTGCTAGATGCTCGGCCCTCTGATGGTATCGAACCGCGAGAAACCTTGCCGGTGGTTGCGGAACCCAAGGCAGACACCGATTCCTGCCCTGTGTTGGACCCTCCGGTGTCCCTTGGGCCAGCGGCGCACTGGGGCTTGCGGAATGCTGCGGCGTCACTGGCGAATCCCGGCCCAAGCCGGGACGCGCCGATGCCCCCCGCAGTCCTGGGCTCGGGTACTGTGTCAGCTCGGCCGACTTCTTCCGGCGACCCGCAGCCCCGGATTGCGGGGCTCGTGGATCAGAGCGCCGGAACTCAGGCCGACGAGGCACAGGTTCTGGGTAGCTACTCGCCTGGGCAGCCCCTACTCGGGCATGCCGCCTCCAAGCCGCCAATCGCACCGGGCGAAGGCACGGTCCCAACTTCGACTCCGGCCATGACCACCTCTGCAAACCAGACTCCAACGAGTGCCGCGTTGCCGGAGCCGGTGACAGAGCCTTGGAGGCTGGACCTTTTGGACCGGCACGCCGGGCAGGCCGAGGAGATGCAGGTCCCAGGGAGTCCGATGGCCGAGGAGATCCGGGTCCCTTTGAGTCAGATCGCCAAAGGGCAGCCTCGAATCCTGGCATCGCCCGTGCCCGCAGCATCCGGGGAGCAGGCGGCGCAGACGGTGCCGGGCGAAGGCCTGTTTCCCCGCGCGACTGCTCAGATACCCGGTCCTGCAGTCCTGCCACCGGCTCCGGATGTGGCTGGGCCGGAGCCGACCGTCGAAGCGACGTTCGACCCCGAGCCGCAGACCGCCGGCCTTCTGGAGATGACCGCGGCGACCAAGGAGCGGGATAGCGCGGAGCCGGCTCGGACGCTGGACATCCAGTCGCTCGTTGCCCAGACGCAGCGGCCCCTCCAAGCGAGTGCGGACTCGGGCCGGACCGATGGGTTGGGGCTGGCGGCAGCCGCTACGCTGGACCGGGCCTACCAGTCCAATGGCCCCAGCACAGCGCCTTCTCCGAATGCCCAGATGGGCAGGCCCGCCGGAGCCCCTGGCTGGGGGGACGAGCTGGGCGATCGGGTCCTGTGGCTCGTCGGTCAGCGGGAGAACATGGCGGAGCTGCGGCTCAACCCGCCAGAGCTAGGCAGTCTGGAGATTCGGATCAGGCAGAAGAAGGACGCCACCAGCGTGAGCTTCGTGGTGCAGAGTGGGAGCGCGCGAGAGGCGGTGGAGACGGCGTTACCGCGCCTGAGAGAGCTGTTCGCGGAGGCGGGCCTCTCGCTCCAGAGCCTGGATGTCGCGGAGCGACAAGCGGGGGATCGTCGCGGCGGAGAGGGTGATCGAGGCACCGGCGGCGGCCCCGAGGTCCCGGAAGGCGGCTCCGCGGGTGTCGAGCCTCCACCACCGCCCCCGTGGCGCGGCGAGGGCGTGATCGACGCCTACGTCTGACATGGACCCCAAGAGTCATTTATCGGCTCCGTTCTCCTCTCCCTGTTTGCTGGCCTTCTCGCCAGGTGCAGCATCTGGACCTCGGTATGGCTCCGATGCTGCATCCCTCCCCCGCGCCCGCGGGCCCGTCGGGCTGCCGGCCGCGTCAAAGTTCCGGCGGCTTTCCCGTAATCCCTAAGACAACTGCCTGGCAGGCGTCCGGGAAGCTTCTACAAGCTCTTGTTTAAGCGGCGCATCGCTGTCTGGCGCGATGATTGCTCGTTTGATGATGCCGTTGGTCCGGGCACGGCCCGGGCAGGCGGACAGTCGCCGCCGGGGCGGTACGTGCACAACAGGTGGTCCCCTTCATGAAGAAAATCGTCATCGCAATCGTCGCGGGCCTAGTGGCCATCCTGGTCGTTGCCGGCAGCGTGCTTGGCACGCTGTACGCGACGGGCAACTTTCCGGGCCAGAAGCCAGCGCATGCGTCGCAGGGCGCCGAGCCGGCCTCCGAGGCTCATGCGCCAGCCGCGGCCACCGGGGCCCTGACCTACGTCACTCTGGACCCGGCGTTCACCGTGAGCTTCCAGGACTCGACGGTCGCTCAGTTTCTGCAGTTCACCATCGACGTGGCGATTCAGGACAAGGACGTGGAGAAGGCGATCCAGGCACATGGACCCGCCATCCGCAACGGACTGGTGATGCTCTTGAGCAGTCAGAAGGCGGAGGAGCTCCAGACGCGGGAGGGCAAAGAGCGGCTGCGCATGCAAATTCGCGATGAGATCCGCAGCACCCTCACGAGTCTGGCCGGAAAGCCGGGCGTGTCCGACGTCTATTTCACCAGCTTCGTGATGCAGTGACATGTCCTTCAACGACCTGCTGACGCCGGAAGAGCTCCAGGCCCTGCTCCAAGAGGTCGATTGGGGCAGGTTCGATGGCGACGAGTCGGCCCAGGAGGCGGAGCGGGACGTGGTCGCTTACGACTTCTCGGCGCAGGAGCGCATCGTGCGCAGCTCCATGCCCACCCTCGAGATGGTCTACGAGAAGTTCTCGCGACAGTTGCGCACCACCCTGTCAGGGGTGCTGCGGCGGGGTGCCGGGGTGGACCTCGCCCGTGTCGAGAGCCTGCGCTACGCGGACTGGTTTGCCGAGCTGCCGCCGCGCTGCGGGATGCACCTGGTCAAGCTGCGTCCGCTCCATGGCACCGGTCTGTTCGTGCTGCCCCCGAGTTTGGTCTACCTGTTCGTGGACAGCTACTTCGGCGGCCGCACCGACGAGGAGCACAGCGAGGAGCGCACGGAGCAGCGTCGAGAGATCACCGCGGCGGAGCTGCGCATCACGCGCATCGTGATCGACCGAATCGCCAGAGATCTCGAGGCCGCCTGGGCTCCGGTCTACAAGATCGCCATCGAGCACGTCGGCGTGGAGACGAACCCCTTGTTCGCCAGTATCGCGAGCCCGCCGGAGCGGGTCATCGCGGCGCGGTTCGGCGTCCGGCTTGGGACGCTGCAGGGCGAGCTGAGCTTCGTGATTCCCTACGCCATGGTCGAGCCGATCAAGTCGCTTCTGGACAACGGATTGCTGACCGAGCACTCGGAAGTGGATCGGAGATGGCGGGAGAAGCTGGTCGAGAATCTGCTGAATGTCACGCTGGAGCTCCGGGGCACCCTGGTCGAGACCGTCGTTCCGGTGCGGCGGATTCTGACCCTGAAGTCCGGGGACGTCATTCCTATCGACCTACCCAAGCAGCTGCCGGTCGACCTGGAGGGCTCGCCGGCGTTTCGCGGCGCGCTGGGATTCGCCAGGGGCCGCAACGCCGTAAAGATTACTCAGGTCCTGCGCCGGGAAGGCGAATCCGCGCCGCCGGTCGGGACCGCAAGCCCGGGGGCGCGCGGGGCCGACGCCAGCCCCTTGGCTGGAGCCGCGGGCCGGAAACCACAAGGCGGTTTCGCCGCCTGCGCCTGATTGCCGAATCACATTCCTGGAGGTCCGAGGTGGGCACGTTCAATACGGGTGACAGCGAAGAGCGCGAATCCGACGAGGGGTACCGGGCCGCCCCCTTTCAGTCCGAGGTCCCGGAGCCGGAATCCGTAGCCTCCGGCGCGAACCTGGACGTCGTCCTCGACATCCCGGTGACCTTGTCGATGGAGGTGGGTCGTCGACGGATGACGATCCGCGACCTGCTCAAGCTCAGCCAGGGCTCGGTCCTGGAGCTGGACCGGGATGTCGGTGCGCCCATGGATGTGATGGTGAACGGGACCCTGATCGCACAGGGCGAGGTCGTGGTGGTGAACGACCGCTTCGGGATCCGCCTGACGGATGTGGTGAGCATGCGCGAACGCGTCAAGCGGCTGAACAAAGGTTGATGGGTGCCCTGGAGGTCGGGATGAAACCGCGGACGCACCTTGCCAGTGGCCGGGCACCTCTTGGTACGCGTCTGGGAAGGCATCTGGTATCGAGGCTGGCGTTCCTGGCCCTCGCGGCGCTCGTTTGGGTGGAGGTCGCAGGTGCGGGGGAGGGCGCCCCGGCAGCGGGGCAGGCCGCCACCGGCGTCGAGGTGATCGGGCAGGTGACCCTGTCCCTGATGCTGGTGGTGGCCGTGCTGCTGGTCCTCGCCTGGGCCATGCGCCGGCTCAACCGATTCCAGCCTCAGGGCGCGTCGAGCCTGCGGGTGCTGGGGGGGCTGAGCCTTGGGGCGCGGGAAAGGATCCTGCTGGTGGGAGTGGGGGACAAGCGGCTCCTGGTGGGCGTCTCGCCCGGGGGCCTGAGGACCTTGCTGGTGCTCGACGAGGGGACGAGGCAGGAGGCAACCCCGCCGCCCGAGACCTCCTTCTCTGTCAGGCGGCTTCCATAGGGTGGCTCGGAGGGCCAGATGAGCGGCAGAACCCTGTGTATCGTCCTGTCCTGGGCGGCGTTGCTCGCGGGGACGCCCGTCGCCGCGGATCCGGGCCTGGCGGCGATCAAGATGACCGCCACTGCGGACGGCGGCGCGACCTACAGCGTCAGTCTGCAGGTCCTGATCGCGATGACCATGCTGACGGTGCTGCCGGCCGTCGTGCTGAGCATGACGTCCTTCACCCGCATCATCATCGTGTTGGCGATCCTGCGCCAGGCCTTGGGGACCATGCAGACCCCGCCGAACCAGGTACTGATCGGGCTGGCCCTTTTCCTTACCCTGTTTGTGATGTCCCCCGTCCTCGACCGAATCAACAAGGAATCGGTCCAACCCTATATGAACGACGGTCTTCCAGCGGACCAGGCCATCGAGCGGGCCGCTGTCCCGCTCCGCCAGTTCATGCTGCCACACACCAGGGAGCAGGATCTGACCCTGTTCGCCGGACTGGCCGGGGCGGGCGATCTCCAGTCGCCGGACTCGGTGCCCTTCTCGCTTCTGGTGCCCGCCTTCCTCACCAGCGAGCTCAAGACGGCATTTCAGATGGGCTTCTTGATCTTCCTGCCCTTTCTGGTCATCGATATTGTGGTGGCGGCGGTGCTTATGTCCATGGGCATGATGATGCTATCCCCGATGATCATCTCCCTGCCGTTCAAGCTCATGCTGTTCGTGCTCATCGACGGATGGGCGCTGATCATCGGGACGCTGGGGTCCAGTTTCGTTTGATCGATGTTCGAGCCCGCTCAGGCATGAGGCGGATTCGGCGCACCGATCGGGGTGCTCATACACGCTGCAGCTGGCTTAAGCGGCGAACGCTCGGGCAGTCCCGCCTTCGCGCTTGCTCGCCCATGCGGCCCAATCTCTCGCGAGGGGAAGATGTCACCGGAGCTGGTCCTCACCATCGGTAAGCAGGCGCTGAATGTGACCGTGCTGTTGAGCGCGCCCCTGCTTCTCTCGGCGCTCGCCCTGGGTCTGCTCGTCAGCCTGTTCCAGGCGGCGTCCCAGATTAACGAGGCGAGCCTTTCCTTTATCCCCAAGCTGCTCGGTCTGGTGGCCATGATCTACATTGCCGGACCCTGGATGCTCACACTCATCACCGGCTATGCCAGGGGCCTATTCGAATCGATCCCGAGCCTGATCGGATGAAGGCCGGGCGCCGCCATCCCCGCGGGGCTTGGGGATCTGGATCGATTTAAGACGCATGATCCATGATCGATGGAGATAGGTCTCGACCAACTGTCCGCCTGGGTGCTGGGTTTCCTATGGCCCTTCGTGCGCATCGCGGCCATGCTCTCGGCCGCCCCGGTCATCGGCGCCCGGACCCTGCCGATGCGGGTGCGACTCGTGCTGGCCCTAGCCCTGACCTGGGTCTTGCTTCCGTTGGTCGGCCCGGTTCCGAGCCTGGACCCGCTGAGTCCATCCGGGGTGCTGATTCTGTTGAATCAGCTGCTGATCGGCGTCGCCATGGGTCTGGCGCTGCAGGTGGGATTCGCCGCTTTGATCGTCGGGGGGCAGATCGTCGGTGCAAGCATGGGACTGGGATTCGCATCGGTCGTCGATCCCCAGAACGGGATCCAGGTGCCGGTGATCAGCCAGCTCTATTTTCTGCTGGGTGCGCTGATCTTCCTCGCGCTGGATGGCCACCTGAGGATGGTGGAGGTGTTGGCGCGGAGCTTCGCCACGCTCCCGGTGGACACCCGCGGAATCGCGCTGGAGCTGTTCCAGGGGCTGGCCCTGTGGAGCGGGCTGATGTTCAGTGAGGGCATGCGGCTCGCCCTGCCGGTGGTCTCGGTCGTCCTGCTGGCAAACCTGGCCCTAGGGGTCGCGACCCGGGCCGCGCCACAAATGAACGTGTTCGCCCTGGGGTTCTCTGTCACGCTGCTGCTGGGGCTGTCGGTCATGGTGCTGACCCTCGGCCACCTCGGCCCCCTGTTCAAGCGGGTACTGGCTCGGGCCTTCGAGATGGTCGCCGTCTTGGTGGCCGCGTAGGAGACAGCATGGACGACGACCGGTCGCAAGAGCGCACGGAGCGACCGACACCCAAACGGCTGCAGGACGCAAGACGCAAGGGCCAGATACCGCGCTCCCGGGAGCTCAACACCGCCTTGATGCTGACAGCGAGTGCGCTGGTGCTCTATCACTTCGGGCCGGCCCTGGGGCAGGGTCTGGTGGGGTACATGGAGCGGGCGTTGGACCTCGGACCGGCGGACTTGGCCGATCCCGCTGCGATGCTGCGCCGGATGAGGGAGGCGACGATGGACATGTTGCTGCTCTTCGCGCCCTTCATCCTCGTGGTTGTGGGGACGGCCCTGGCCGGCCCCGCGCTGCTTGGTGGCTGGGGGCTCAGTGCCGAGCCGCTCGCACCCAAGCTCGAGCGGCTTAATCCGATCAAGGGGCTCGGCCGGATCTTCTCGGTGCGGGGCCTTGTGGAGCTGGTCAAGGCGATCGCCAAGCTCGTGCTGGTGGCCGGCGTCGGCGGGGCTCTTGTCTGGGCCCACCGGGCAGAGATCCTGGCGCCACCGACCGCCGCGCTCGCCCATGACCTGATCCGCGCCTTCCGGCTCTTCGGCGTTGTGCTCATCGTGCTGGCCGCAGCGACCTTTCTCATCGCTCTGATGGATGTTCCGTATCAGCTCTGGGACCACAAAAAGAAGCTCGGCATGACCCGTCAGGAGGTGCGCGACGAGCTCAAGGAGACCGAGGGGCGCCCCGAGGTGAAGAGCCGTATCCGTCAGCTTCAGCGGGAGCTCTCCCGACGCCGCATGATGGACGAGGTGCCCAAAGCCGACCTGGTGGTGACCAACCCGACCCATTATGCCGTTGCCCTGCGTTACGAGCCCCTGAAGTCCGGGGCGCCGCGGGTGGTGGCCAAGGGCGCCGAGCTGCTGGCGGGGCAGATCCGCACGACGGCCAGGGCCCATGGGGTGCCGGTGATCGAGGCGCCACCGCTCGCTCGGGCGCTCTACCACGGGGTCAAGCTCGGCCAGCAGATCCCGGCGTCCCTCTATCTCGCGGTCGCCCAGCTGCTGGCCTACGTCTACCAGCTTCGTACTGCCAATGAAACGGGTGCTCGGCAGCCCGAGCCGCCCCGCGACTTGCCCGTGCCCGACGACATGCTGGGTAAGAAGGCTTGATACGCCGAAGCGCCCAGGGCATGGGGGGTACCGAGGTCTTAGCGCGCGACGCCGGCGAGCGATCGGTATCCAGTCCGAATCGTTCGTCGCATCGGACATTCGCGACTTCGACGCCATGGCGACTTCACCTTTCGAATTCACGTTCATTTGCGGCTCGATCGTTAGGCAATAAGACATGAGCACTGGCACTCTCGCTGCCCGATTCCCGTCCGGCCTGAAAGGGGTCCTGGGGGCGCCGATCCTGGTCATCATGATGCTTGGCATGATGATCATCCCGCTGCCGGCCTTGGCGCTGGACATGCTCTTCACCTTCAACATCTCCCTCTCGCTGATCATTCTGATGGTGACGGTCTATGCGGTACGCCCGTTGGATGTGGCAGCGTTCCCGACCATCCTGCTGTTAGCGACCCTGCTCCGGCTTGCGCTCAACGTCGCCTCGACTCGCGTGGTTCTGATGAACGGTCACGAGGGCACGGGCGCCGCCGGGAAGGTCATCGAAGCCTTTGGCGACTTTGTGGTCGGGGGCAGCTATTCCATTGGAATTGTGGTCTTCGTCATCTTCGTGATCATCAACTTCGTGGTGGTCACCAAGGGCGCGGGCCGAGTCTCGGAGGTCAACGCCCGCTTCACCCTGGACGCGATGCCGGGCAAGCAGATGGCCATCGACGCGGACCTCAACGCAGGTCTCGTTAGCCAGGACGACGCCCGCAGCCGCCGGGAGCAGGTCCAGCAGGAGGCGGACTTCTACGGGGCTATGGACGGTGCCAGCAAGTTCGTCCGCGGCGATGCGGTGGCGGGGATCCTTATCCTCGTCATCAATATTGTCGGCGGCCTGGCGGTCGGTACCTTGCAGCACGGACTGCCGGCTGTGGAGGCATTGAAGATCTACACCCTGCTGACCATCGGGGACGGACTGGTCGCCCAGATCCCGGCGCTGCTCCTGTCTACCGCCGCGGCCATCCTGGTAACCCGGGTCGCCAGCAGCCAGGACATGGGGCGGCAGGTTGTCACCCAGCTATTCGGGTCCCCCCGAGCCCTGGGTGCGACGTCCGCCATCATCGGACTGCTCGGCATCATTCCCGGCATGCCGAATCTGGCCTTCCTGCTGCTCGCCGGCGCGACCGGGGGCGCTGCCTGGCTGGTGCACCGCCGGAACCTGGAAGGGAAGGCGACGGAAGGACCGTCCGATAGCCAGGCGCCGACGCCTGCGGCGCCCGCCGAGATCTCCTGGGATGATGTCCAACCCGTGGATCTCATCGGGCTGGAGCTCGGCTACCGCTTGATCCCCTTGGTGGATCGGGCGCAAGGCGGCGAGCTGATGGGGCGGATCAAAGGGGTGCGGAAAAAGCTGTCCCAGGAGCTCGGGTTCCTGGTCCCCGCGGTGCATATCCGCGACAACCTGGAGCTGGCGCCTAACGCCTACCGCATTTCGCTCCTCGGCGTGCCTGTGGGGGAGGCTCAGGTCCAGCCCGAGCTGGAGATGGCGATCAACCCGGGACAGGTGTTCGGCGCCATGCCTGGCATCGCCTGCAAAGACCCCGCGTTCGGATTGGATGCGGTCTGGGTCAAGACGGCCCAGCGGGATCAGGCCCAGACGCTGGGATACACGGTGGTGGATGTCAGCACCGTGATTGCGACGCACTTGAGCACCCTGATCCAGGAGCACGCGAGCGAGCTTCTGGGTCACGAGGACGTACATCAGCTCCTCAACGTGCTGGCGCGCCAAGCGCCCAAACTAGTTGAGCATCTGACGCCGAAGACCTTGCCGCTGTCGGCGATCGTCAAGGTGCTCCAGAACCTGCTGGCCGAGGGCGTGCCGATCCGCGACATGCGCAGCATCGCTGAGTCTCTGGCGGAGCATGGGGCCAAGAGTCAAGATGCCGTCGTCCTCACGGTTGCCGTGCGGGCCGCCCTTGGCCGTTCCATCATTCAGCATATTAACGGTTTAGATCCGGAGCTTGAGGTGATTACTCTCAATCAGGACCTGGAACACATATTGCTCCAGTCCCTGCAGAAGGGGGACGACGGTGGCTTGGGGATGGAGCCGGGCCTGGCCCAACGGCTCCTCGAGGGCCTGAGGCAGGTCACGGAGAAGCGGGAGGTGGCGGGGCGGCCGAGTGTGCTGGTCGTCTCCCCGCAGCTTCGGACTTGGCTGGCCCGCTGGCTGCGCCCGAGCCTCAAGTCCCTTCACGTGCTGGGCGTGAACGAGATCCCGGACAACAAGCGGGTGCGCATCGTCGCATCGGTTGGCTAGGCGGACGAGAAGACAGGGGCGCCCCGGGCGCCCGAAGGCTGAACGAGGTTTGGTCGAGATGAGAATCAAGCGCTTTCTGGCTCCGGATATGCGGCAGGCACTGCGCATGGTGCGCGAGGACCAGGGACCCGACGCGGTGGTCATCTCAAGCCGCCGCACCGAGGCGGGTACCGAGCTCCTGGTCGCCCAGGACTACGACGAGCAGCTGGTCGCCGCCATGGGTGCGTAGGCGGCACCAAGCGGCCTTGGCGTCAGATCTTTGTTCGCTACAGCGCCGCGATGTGTCGGGTCCGCAGCTCAGATCTCAGGTCGCGCAGCAGTGTGCGCCAGCTGCGGAGAAGATTGCGAAGTGCCATTTAGGCCAACAGGCGACCGGCCAGTTTATTGCAGTAATTGCTTTAAGAATGTAGGCGGAGCAAGCCAACATCGGTCAGAGGGCGGAGATTTCAGAAGGCCAA
>JBGSOR010000069.1:0-1907 GCA_041738985.1 Chromatiaceae bacterium | reverse complement strand
CGCGAGCGTCCGGCGGCAACAGGCGCTTCGCCCGCGCCGCCGATCGGGCCAACTCCTGCATGAGATCGGCGAGCTGCAGAAGCCCCTCGGCGTCAAGCTCCTGCGCGCTCGCCTGCGTGGAATGGCGGATCGCCCGATCGGGCACCCGCTCTACGGCTCTCCGGTGGGGTCCCGTTCGATCGCGTAGGCGGCCTCGGCATCGATACGGCGTACGCTGACCTTCACCGCCATGCCGAGGTAATCGCTGGCCGAGCCGGTCCAGCTGCCGGTGACCGGGGCGGCCTGCTCCGGGGTCCGGGTATAGGCGACGCGGATCAGATCGGTTCCGCCGAAGATGCTGTTGGTGGGGTCGAAGGGCACCCAGCCGGCGCCGGGCAGAAAGACATGCAGCCAGGCATGGGTGGCGCCGGCCCCCTGAACCAGGTCGCCGCGGTCGAGGCTCTCCGCCTGGCGCACCCCCTGTTGCAGGCCGGTGCCGAGCTCGGCGGGTGTCTGGCCGTCCAGGGACGGGTCGTAGAGATAGCCGGAGACGAAGCGGGCGGCGAAGCCGAGCCCGCGGGCCGCCTCGATCATCAGGAGCGCATAGTCGCGGCAAGTGCCGCTCATCAGCTTCAAGGTCTCGGCCGGGCGTTGGGTCCCCATGGCCTCGCGCGACTGATAGGCAAGGTCGGTGCGGATGCCTTCGGCGATATTGCCCAGCAGGTCGCGGCTCTGGATGACGCCGCGGGCGGGCAGGAACTGCCTGACCCATTCGCTGACAGCGGGGGCATCCTCGGGGTATTGCAGCGGCAGGAAGCTCGCGAGATCGACCCGATCGTCCGGGCTGTACTGGAAGGGGTAGTCGCGCGCCTCCGGGTCGACCTCAAGCTGCAGGTTATGCACGCCGAAATGCTCGATGGCGAAGCGGGCCGTGAAGCGCAGCTCCTCTGCCGCGACCAGCGGCTCGACGATCGCCACGGAGTTCGAGAAGACATCGTGGACCCACTGCTGACGGGCGACAGGCTCGACCTCAAGGCTGGAGCTCAGGACACGGATGTCGTGGGCCGCGCGCGGCCGGAACATCACGCGGTGCTTGGAAAACTCCACCGGTTGCGTATAGCGGTAGGAGGTGGTGTGCTCGACTTCGATAAAGGTGGACATGGGTCTGCTCCGCTCCTGGAAAAACGCTTCGATCTGCTCGGTGCCTGCCCAACAACCGTCGGAACCGCGACGCGCTGCCGGCCCCGTCAATACTGGTAGCGCGCGGCCGCGGCCAGTAAATCCTCCCGCGGCGGCAGCTCCGCGGGGTCGATATCCACGAGCAACCGCAGCCTGGAGTCGGTTCCGTCCACGGCGCGCTCGATGGCGGCCTCGATCAGCGATTCCGGGTAGCGGCCGGCGGCCTCGCCGCCGCCGAAGATCGATTTGAAGAGCTTCATCGATTCGATTCCGGGCGCCGACGGCCCTTCCGTCGGTTGACTCAAAGGATGACACAGTTGCGGACTGGCGGGATGGCGGGCGACGGGGTTTCCGGGGTGTACCGATCTGCCATCGATCACTGATCGCCATCTGGGCGGGCTGGGTCCCAGCGGGGAGTCATGCGCTCCACAGCCGTGCCGTCGCATGCGGACGGCCTGACGCGCATCGAGCGGATCGCCAGGCGCCGCCGTCAGCGCGGCTATCGGGCAGTCCACGTCCGACGGCCGAGCGATCGCCATCCCGCGATCAGGCCCCGCGCCGATACAATTGCGGCGGATTGTCGGCAGCGAACCAACAGGCAATGTCGAGACAGCGGGACCACCCCTAGCAGGAATGCCGAGAGCCATGACCCTGGAGGACCTTCGGGACGCCAGCAAGCGGCGGCTCCTCAAGTGGGCCTTCTCCGAGCCCGAGCGCCTGCGCCCGGGCCAGACCACCGCGGCCCTGAC